>JAAFKB010000024.1 GCA_013299055.1 Sphaerotilus sp.
GTCAAGTGATGCCATGGAGCGGCTTGTTCATTACAATCCGCTCCCCGTGCCGGCTTAGCTCAGTTGGTAGAGCAACGGTCTTGTAAACCGTAGGTCATCCGTTCGATTCGGATAGTCGGCACCACATCAGGCCACGAGAGGCCACGACAGACAAGAAAAGCCCTTGAGAATCAACGCTCAGGGGCTTTTTTCATGCCCGAATGACCACGGGTGACCACGGTTGAACCTGCCCCCTCGTGGGGGCAACAATGGGGGCAGGTCCAGAATCTGCCCCCACCAACCGGAAAACCTGCCCCCACATGGCTACAACCAACACCCTGAGCGATGCCGCCATCCGCAAGGCGAAGCCCGGCGAGAAGCCCCGAAAGCTGTCGGACGGTGGAGGGCTTTACCTGGAACTGCAGCCGAACGGGGGCAAGTGGTGGCGCCTGAAGTACCGTTTCGAGGGCAAGGAGAAGCGCATCGGGCTGGGCACATACCCCGAGGTGTCGCTGGCCGATGCCCGCAAGCGTCGAGACGAGGCCCGCGCACTGGTGGCGGCTGGCGCCGACCCGAGCGAGGCCCGCAAGGCTGGCAAGGCCGAACACCAGCGCCAGCAGCACGCCGAAGCCCTGGCCGCTGCAGGCGAGCCGCTGCCGGGCACTTTCGAGGCTGTGGCGCGAGAGTTCCACGCCGGCAAGGCTGAGGGCTGGTCAGCGTCCTACGCCGGCAAGTGGTTGACCTACTGCACCCGCGACCTGTTCCCCAGGCTGGGGCACCTGCTGCTGTCCGACATCACCGCGCCGAAGCTGCTGGAGGTGCTGCGCCTGGTCGAAGCGCGAGGCACCCGCGTGTCAGCGCACGACCTGCGGCAGTACGCCGGGCAGGTGTTCCGCTACGGCATCCAGACCGGGCATTGCGAGCGCAACCCCGCCGCCGACCTGGCCGGCGCCCTGAAGCCTGCCCAGGTGCGCCACATGGCCGCGGTGCTGGAGCCGGTGCAGGTGGGCGCACTGCTGCGCAACATCGGCGAGTACGCCGGGCATCCCGTGACCCGTGCCGCGCTGGCGCTGTCGGCGCTGCTGTTCCAGCGTCCGGGCAACGTGCGGGCGATGGAGTGGAGCGAGATCGACCCCGACGCCGCGCTGTGGACGATCCCCGCCGCGAAGATGAAGCGCACGGTTCACGGCAAGGTCAACGGCCGCCCGCACCTGGTGCCGCTGGCCGCCCAGGCGCTGCAGGTGCTGGAAGAGCTGCGACCGCTGACGGGCCGCGGCCGGTTCGTGTTCCCGTCCCTCATGGGTGGCGGCGAGTGCATGAGCGAGAACACGATCAGGGCCGCGCTGCGCCGCATGGGGTACACGAACGAAGAGATGACCGCGCATGGCTTCCGAGCGATGGCGCGCACGCTGATCGTGGAGCGCCTGCCGGGGATCGGTCCTGACGTGATTGAGGCGCAGCTGGCGCACGGCAAGGCCGGGCCGCTGGGCATGGCCTATGACCGCGCGGAGTTCATGGACCAGCGCCGCCAGATGATGCAGACATGGGCGGACTACCTGGACCGCCTGCGCAATGGGGCGCAGGTGATCCCGTTCAAGGCCGCGTGAAGGGGGAAGAGATGCAAGACCGTGAACCTGTCGAGATCGAGGCGTTTGGCCGGCCTGTGCGCCTGCTGAGGTGCTTTCAGGAGTGGGACGACATGGCGCCGACCGATGACCCGCAGGTGCGCCACTGCCACCAGTGCGCCACCAACGTGCGCCGCGTGGCCGGTGCCGAGGACTTCGAGGCGCCAGAACGCTGCGTGAGCCTGTGCCTGGAAGAGGTGGTGATTTCCGGGGAACCCCTGTACGGGTAGGCGCCCCACCTGGTCGGCGAGGCACATTGCTTTTTTCGGGATCGTCCGGGAAACGGGCGTTCTAGCGGACGACTGGCCGGCACTCTGCCGGCCATGAACACCGCAACCCCCCAAATCACCCCGATTGCCCTGCTTCGCAAGCCTGCCCCGGCTCGCATGACGGCCACCCGTGTTTCGCCTGAACTCGCCGACCTTCAGCGCCTGTCCGTCCGGGACGTGGCCGCCCTGATCGGCCGCGGCGAGCAGTCGATACGCGACATGGTGAAGGCCGGCAAGTTCCCGCCCGCCGACCACCGAGACGGCCCGAAGTGCGTTCGCTGGTCTGCCGGCACGGTGCGCCGCTGGCTCGAATCGACCAGCACCACCGCCGCGAAGTAAGGGGCAGGCCATGCAGACCGACCCCAGAAACGACGAAGGGACGAGCGTTCGCACCGCTCGCCCCCCCATGCAGACCGGTGCAGATGCTACGGCAGGCGACCAGCGCCAGCAACTGCCCGCCATCCTCACACCTCGCGCCCGGCGCATCCTGCTGGCGCTGCTGGTGAGCGACCGCACCCGCGAAGAGATCGACCGCGCTGCAGGTGCATCGAACGGGCCGGATGAGGTGCTGCGCATCCGCCAGCGGTTCGGCCTGGCCATCCCATGCACCCGCAAGGGATCGAAGGACCGGGACGGCCAAAAGGTCGAGATCGGCGTTTACCGCCTGACCGAGGAAGACCGCACGAAAGCCCGCCGCGTGCTGGGGTCGAGTGCGATTCAGGGAGTGCAGTGATGGACACGTATTGCCACGACATGCCCCGTAGTGCAAACTGTGTGCAGGTGCTTGAAAACACCTCACACAACGCGGATAGCCGCCCCGACAGCGCGGCTTTGTCACGCCCGGATTCCGTCAAGGTTTCGGGGGTGCAGGTGGGCCATTGCGCGAGCGTGGCCGCTCAACGTTGTGTGAGTTTTCAACACCTGCACCCCCACCCGCTGCCGCTTGAAAACGGTGCGAGTGGTCCTCAGAAGCTCACAACGGAGCACGAGACCATGAAAACGACTTCCAAGGCTGGAAGCATCGGCGCCTATGCGCCCGCCTACCTGCGCCGCTTGGCGCTGTCCCTGGCCAGCAAGGCGACCCGCCGCGAGGCACTGCGCGCCAAGGCTTTCGAGCTGATCGCCGCCGACCGGATCGGGGGTGCGCGATGAGCCGCCCCCTGACGTTCCAGACGGTCGAGTTCAAGGTGATCGACCACCACGGCCAGACCTGGCTGACGATGCGCGACATCACGGCCGCGCTCTACAGCGGAGCCGAAGGGGGTGACACTTCTGTCACCCCAGATGCTGAACGCGCAGTGCGCCGCGTCTTCGCCCGCCACGCCCACGAGTTCACCGCCGACATGACGGCGCTGGTGAAGATGCGTGACCCAGAACACAGAAAAGGTGTTCCGGGTCAGACCCGTACTGTCCGGATCTTCTCCCTGCGTGGCGCCTACCTGCTGGGGATGCTGGCCCGCACGCCCAAGGCCGAAGCGTTCCGCCGCTGGGTGCTGGATGTGCTGGAAGGCGTCACCCGCGCCCCTGCCGCCCTGCACGCCCGTCTGATCGAGGCCGAACAGGAGGAAGCGCAGTCGTTCGCCCGTGCCCGTGTTCACTCGCACGGCATGAACCAGCGCCGCAAGGAGAAGCCGCGGCTGTTGAAGCACATCGAGGCGCTGCGCGAGCTGGTGCAACTGGCGCTCCCGCTGGAAGGCGGTGCAGCATGACCGCCGGCACCAACACGCCCCGCAGCCGCCGCGAGGCCGAAGCATTGGCCCGCCTGCTGCAACTGCTGGCCGATGGTGTCGCCTTCACAGAAGCCGTCTGGATGGCCAGCGAACGCGGCATGGACCTGGACACCGCCCGCCTGGTTGAGCTGCACGACACGCACACCCGCACCGCTGCGCCCGCGGCCACCCCGACCGCCGGCGCCAGCCACACGCCCGGCCCGTGGCGCCATGACCGCCGCGACATCCTCACCCCGTCCGGGCACTGTCTCGCTGAGGTGAACAGCGGCGTGTGCGCCACGCTGGCCGAAGCGGATGTGACCGGCCGCCTGATCGCCTCGGCACCTGAACTGCTGCGCGTGGCCCGGCTGGCGCTGGAAGAGATGGAATGGCTTGGCCAACTCTCTTCCGTGCCTCTGCGCGCCGACCTGCGCCGCGTCATCGCCGCCGCCACCAGCGCCAGCGACACCACCACCACCGAACACCCCGGAGCCTGACATGGTCACCAAGAACACCACCGGGAAGCCCCCGGTTCAAGCCGCTGCATTGCCCAATGCCGACCTTCTGCGCTCGATTGCCCACCTTGCGGGCGAACTGGACACCCTTCACGGCCGCATGAAGCACGACGTTTCCCCGCTGCTGCGTGCGATGGAGAACCTGGCCAACTGCCACCGCGTGCTGTCCGGTATCGAGCAAGCCGCCAACCGTGACAAGGGGTTCGGCGAGCGGATCGCCGAAGCGGTCCAAGACTGGCACGACCCGACGTGTGAAAACCCGCTTGAGCTGGTGGGCGACCTGGCACGGGTTGCCGTGAACGTCTTCACCGACCGCCAGACCGAGGCCGAAGCACTGGTGAGCCGTGCCTATGCACTGGCGAACCAGACAGGAGGGGCCGCAGCATGACCGCACCCACCACCAAGCCGGCGCACCTGTTCAAGCCCTTCTCGTGGTTCTCGTGGACTGACCGCACACCCACGCCCGGAATCATCCCGGTGCCGTCGCATCGCGTGCTATCCACTGCATCCACCATCCGCGACCTGACCAACGGTATCGAGCTGGTGCTTGAGATGATCGAGCGCGACATGATCGACGGCCACGAAGAGGAAGACGCGCCGCCCCCACTGCTGAGCAACGGCCACCGGGACACGTTGATGCGCATGGCAATCACCGCCGCCAAGATCGCCGCACGCGAGGCCGAAACGCTGACCGACTGGGTTATCGAGACCGGCGAGCGACAGGCCAAAGGGGGCACGCGATGAACGGCCTTCATGACTTCCTGGCCGCCGTGCGCGCCGAGCTGGGGCACGCCCCCGACGCCGACCGCGTGCAGCCCGGCGAGTTCGTCCGCTTCTCCACCAACGGCAAGCCGGGCAACCGGGACGGCTGGCTGAAGTGGTTCGCCGATGGGCACGGGGGCTGCTACGGCTGCAAGCGCCAGCAGTTCAGCGCATCGTGGCAGACCGGACGGCACGGCTACCTGAGTCCGGCTGATCGGCTGCAGCGTGTCCGCGAGCGTGCCGAGGCATCCGCCCGCAGTGCTGAGAAGCAGCGTCAGCAGTGGGCGGAGAACGCCCGGTGCAATGCCCGGATGTGGGACGCCTGCCGGGTTCTTGGTCCCGACGATGTGGCGTGCCGCTATCTGCGCCGCCGACTGCGTGCGCTGCCCGATGTGCTGCCCGAGGCGCTGCGCTTTCACCCGAGCCTGAGCTACTGGCACGACGGCCAGCGCATCGGCACCTTCCCTGCGCTGGTGGCCGCCATCACCAGCCCGTCAGGTGAGCTGCTGGCGCTGCACCGCACCTACCTGGACCCGTCAGGCAACAAGGCCACCTTGCCCGATGGCGCACCCACCAAGAAGCTGTCTGCAGCATCCGGGCCGATCATGGGCGGCTTCATCCGACTTGCCACGCCGACCGATGCCGGGCTGATCGGCGTTGCTGAGGGCGTAGAAACGGCTATGGCCGCATCGCTGGCCGGACGGCTGCCCGTGGTGGCCGCCTACTCTGCGGGGGCGCTGGCCGCGTGGCAGTGGCCGCCAGAGGCCCGACACATCGCCATCTGTGGCGACAACGACCCGGCCGGACTGGAAGCCGTCGACAGCCTGGCTGAACGTGCCCTGTCTGCTGGCCTGCGCGTGCATCGCGCCATCCCTTCGCAACCTGGAATGGACTGGTGCGACGTGTGGGCGAGCCGTGACGAATGCCCCGACGCCCTGACCACGGAGGGCACCGCCCATGCTTGAGAACCACGACAACGCCGACGACCTGAACCGACTTTCCGGCATCGCTGCAGGTGACGGCGTGGAGGTACTGGACGCACCCGCGCCGACAACCAGCGCCAGCAGCAAGACCCGCCGCAAGCCTGACGCCCGCCCGCCGCAGTCCCGCCACGATGGCGGATCTTTCGAGCTGATCGAGCACGCGAAGGCCGGCGAGTCGGCGGGCGTGTACTTCACCGGCTTCGATCAGGAGGGCAACGCCAAGGCGCCGCTGTGGGTGTGCGCGCCGCTGCACATCATCGCCAAGACGCGCGGCACCAAGTCGGCGGATTGGGGCCGCCTGCTGGAGTGGCGCGACCCCGACGGCCGCCCGCACCGCTGGGCAGTCCCCGCTGAGCTGCTGGCCGGCGACGGCCTGGAAGTGCGCCGCGAGCTGATGAGGCTAGGGCTTGAGGTAGCCCCGTCGAAGCGTGCCCGCGACCTGCTGAGCACGTACATGCAGGTCTGGCCCGTGACCGAGCGAGCGCGCTGCGTGGAGCGGCTGGGCTGGCATGGTGCCGTCTACGTGCTGCCCGATGAGGCCATCGGAGCCGAAGCCGAAGCCGTGGTGTTCCAGTCGTCCGCCGCCGTAGAGCCTGCCTACGCCCAGGCCGGCACCGCTGCGCACTGGCGCGAGGGCGTGGCCGCGCTGTCGGCGGGCAACAGTCGAATGGTGTTCGCCATCGCCTGCGCCTTCGCGCCCGCCCTGGCTGCACTGGTCGGCGAAGACTCGGGAGGCTTCCACCTGCGAGGCAAGAGCAGTTCCGGCAAGTCCACCGCGCTGGCGCTGGCCGCTTCGGTCTGGGGCAACCCGGCGAGCTTTACCCGGCTGTGGCGCACGACCACGAACGGCTTGGAAGGACTGGCCGCCGTTCACAGTGACTGCGTGCTGATCCTGGACGAGCTGAGCCAGATGGACCCGAGGGAGGCAGGGGACGCCGCTTACCTGCTGGCGAACGGGCAAGGCAAGACCCGGGCAAGCCGGGCCGGCATGGCGCGACAGCCTGCCCGCTGGCGGCTGCTGTTCCTGTCGGCCGGGGAGGAATCCCTGTCGGCCATGATGGGCCGGGCCGGCAAGCGGTCCAACGCCGGGCAGGAGGTGCGCCTGGCGGACATCGAGGCCGATGCAGGGGCCGGGCTGGGTGCATTCGAGACGCTGCACGGCCACCCGACCGGCGCCGCGTTGTCGCTGGCGCTGAAGGATGCCGCCGCGCAACACCATGGAGCCGTCGGCGTCGATTGGCTGCGCCGCGTGGTGGCGGATCGCGTCAACCTGGCTGAACAGGCTGGTGAGCTGGTGCGCGAGTTCGTCGCCGAACACACCCGGCCGGACTCCCCCGGTCAGGTGCTGCGCGTGGCGCGTCGATTCGGGCTGGTGGCTGCTGCTGGCGAGCTGTCCGGCGAGCTGACGGGCTGGAAGGGGGGCGAGTCCTTCGAGGCGGTCGGCAAGTGCTTCACGGCCTGGCTGGAGGGCTTCGGGGGCGACAGCAGCCGTGAAGACCGTTCCCTTCTCGCTCAGGTGCGTGCGTTCTTCGAGATGCACGGCGCGAGCCGCTTCGAGGACATGGCCGCCACGGTAGAGCAGCGCATCCCGAACCGGGCCGGCTTCTGGCGCGACGGCGAGGACGACGCACGCCAGTTCCTGGTGCTGCCCGAGGTGTTCAAGCGCGAGGTCTGCCAAGGCTTCGATGCCAAGGCCGCCGCGCAGGTGCTGGTGAAGGCTGGGGTCATCCTGGCCGGCGAGGACGGCAAGACCGCCCGCAAGGTTCGCTTGCCCGGCATCGGCGCGACCGCCCGCGTCTACGTCTTCACCGGCAACCTGTGGGAGTCCGGCGAGTGAAAACGCAATCTGATCGTTTTCCAGGTGGAACAGGTGGAACAGGTGTCACAGACGCCCATTCCCCCAGGGAGAAGGCCGCCGCGTGCCTGTTCCACCTGCCATCGCGCCCAGTGGAACAGGGTGGAACACGCCGGGCACCCCCTGCGGTTCTTCCCTGCTTGGATCGCCTGTTCCACCGTGTTCCACCTGCCATCGCGCCCGGTGGAACACGCGGAATCGAGCCACGCCAGAGGGAGAACCGCCCCGTGTTCCCCCTGTTCCACCAGTTCCACCGCCAAAACAAGCAAACCGAGATGCAAGCCGGGCCGCGCCTGCCCTGGCTTCACCTCGAACAAACCGAACACGAGGAACACCCCATGATCGAAGCACTCATCACCGGCAAGCTGCACCAGCGAGCCGAGGAACGCACCAGCAAAGGCGGGAAGCCGTTCGTCAAGGCGCAGATGCGCACCGCTGCCGGGGAGGCCGAAAGCCTGTTCGTCAACGTCGTGGCGTTCTCGGAATCGGCCTGCGCTGCCCTGCTGGCGCTGGACGCCGGCGACTCGCTGGCCGTGGCCGGCACGCTCAAGCCGAGCGCCTGGATTGACCGCGACGGCAACGCCCGCCCGAGCCTGGACATCGTTGCCGCTCAGGTGCTGACGCTGTACGGGCTGAAGCGCCGCCGTGCCGCCGTTGCAGGTGTTGCGGGTGCCGTTGCAGGTGTTGCGGGTGCCGTTGCAGGTGAGGCCACCCAGCGCCAGCACGACCCCGAGGACTTCGGGCCGCAGGACTGGCCGGAGGACCGCCCGTGACCGACCACACCGACCCGCACCACATCCGCCACGGTAAAGACGGCACCCGAGCCGTTCCCGTGACGCCAGAAGCCGCCCAGGCGCACGCCCGCATCGTCGAAGCACTGCGCGACCCGTTCGCCTTCGCTGTGGCGCTGCTGGGTGCCTGTGGCGCTCGGAGCCAGTACGGCAACCTGCAAAAACCTGCAGTGCAGGCGCCGCCGACCACCGACACCAGCCCCGCACCGCGCAAGGCGTACCAGCGCAAGCCCCGCACGGCTGAAGAGATCCTGAAGCCACGCGACGCGCTGGGGGGGTTCACGTTCCCGCTGTCCAATCGGTCGAAGCGCGACGAATGACCAGCCCGAAGAATCCCGCCCTGGTGCGCGAGCTGCAGCGCGAGATGCTGGCGGACCTGCTGGACGATGCCGCCCGGCTGCTGCGCTGGGGTCCAGACGCCGACGCGCAGGCACTGGCGGAGCAACTGGCGAAGCTGGAAGGCCCGCACCGGGCCGCCTGGCTGAAGATGGCCCCGCTGATGTGCGGGCGACCTGTCCGGGCTGTGGCACGCCGGACGATGGCGACATTGACCCGGAAGAGCTGAAGCGCAGAGGGGGGCATGCCTGTTACGGAATGTCATGGTCTGCGAGCCATGCAGGCCGGTTCCGCTTCAGAAAACTTCAGTTCTGCGAGGTGCTGCCAGTCGGCGAACTACTCGGGAAAACTCACGTTCGGAAATGGCCGGGAACCTTTCAAAACCTATGGTCCAGAAACCCGGCCAACTGCTGCAGGACGGCAAGAACACGGCAAGGACGAGGCCGCCACCGAGCGGGCTTTGTCGTTCCTGGCTGGTGCTGGTCGAGTGCCTGGACTACTGCAAAACACTGCATTCGCAGGCGCTCAGGAATGCTCAGGTTCTGGAAGTGGCCGGGCTGGTGTCGTGCCGCGTGCGCGACCGCGAGCGCAAGACCGCGCAGATTGCCCGCGTGTTGGTGCTGGGTGCGTTCATGGCCGGGGAGGTGAAGCCATGAACGCACCTTCCGAAACCTTCCGCCTCAACGTCGAAGCGCCCACCACTCGCACCTAACGCACTTACCTGTTAGATGGACCCGACCGACTCGCCAAACTGCGCACCCGCGCCGCCCTGGCCGGCTGGTCGATCATCCCGACCGCAGCCGGCTACCTCGTGTCCCGCTGGGGCATGTCCAAGCCTTTGCCGGACCTGCCCGCCGTCGAGGCGTTCATCAGCCGCGCCACGGGGGTGAAGCTGTGAGCCGTCGCGACTACACCGCCGACGATGCCCGCGACGCGCTGCAGCACTGCGACCCCGGCACCGACCGCCGCCAGTGGGTGCGCATCCTGGCCAGCGCCGCACCCTTCGAGGTGCTGGATGTGCCCGGCCACGGTTCAGCCTGGTAGAGCGCCACGACCCCGGCCAGCGCCAGCGCACCCAGCCGGCCCCACCCCTTCGAGCTGGTAGCCGCGCCCTTCGACCATCTGGAGGTGCTGCGCGAGATGGTCCGGGCTGGGGCTGTTTCCGGCTGATCGGGCAGAATCGAGGGGCTGCGGCGAAGCGTGGGGGCAGGTTTGGGGGCAGGTTCCAACAAGCGCCAGCGTGAATCCGATGCAAATCAAGCACTTACGCCCAGAGTTCGATTCGGATAGTCGCACCACAGGTTCCCCATGCCCCTCCTCCCTGTCACCCCGCCACGGCGTCCTGTGTGGCAGCGCGTGCTGTGGCTGCTGGCCGGTGGGGTTAGCCTGCTGCTGGGCATTGCAGGGATCTTCCTGCCGCTGCTGCCCACCACGCCGTTCGTGCTGCTGGCGGCGGCGTGTTTCTCGCGTGGGAGCACCCGCTGCGAAGCCTGGCTGCTGAACCACCCGCGCTTCGGCCCGGTGGTGCGCGACTGGCGCCAGCACCGCGCCGTGCCGCTGCGGGCCAAGCAGCTTGCACTGGGGATGATGGCGATCGGCTCGCTCCTTGCCGCGTTCACCTTGCCGCGTCTGCAGTGGCTGCCTGCGCTGTGCTGCGCGGCGGTAGGGTGGTGGCTGTGGCACCTGCCAACCCGTGAGGCGCTGACGCCTCAAGCCTCGGCGGCCTCGTCGTCCGGGAACAGCGGCAAGGTCTGAGGCATCGGCGCCGGGTTGGCGTTCGTGGTCGGGGCCGAGGTGGGCGCAAGCCCCTCCGCCTTGGCTGCTGGCCGCCCGCCCACCTTGGACAGCCCACCCACCCGCACCCCCAGCAAGCGCAGCCGTCGGGTCAGATCCACCCGCTTCAGGCACACGCCACCCGCCCGTCGGATCATCTCGGCCTGCGCGGTCGGGGTGGGCAGTGTCAGATCCCGCGTGATGCTGCGGAAATCGTCGAAGCGCAGCTTGATGCCGATGGTGCGGCCGACGTAGCCCTTGCGTTGCAGGTCACCCGCCACCTGCTCGCACAACCGGGTGAAGATCGCGCCGAGGGCGGCCTTGTCGTGGCGGGCGTGCAGGTCACGCTCGAACGTGGTCTCGCGGCTCATCGACACCGGCTCGCTGTAGGTCACCACCGGCCGGTCATCCATGCCGTGGGCGGCACGGTGCATCCACAGCCCCTGGGTATGGCCGAAATGCGTGACCAGCCAGTCGGGCGCACAGGCTGCGAGTTCGCCGATGGTGTGAACGCCCAGTGCGTCCAGCTTCGTCCCCGCCTTCGGCCCGATGCCATTGATGCGCCGCACCGGCAGCGGCCAGATGCGCGCCGCCACGTCGTCCGCCATCACCACGGTCAACCCGTCCGGCTTGTCGAGGTCGCTGCAGACCTTGGCGAGCAGCTTGTTCGGCGCCAGCCCGACCGAGCACGACAGGCCGGTGGCGCGGCGCACGTTGTTCTTGATGTCCTGCACCAGTGCCCGCGCCCCGCCGAGCGGGTCGTGGCCGACGTGGTCGCGCACGCGGGGCAGGTCGGTCAGCTCGATGTAGATCTCGTCGATGCCGCGGTCCTCGATGTCGGGGGCCAGCTCCGCGACGGCCGCCTTGAATGCCCGCGACAGGCGCCGGTATTCCTCGAAATCCGCAGGCAACAGGACAGCCTGTGGCGCGAGTGCCGCCGCCTTCATCAGCCCCATGCCGGAGTGGACACCACGGGCGCGGGCCTCGTAGGTGGCGGTGGTGACGACACCGCGCCCTGCGTAATCACCCAGCCGTGGCCAGTCGCCGTCGAACTCCGCTGCCCGCGCCCGGCTGCCGCCCACCACGACCGCCTGCCCGCGCAGCTCCGGTCGGCGCAGCAGCTCGACCGACGCATAGAAGGCGTCCATGTCGAGGTGGGCGACGAGGCGCGGTGGTGGCGTGGGGGTGGGCATCGAGGGAATTGTGAGGGTACTGGCGAGGACTCCCCCATCGGTCGCAGACGCGGCCCGGCGGCGTCCCTAGAATGCGCCCATGATCTCTCGCGAACCCACCCTCGAACGACTGGCCACCGCGCGCCGGTTGCTGCTGGACCCGTTTGGCCTGACCGAGGCCAGCCTCACACGGGCGCTCAACACCATCTCGGCGCACCGCGTCGATGATGCCGACCTGTACTTCCAGTACACCCGCAGCGAGGGCTGGAGCCTGGAGGAGGGCATCGTCAAGAGCGGCAGTTTCAGCATCGACCAGGGCGTTGGCGTGCGTGCGGTGGCGGGTGAAAAGACGGCGTTTGCCTACTCGGACGACATCTCCGAAGCCGCGTTGCTGGACGCGGCCCGCACCGTGCGCACCATCGCCGCCGCCGGCCAGAGCCGCAAGGTGAAGATCGACACCCCGCAGCATGTCGCCGCCAGCCGCCGCCTCTACCCCGATCTGGACCCGATCTCCACGCTCGACAGCACCCAGAAGGTGGCGCTGCTGGAGCGCGTCGAGAAGATGGCCCGCGCCAAGGATCCGCGTGTGGTGCAGGTGATGGCGGGGATGGCCGGTGAATACGACGTGGTGATGGTCGCCCGCGCTGACGGCACGCTCGCCGCCGATGTGCGCCCGCTGGTGCGTGTGTCGATCACGGTGATCGCCGAGCAGAACGGGCGGCGCGAGGTCGGCTCGGCAGGCGGGGGCGGGCGCTTCGGTTTCGGCTACTTCACCGATGCGCTGCTGCAGCAGTACGTGGACCAGGCCGTGCATGCTGCGCTGACGAACCTGGACAGCCGCCCGGCACCGGCCGGGGAAATGACGGTCGTGCTCGGTTCCGGCTGGCCCGGCATCCTGCTGCACGAAGCGGTCGGCCATGGGCTGGAGGGCGACTTCAACCGCAAGGGATCGAGCACCTTCTCCGGCCGCATCGGCGAGCGCGTCGCGGCCAAGGGCGTCACCGTGCTGGACGACGGCACGATCGCCGATCGCCGCGGTTCGCTCAACATCGACGACGAAGGCCACGCCAGCCAGAAGAACGTGCTGATCGAGGACGGCATCCTGAAGGGCTACATCCAGGACGCGATGAACGCCCGCCTGATGAAGACCGCGCCCACCGGCAACGGCCGCCGCGAGAGCTACGCCCATGTGCCGATGCCGCGCATGACCAACACCTACATGCTGGCCGGCGACAAGACGCCCGAGGAGATCATCGCGTCGATCGACCGAGGACTCTACGCCAGCAACTTCGGCGGCGGGCAGGTGGACATCACCAGCGGCAAGTTCGTGTTCTCGGCCAGCGAGGCGTACTGGGTCGAGAAGGGCAAGATCCTCTACCCGGTCAAGGGCGCGACGCTGATCGGCAACGGCCCGGACGCGATGAACCGCGTGTCGATGATCGGCAACGACCTGGCGCTCGACTCGGGCGTGGGCACCTGCGGCAAGGACGGGCAGAGCGTGCCGGTGGGTGTCGGACAGCCCACACTGCGCATCGACGGCCTGACCGTTGGCGGCACGGCTTGACCGGCGCGCTTGACGCCAAGCCACGCCGCCCCCTACATTTGACCCCCATGAAGCGCGCAGCCGTCTTTTTTAGCTACTTTTGGTTCTCGTACCGCCCGGCGGAGGAGAGGCAAACGCGTAGCTGAACAAGCCCGCAAGCACTCCCAGACAACCGCCGGAACCCCCGGCGGTTTTTTTTCGCCCCGACATTTCCTTCCCCTTTCCCCTTCGACACCCACTCAGGACACCCCGACCATGAACGCCACGCACGCCGCCCCCACCGACTCCTGGTATCCGCCCGTTGATCGCACCTCGCAAACCGACGATGAAAGGATCCAGGACGTGACCCCGCTGCCCCCTCCCGAACACCTGATCCGCTTCTTCCCCATCCGGGGAACGGCGGTCGAGCAACTGATTGGCAGCACCCGCCAGTCCATCCGCGACATCATGCAGGGCCGCGACGACCGGCTGCTGGTGGTGATCGGCCCGTGCTCGATCCACGACCCGGCCGCCGCGCTGGAGTACGCCCGCCGGCTGAAGCCGCTGCGCGAGCAGTACAAGGACACGCTGGAAATCGTCATGCGCGTGTACTTCGAGAAGCCGCGCACGACGGTCGGCTGGAAGGGCCTGATCAACGACCCCTACCTCGACGAGAGCTACCGCATCGACGAGGGGCTGCGCATCGCCCGGCAGTTGCTGGTGGAGATCAACCGCCTGGGCGTGCCGGCGGGCAGCGAGTTCCTCGACGTGATCTCGCCGCAGTACATCGGCGACCTGATCGCGTGGGGCGCCATCGGTGCGCGCACCACCGAGAGCCAGGTCCACCGCGAACTCGCGTCGGGCATCTCCGCGCCGATCGGCTTCAAGAATGGCACCGACGGCAACCTGCGCATCGCTACCGACGCGATCCAGGCGGCGGCGCGTCCGCACCACTTCCTGTCGGTCCACAAGAACGGGCAGGTCGCCATCGTCGAGACCAAGGGCAACACCGACTGCCACGTCATCCTGCGTGGCGGCAAGGCGCCCAACTACGACGCCGCCAGCGTGGCCGCCGCCTGCAAGGATCTCGACGCGGCCAAGCTGCCCGCCACGCTGATGGTGGACTGCAGCCACGCCAACAGCAGCAAGCAGCATGAGCGCCAGGTCGTGGTCGCCCGTGACATCGCCGACCAGATCGCCGGGGGCAGCCGCAGCGTGTTCGGCGTGATGGTCGAAAGCCACCTCCAGGCCGGCGCGCAGAAATTCAGCCCCGGCAAGGACGACCCGTCACAGCTCGCCTACGGCCAGAGCATCACCGACGCCTGCATCGGCTGGAACGATTCCGAGTCGGTGCTGTCGGTGCTGAGTCAGGCGGTCAAGGCTCGGCGCGGCTGAGGCGCTCGCTCTTCCAGTACACGTCGTCGCCGCCCAGCCCGTCCAGGTTGGCGCGGTTGAGCACCCGTGCCAGCACGAACAGCAGGTCCGACAGCCGGTTCAGGTACTGGCGTGGTGCGGCGTTGACCCCTTGCGGCTCCTGCGCCGTCAGTGTCACGACGGCGCGCTCGGCCCGGCGGGCAATCGTGCGGGCGACGTGGGCGATGGCGGCGCTGCGCGTGCCGGCCGGGAGGATGAACTCCTGCAGGCGCGGCAGCGTGGCGTTGTGCGTCGCCAGCGCCTCGTCCAGCCGCAGCACGGCGTCGTCCTTCAGCAGCGTGTAGCCGGGGATGCACAGCTCGCCGCCGAGGTTGAACAGCTCGTGCTGGATGACGACGAGCAGCTCGCGCACATCCTCGGGCAGCGGCTCGGCCAGGAGCACGCCGAGCTGCGAGTTGAGTTCGTCCACGTCGCCCATCGCGGCGATGCGCAGGTGGTCTTTCGGTACGCGGGTGCCGTCGCCGAGGCCAGTGGTGCCGTCGTCGCCGGTGCGGGTGCTGATTTGAGTGAGTCGGTGTCCCATGCCGACATCGTACCTGCGGCAACCGGCACAATACCCGCCATCCCTGCATCGAACGGCCTGTCCATGACCACACCCCAAGACCTCAACGACGCCGAGATCGGCGAACTCGACGACCTGCTCGCCGCCATTCCGCAGCCGCTGGATGCGCTGGACGTGGTGATGCTCGATGGCTACCTCTGCGGCGTGCTGTCGCAGCCAGTGCGCGTGGACATTGCTGACTGGCTGCCCCCTGCGTGTGACTGGAACCTGGGTGAAGGTGGCCAGGTGCTCACCCCGGACACCAAGGGCTGGCACGCCGCCAAGCACGAGCGGCTGGTGCAGCTCGTGCAGCGCCGCTTCGACGCCATCCACCATGCGATGGTCGAAGATGAGTGGTTCGACCCCGTCGTGATGCAGCCGCTGGACGACAACGACCAGCCGCTGACCGGCCGCGCCGAGATCGAGGGTGCGCTGGCGCCGTGGGTGACGGGGTTCGAGCACGCGCTGAACCACTTCCCCGCACTGGAAGACCTGGGGCATCCCGACCTGTCGGACCTGCTGGCCTGCCTGCGTCGCCACCTGCCCGACCAGAATGAGGACGAGCAGGCCTACACCAAGGCGCTCGACCAGGAGCAGCCGCTGAACTCGCTCGACGCGGCCATCGAGGATCTCGTGGCCACCGTGGTCGACGTGGCCACCATCGGCCGCACCGAGCGCCTGAAAGTCACCACCGTGCGCCGCGGCATGCCCAAGGTCGGCCGCAACGATCCCTGCCCCTGTGGCAGCGGGCGCAAGTTCAAGGTCTGCCACGGACGTGATCAAAGTTGATGCGGATCAAGTCCAGACCGCCGGCACACTGACAGACTGCGCTCACCGTCCACCACTCAAGGAGAACGATCATGAAGATTCTGGTTGCAGCCGATGGCAGCGAATTCACCCGGCGCATGGTGGCCTACTGGGCGGCACACGAGGAGTGGCTGGGTCCGCAGCACCAGTACACCGTGCTGACGGTGGTGCCGGCGGTGCCTCCGCGCGCTGCCGCGGTGCTGGACCGCGATCTGCTGCAGGGCTACTACGCCGAAGAGGGCGAGAAGGTGTTCCACCCGCTGCGCGTCTTCCTGGAGAAACAGGGCCTGCACGCCACCTTCGTCAGCAAGACTGGCCATGCGGCCGACCTGATCGCCCAGACCGCGAGCGAAGGCGATTTCGATCTGCTGCTGATGGGGTCACACGGCCACTCGGGGCTGGGCAACCTGGTGCTGGGTTCTGTGGCGACGCGGGTGCTGGCGCAGTGCAAGACGCCGGTGCTGCTGGTGCGCTGAGGCGTCAGCGCCGGGCAGTCGGGGCCTTGGTGGGGGTGGGCTGGGTCGCCGGGCGGGAGGTGGAGGCGCTCTCCTGGGGGTCCATGCTCAGGTCCAGGCCGAAGGCGGTGCCGTAGTCGGCGAAGTCCTCCGCCTTGCGCCGATCGGCCTCGCGCCGGGTTCGGCCTGCGAACCAGGTCGACCAGTGGAACCAGCTGCTCAGGGTGCGTCGTTCGGCCATCATGTGTTCTCTCCCACTGCCGGCCTGGGGGCCCTCCGCCGCCAAGCCTCATACCGAGGGTTCAGGCCATCTTGCGGGCCGCCGTGGTCATTCACGTTGCGGGCCGGCCCGTCCCGCCTCCACGCGAAACCGCGCCTGCGTGTGCAGCGCCGAGTGCGCGAGAACCGGAAAACCTGTCGCTCTTGCGGTGCAGTGTATCGACCGGTCCGTGACATCCAGCAGCATGTAGCCGCGCTCGTCACTGCGGGCGTGCAGGATGTCCGGGTTGCTGCGGCGTATCCACGACATCAGCGGATCCGGAATTCCTGCCGTGGTCAGCGACGACGTGACGAACTCGCTGGCCACCACCGGCGCCTGTGGATCGAAGACATTGGCCCGCACGTTGGCCGCCACATGCCGGTGGACATCGCCGCCGAGGAAGACGACGTTTTCCAGTCCATGCTGGTGGAGGTGCGACAGCAGCCGTGCTCTGGCCGCCGGGTAACCATCCCAGCCATCGCTGTAGACCAGCCGCGCGCCGTCCGGAGTCGGCACGCCCCAGGGGCTGATCTGCGTGGCCTGGCCGATCAGCTTCCAGCGTCCGCTGCCGCTGCGCAGTCCATCGTGCAGCCAACGCTCCTGCTCCGCGCCCAGCACGGTTCTGGTGCTGTCGTCCAGCGTGTCACAGCGCCAGCGGACCCGGCCGCGCGCGGTCTGACCGGGGTTGCAGGGCTGCTGGCTGCGGTATTGCCGCCCGTCGAGCATCCACAGATCGGCCAGCCGACCCCAGCGGAAATGGTCGTGCATGCGCACCTGGCCGCTCTGCCAGTGCAGTGGCGCCAGGGGCTGGTGCTCGAAGTAGGCTTGATAGGCCGCCGCACGCACCTGCACGAAGGCGGCCGGCGACAGGTCTTCCTCGTCGCTGAGCTGGCCGGCGTAGTCGTTGCGCACCTCGTGGTCGTCCCAGGCCAGGATCCACGGGTGCGCGGCGTGGCAAGCCTGCAGATCGGGGTCGGCCTTGTAGGTCGCGTGGCGGGCACGGAACTCGTCGAGCGTGCAGGGCGAGTCGGCCTCGTGGGAGCGCAACCGGAAGCGCAGGTTGCTGGAGTCGTAGATGTAGTCGCCGACGAACACCACGGCGTCCAGCTCCTGCGCGGCGATCTCGCGGTGGGCCGTGAACCAGCCTTGCTCGTAGTGCTGGCACGACGCCAGGGCCAGACGCAGCCGGTCCACCGGCGCACCGTCGGCTGGCGCGGTGCGGGTGCGCCCGACGGGACTGGCGACGCCGCCGGACAGGAAGCGGTACCAATACGGCCGGCCGGGTGTCAGGTGCTGCACCTGCACGCGCACGCTGTGGCCCTGCGCCGGGTCGGCCAGCACGGTGCCGCTGCGCACGATCCGCGCGAAACGCGGGTCGTGCGCCACCTGCCATTGCAGCGGCAGCAACGCCGCCGGCAACGGACCCCCATCGCCCCCCGGCTGTGCCATCAGGCGTGTCCACAGCACGACGCTGTCGGCTCGCGGCTGACCGCTGGCCACACCGAGCGCGAAGGGGTTGTCACGCCACTGTGGGTGGGCCACGCGCCACCGATGGGTGTTGGGCGCGGACAGCACCTGCTGGGCGGCCAGCAGCAAGGCCCAGCGGCTCAGGCGGGCGAGAACATGGCGTCGGGAACGGCTCAAGAGGCGCAGTCAGGGGTTGGCGGTGGGGGGGATGATGGAGAGCACGCAACACGCGGCACAGTGTGCCGCCACATCCTGCTGCATCGGGTGAGATCAGGGTACTTGGCGGCACATCAAGTCAAAAGAGTGCTCTTCCGTTGGTACGTTGGGGTGTTTTTTGTGATGCATTACCAAGATCACTTCCACCGTCGTGGGGATGTCCGGCGGTGGTTCTGGTGCGTACAGTACGAACCAGTTGCTGTCACGCGGATTTACTGGAAAGTAAAGAAATCTGAAGCTGGCGAGTCGAGAGTTCGGATACAACAACCATCGAACCCGCTCCCGGTGCCCAGTTCCCAACGGCGCCCCTCACAGGGCGTCTATCAACCCACCCCTAACCGGGTGGGTTTTTTTTGTCCAGTTTGTCCATCTTGTGCCGAAGGTGCCCGACCAGGGCCAGCACGGTGCGCGGCACGTGCGGGCTGTACGGCCGCAGCGCGTACAGGTGTCCGCCGAACGCTCCCACGCTGCGCCACGCCGGCAACACCTCCACCACGTCACGCGCTGCCAGCGCCGCCGCCGCGCTGAAGTCCGGCAGCAGCGCGATGCCCAGTCCCGCGATGGCGGCCTCGCGCAGCACTTCGCTGTTGTTGGCGCTGAACGGCCCGCGCACGGCCACCGTCACATGGCTGGCCTGTGTCTCGGCGGCAGCGTGCTCCTCGCGGAACTGCCAGGTCGGCGCATCGCCGGGGCGGATGTAATGCAGGCAATCGTGCTGCGCCAGCTCGGACGGGTGCTGCGGCGTGCCGCGCTCGGCCAGATAGCCGCAGGTCGCCACCAGCACCGCCCGCGTGTCCGCCAGTCGCCACGCCACATGGGTTTCCGGCGGATGCTCGGTGTGGCGGATGGCCAGGTCGAAACCTTCCTGCGCCAGCGACGTGAGCCGATCCGACAGGTTCAGCTCCAGCCGCACGTCTGGGTACGCCCGCAGGAAGGCCGGCAGGTGCGGCACCACCGTCTGCCGTCCCAGCGCGACCGGCATCGTCACGCGCAGCAGGCCCCGTGGCTGCGCGGCCAGGTCCTTCACGCCTGAGAAGCCACGCTCGATCTGCTCGAAGGCGCTGCGGGTGCTGTCCACGAGCTGTTGCCCCGCTTCGGTCAGGCGCACGCTGCGGGTGGTGCGCTGCACGAGGGGCACGCCGGCCGCCCGCTCCAGCTCGCTGATGCGCTGGCTCATGGCGGCCTTGCTCACGCCCAGGCGCTGCGCGGCGGCGGTGTAGCTGCCCAGGTCGCCCAGCACAGTGAGCCAGTGGACGTGGGACCAGAGGTGGTCGACGCGGCGGGTGTCCATCGGGGGCTTTCGTTGGTCCGGCGTTGGTCCGGCTTTGTTCCGGGTTTCTGCGGAGGATTGTTCGCCAGTGTGAACAGTGTATCCAGCGACCCGGTCTGGTCACGCGCCGGGTGTGTGCCTAGACTGCGCTGCATCCTGTCCAGAACACCCCGCCGGAGACCCCCTCATGACCCAGCCCTACACCGACACCCGCGACATCGGCCATTACGTCCACGGCGAGCGCATCGCCAGCACCAGCGGCCGCTCGCAGGCCGTCTACAACCCCGCGACGGGGGCCGTGGCGCGGCAGGTCGCGCTGGCGTCGGTCGAGGAAGTGAACGCCGCGGTCGCGTCGGCCAAGGCGGCGTTCCCGGCGTGGTCCGAGACGCCGCCGATCCGCCGTGCGCGGGTGATGAACAACTTCCTCGCGCTGCTGAACGAACACCGCGACGAACTCGCCGCGATGATCACCGCCGAACACGGCAAGGTCTTCACCGACGCGATCGGCGAGGTCAGCCGCGGCATCGACATCGTCGAGTTCGCCTGCGGCATCCCGCAGTTGCTGAAGGGCGACTACACCGACCAGGTCTCGACCGGCATCGACAACTGGACCATGCGCCAGTCGCTGGGCGTGGTGGCCGGCATCACGCCGTTCAACTTCCCGTGCATGGTGCCGTGCTGGATGTTCCCGGTGGCGATCGCCTGCGGGAACAGCTTCATCCTCAAGCCGAGCGAGCGTGACCCGAGTGCGAGCCTGTTCATGGCCGAGCTGCTGAAGAAGGCCGGGTTGCCGGATGGCGTGTTCAACGTCGTGCAGGGCGACAAGCTCGCGGTGGACACGCTGCTGACGCACCCGGACGTGAAGGCGGTGAGCTTTGTCGGCTCGACGCCGATCGCGCAGTACATCTACGAGACCGGCGCCCACCACGGCAAGCGCGTGCAGGCGCTCGGCGGCGCGAAGAACCACATGGTCGTGATGCCCGATGCGGATGTCGATCAGGTGGTGGACGCGCTGATCGGCGCGGCGTATGGCTCGGCGGGCGAGCGGTGCATGGCGATCTCGGTGGCGGTGCTGGTGGGCGACATCGCCGACAAGGTCGTGCCGCTGGTGGCCGAGCGTGCCCGGGCGCTGAAGATCAAGAACGGCATGGAACTCGACGCCGAGATGGGTCCTATCGTCACGGCGGTGGCGCGGGACCGGATCGAGGGCTACATCGGCATCGGGGTGGAGGAGGGCGCGCAGCTCGTCGTCGATGGGCGCGGCTTCCGGCCGGCGGGGTTCGAGGACGGGTTCTGGACTGGCGGCACGCTGTTCGACCACGTCACGCCCGAGATGCGCATCTACAAGGAAGAGATCTTCGGGCCGGTGCTGGCCTGCGTGCGCGTGGCCGATTTCGCCACGGCGGTCGATCTGGTCAACGCCCACGAGTTCGGGAATGGGGTGGCCTGCTACACCAGCGACGGCGGCGTGGCCCGCGAGTTCGCGCGGCGCATCCAGGTGGGCATGGTCGGCATCAACGTGCCGATCCCGGTGCCGATGGCGTGGCACGGGTTTGGCGGCTGGAAGAAGAGCCTGTTTGGCGACATGCACGCCTATGGGGAAGAGGGCGTGCGGTTCTATACCAAGCAGAAGTCGGTGATGCAGCGGTGGCCGGCGAGTATCGCGAAGGGCGCGGAATTCGTGATGCCGACGGCGAAGTGATGCGCGGGCGGTAGTGCTGGCCGGCAGGTCGGCGCTGACAAGGCGGCCGAGGGGCGTGGGCTCCTCGGCTGTTTTGCGTTTTCGTGATGAAATTCGCGATTTGGGGTGGTGTTGCCGGTGGGCGAAGGGGCTTTGCATTGGCACCATGGAAGGCTGACTGATCGCGTAGTTGTTTACGTCGGCACAACAGGCTTTTATTTAATCCATACGGGAGTGAAACCATGTAGCGCAGAGAAAAATTCAATACTGACACCAACTTGCGTTCGAATTACGCCAAACTTAAAATTGCGTCATGGTTAATGTTTTAATTTAAAACGTCAGGTTGTGGTTGCGGTATAGTATATTTACCGACATTGGTGGTGATGTACTAAGAGTGTAAATTTCACTTACCGAATATTGTTAACTAATAGAGGGTAAAATGGTTATAAAACAAAACGCGCTAGATATACATTTTTCTTTTAGGCCAAATGAGAATGAACTGGCCAAGTTGTTAGACGAAGCATTTGATATCTCATATGGTGCTCAACTTACTGCTGGCAGATCATTATGGATTGCGGAGCCGAAGCGTAATGTAAAAGATCGATTTGGGCTGGAACGCGAGGTGCTTGTTATTTATTCGGCACACACTAATACGGATGCTCGAACACTTACTGCAATAGACCAAATCTTCAAAGATCCTGAATATAAACATAGACTAGACAAAGCGTTTGTTATCCTGATACATAACGGAGATGTTGGTGAGGCAAATGAGATCGCGCAATCGGATACGGATAGAATAATTATCACGTTTCATGCCGAAGAACTCAGAAATCCGCAACGAGGATCCGTTTATATTCGACAGAAATTTGCTGCACGTACAGAAGATATTGATTTGTTTGGGAGGTCTTCCGCAATTTCCGTGGATAGAGATTTCTTTGGAAGAAATGGTACTGTTCAAGCGCTGTTGGTAAAAATAACTAGTCAGTTTGAAAACGGAGGGCTTTTTGGACTGAGAAAAACGGGAAAAACGTCTGTGCTCAAAGCGATACAGCGCAAAATTTCAGAGCGCAGCATTGTTGCTGAATACATTGACTGCTCAAATCCAGGTATACATTCTGCACGATGGTGGGATGCTCTTGAGGATTTGACTTCAAGAATATATAGTAAGGCACGAACAAAAAATAATAAAATAAAAGAATCTGAATTTAATTACACTCAACAAACTGCCGGATCTCGCTTTTCGCGAGATATTAAAGCATTGGTTGAAGGTTATGGAGTGGCTCAAATTGTAATAATGTTAGATGAAATAGAATATATCACGCCAGGAATTTCTGGTGCATTGGGACAACATTGGGATAAAGATTTTGTGCCTTTCTGGCAAACGGTCAGGTCTGTTCACCAGGAACTGAATGGAAAATTAACCTTTGTTGTGGCTGGAGTTAATCCGGCTTGCGTTCAAGAACCACGTGTTGATAACGTACCAAACCCAATATTTCAACTAGTTCAGCCACTCTATTTGGAGCCTTTTGATACGCCATCAATTAGGGAGATGGTGCGTACCATTGGGCGTTATGCGGGCACTAAGTTTGATGAGGATGTTTATTCGTATTTGTGTGAAACATACGGCGGTCACCCATTTTTAATTCGTGTTGCTTGCAGTGAAGTATGGCGATCCACAGATAGAAGAAGCGTTACGGAAGCTGCTCAAATTACGATAAATGATTTCAAATATCAGGCCACAAAAATATCAGCTCGGTTATCGGATCCAATACGCGATATTCTTTTGTCTTTAGTTTGGTGGTATCCGGAAGAATATGATCTTTTGCAAATACTGGCCGGAGGTGATGAAGGTTTTTTCCGTGATTATTTGCAACAAAGCTCAAGCAAAGTTATAAAATTTGCGCATTATGGTATTCTTTGCCCGGATTTGAGTGGAAAATTTGCAATTGCTGACTTACGTAAATATATTGTTGAGCACGGGGAGGAATATAAGCGAGCTATATCGCCATTTATTAGAAGCGATATGCCGCCAGAGCTTCTTCCTGCAGTTCCGAACTTAGAGGTTCTAGCAGAACTTTTTAAGAAAAAATGTGAACTAGAAATTAATTTGCGGAGGGCTATAGTTGTATATTTGGGGGTGCTATGCAACTGGGATAATGCAAAAATCGCTGCAGCTATGAGCAAGGGGCTTACTGGGAAGCGCGAAAGAACAAACCCGGAAAACCTATTTACCGGAAGAGCGCCTCAAGAGGTTATTAATGAGCTTTACACGGTCGACTTGAAAACGATAGTTGCAACGAATTGGCAATCTTTTGCGCCATTGTTTGATAGTAACCAAGCGAGATTTGAGATGAACATGGACTCAATCAATAAAGCTCGTCGCTATGATTCGCACACAAAGCCCATTTCACAGCGAGAACTCGATGAGTTTAATAATAGTTATGAATGGATGTTGACGAGACTTTCAAGAGTCCCATCTTTTGGGGTATAAATACTTACTTAGGGACTTGGTGTGTAGTAATTTATTTTCATGTAATGCTGCGCGAAGATCTAACCAATTGAGTGTATCCAGAAGCCGGTGCTGGATTTGTTGCGGCGTAGGCCTGGTTTAGTACTGCAGTAGTGCAGGACCGGTTTCTGGAATTACCCATCAGACACACCGTGAAAAAACCCAGAACCCGCCTGCCCCTCACCGCAGCCATCACCGCCACGATCGCCCTCGGCCTAGCCTCCCGAAAATACCCAGCCCTATTCCCCGCCATCTTCGAGAAATACCCCGGCGACGCCCTCTGGGCTCAAATGGTGTACTGGCTCGTCGCCTTCGTGTCGCCCGCCGCATCCGTGGTCAAGGTCGCGCTGACGGCGCTGGTGATCTCGACTGCGGACGAGTGCAGCCAGCTCTACCAGGCGCCGTGGATCAACGCCATCCGGGCGACCACGCCGGGCCACCTCATGCTCGGCTCGGCGTTTTCGTGGGGCGACATCGTCGCGTACACGGTCGGCATCGCGCTGGTGGCGCCGCTGGATCGGTGGCTGCTGGTGCGCAAGGTCTGACGGGTTGCCAGCGCGTCCGGCCCTGCCATACTGGACGCCTCGTCATCTGCCGCCAACGGGAGAGCGCCACCATGCCCGCCACCCCTCACGCCATCCCGGTTCAAGAAGCCCAAGGCCAGCTCGTGCAGTTGGTGGAGCGCGTGCGTGCCGCGCACGAGTCGGTGACGCTGCTGGGGCAGCATGGACAGCCGGTGGCCCGGCTGGTGCCACTGGACCGTCCTCGGGTCCGCTTGGGGCTGGCCGCAGGGCGCTACGTGATCCCTGATCCTTCGGACGAACTGGATGCCGTCATCGCGCGGGAGTTCGACGCCTCGGGTGTCGTGCTGGATGCGGCCTGCTGATCCTGCGTTGTTGAATCAAGGTGGAGCGAGAGGTTGCACGAGAGATGGGGCGCTTGCCCTCGGCGCTGCGGTCTTTCGAATGCTCGTGAGCGCCAATTGCCGCTGCACTACAGTGTAGTTACACTCCCGGCATGAGCACACTTCGCTTTGAGTGGGATGAACGGAAAGCCGCTGCGAACGCCAAGAAGCACGGCGTGAGCTTCGAAGAGGCCAAGTCCGTCTTCGTCGATGAGCGCGCCAAGCTGATCGACGATCCCGACCACTCTGAAGATGAAGAACGCTTTGTTCTGCTTGGCCTGAGCAGCGCATTGCGGCTGCTTCTTGTTTGCCACTGCTACCGGGGCGAAGGCAACGTCATTCGCATGATCTCCGCACGCAAGGCAACGACCAAGGAATCCAAGTCCTATCCGTAGAGGTGCCCTATGCGCAAAGAGTACGACTTCTCCGCTGCGAGGAAGAACCCATACGCAGCACAACTCAAGAAGCAGATCACCATCCGTCTCGACGAAGACTCGATCGCGTATTTCAAGGCGATCTCCGAGGAAGTGGGCATCCCGTACCAAAGCCTCATCAACCTGTACTTGCGGGACTGCGCGGCGACGCACCGTAAGCTGAATCTCAATTGGGCGTGACTGCGGTGCCCATGGCGCCAGATCGGTGGCCAAGGTCGCACTGACGGCGCTGGTGATCTCGACTGCGGACGAGTGCAGCCAACTCTACCAAGCGCCCCGGATCAAACCCCGGTCATATCCGGGTGAGCCTTCAACCATTCTCGGAGCGCATTGTTCACCCGCGTCTGCCAGCCCGCCCCGGTCTCCTTGAACGCATCAAGAATGTCGGCATCCAGGCGGATGTTCACATGCGCTTTGGGTTTGTCCAGCGCCGGCCTGCCGCGTTTGGGCTGAAGCATTTCCTTGGCGACGGACGCTCCCAGCAAGTCGCCCAGCACCTCGGACGCCGGCCGCGCCTTGGCAAACCACTCGTCGGTGGCCTCGGGCGCATCAAGGTCCAGTTGTTCAGGATTCGGTTTGCGCGGCATAGCGATTCCTTTCTCTCTGGTCCGCCCGGCGCAGGCTTTTGGCGGGATCGTAGTCCAATGGCATCAAATTTTTTGTATCCACACTAATTCCCTTCAGCCGATGACCACCCGCCCCGCCACCCTCGCCGACCTCGACCGCATCGCCCCCCTGTTCGACGCCTACCGCCAGTTCTACGAACAACCCGCCGACCTTGCCGCCGCCACGCAGTTCCTCCGCGACCGCCTGACCCGCGGCGAATCGCAGATCCTGCTGGCCGAGGACGACGCGGGCCAGGCGATCGGCTTCTGCCAGCTCTACCCGGTGTTCTGCTCGATCGCGGCGCAGCCGATCTACCTGCTGTCGGACCTGTTCGTGACCCCCGCCGCCCGCCGCAGCGGGGCGGGGCGGGCGCTGCTGCTGGCGGCGGAGCGGCTGTCGGCCGAACACGGCAAGCTGCGCATGGAGCTGACCACCGCCCGCACCAACCACACCGCACAAGCCGCCTACGCCGCGCTCGGCTGGGAGCGGGACGACGTCTACCTCACCTATACCCGCCAGATCGGGGCCTGACGCGGGTGGGCGACAATGCCCCTCAACTCTCCGAAAGACCCCATGAGCGCGAAGAAGACCGACCTGGTCAAACACCTGGCCCGCAAGCTGGACGGCAAGATGAAAACGGCCGGCGTGCCCCCGCGGTTCGCCCAAGGATCGGCCGACGCTGCCGCAGCCGCCAAGCGCACCGAACGCGCCGAGAACGCCGTGCCGAAGCTGGTGTCAGTGGCCTGCCGCCTGCCAGCCGATCTGGTCAACCAGATGCGCGAGCGCGCCCTGACGCAGGAAGGCGGCGTCAACGCCGTCGTGGCCCTGGCCCTGGCGCAGTGGCTGGAGACAGCGCCCACCGCCTGACCCGGACGACGCGACAAGCCCCGGGATTCCGTCCGGGGTAGCGCGATCAAGCCTGACGTGGAGTGCAGGCGGCAAGGTGTGCCGTGGCGGAACACTTCGGCATTCGGGTAAATCCCGAAGTTGCCGTGCTGCCGGGCGAGGTTTATCGTGGTCTGCGAACCGATCTGCACAACAGGAGACACCGCATGCCCGCCTTGCCCATCCGAAGCCTCATCGCCTGTGCCATCGCCGTCCTGGCGAGCACCAGCGGCGCCCAGAGCCTGCCTGACCTGCGCAACGACGCCGCCACACCGGGCGACGTCAGCACCTACGGCATGGGCTGGGGGCTGCAGCGCCACTCGACCAGCCGGCAGATCACGCCCGCCAACGTCAAGGGCCTCGCGCCGGTCTGGAACCTGAGCCTCGACAACTCGACCAACGCCTCGAACCAGCCGCTGCTGATCGACGGCACGATGTACGTCGCCACCCACAACAGCACGGTCGCCATCGACGCCATCACCGGCCGCCAGAAGTGGAAGGTCGGCGTGGACCTGCCGAACGACATCGCCGGCTACCTGTGCTGCGGCATCCACACGCGGGGCATGGCGGTGCTCGACGGCGTGCTCTACCGCACCACGATCGACGCGCATGTGCTGGCCATCTCGGTGGCCGACGGCAAGGTGCTGTGGAAGCAGAAGGCCGCCGACTACAAGGAAGGCTACTCGATGACCCACGCGCCGCTGATCGCGGGCGGCGTGCTGGTCACGGGCATCTCGGGTGGCGAATATGGAACGCGCGGCTTCATCAACGGCTGGGACTTGAAGACTGGCGCCAAGAAGTGGCACCGCTGGACCACCGCGCTCCCCGGCGAGCCGGGCGGCGACACCTGGAAGGGCGAGACCGCCAAGACCGGCGGCGCCCCGACCTGGCTGACCGGCAGCTACGACCCGGAGCTGGACCTCGTGTACTGGGGCACGGGCAACGGCGGCCCCTGGAACGCGGCGACGCGGGGCGGGGATTCGCTGCACATCAACTCGGTGCTGGCGCTGCGGCCCTCGACCGGCGAGATCGTCTGGACCTACCAGTTCTCGCCCGGCGACCCGTATGACTACGACGGCGTGAACGAGCTGGTGCTGGCGGACCTGCCGATGGACGGCAAGAAAACCAAGGTGCTGATGCAGGCCAACCGCAACGGCTTCTTCTACGTGATCGACCGCCAGACCGGCAAGCTGCTGTCGGCCAAGCAGTTCGCCCGCAAGGTCAACTGGGCGTCCGGCGTGGACATGAAGACCGGCCGGCCGATCGACACGCCGATGACCACCGAGGTGCGCAAGTCCGAGGAGATGAAGGACTTCGTCGAGGTCTGGCCGAGCGCCTTCGGCGGCAAGAACTGGATGCCGATGAGCTTCGATCCGGGCCGCGGGCTGGTGTTCATGAACACGATCGACGTGGGCATGAAGGTCCGCTACACCAAGCAGGAACGCCCGGGCGGCCCGAACTGGTACCTCGGGCTGGAGCTGGGCGGGTTCGTCAGCCCGGCGGATGGCAACCGGGGGGCGCTGGTGGCCTGGGATCCGGTGGCGGGCAAGCCGGCGTGGACGGTGACGAACAAGTCGCCGTTCTGGGCGGGGGTGTTGTCCACCGCGTCCGGGCTGGTGTTCACGGGGGCGCAGAACGGGCAGTTCCTGGCGTTCGACTCGAAGTCCGGCCGACAACTGTGGTCCTTCCAGACTGGCTCCGGCATCTCCGGCCTGCCGATCGCGTGGGAGAAGGGCGGGCGCCAGTACATCACGGTGCTGAGCGGCTCGGCGCACGTCTATGGCGCGCTGGCGGGTGACCCGGACACGGCCAATGTGCCGGCGGGCGGCTCGGTGTGGACCTTCGCGCTGCCGCAACGATGAAGGCAGGCGTTCTTGCACTGGCGCTGTGGGGCGCCTTGTCCGGATCCACGGCCGTACAGGCGCAGGAGGTGACGGCCGACCAGATCGAGGCGGGTCGGCGCCTCTACGTCATCTCCTGCCAGCGGTGCCACGGCATCAACCTGGTCTCCAACAGCATCGGCTTCGACCTGCGCACCTTTCCGCAGCACGACAAGGCGCGGTTCGTGCGCTCGGTGAACGAGGGGATTCGGGCGATGCCGGCTTGGGGCGCTGTGCTCAAGCCGGGGCAGATGGAGTTGCTGTGGGGGTATGTGGGGTCGGTGAACGGGTGGGACAAAGGGGCTGGTGCAGCGAAGTGAATGCCTGACTGAAGTGAGGCGCCCATGAGAACCACCGTCACCCTGGACGATGCGCTGTACGAACAGGCCCTTGACATGGCCGATCCGGGCATGGATGAGGCCGATCTCTTCCGGGAGGCCGTCAAGACTTTCGTGCGGGTGCAGGCGGCCAAGCGGCTGGCGGCACTGGGGGGTGTGGCGCCCGACATGCCGGACGTGCTGCGCTGCCGCGAAGAGCCTGTGCAGTGAACATGGCAATGACGCACCCGATGGTGGTGGCCGAACTGGCCTGCGGAACACCGCCTGCGCCGCGCGAGCGGACACTGGCCGACATCGGTCGGCTTCAACAGATCCCGCTTGCGACGCTGCCCGAGGTGATGGCGCTGATCGAGCGCGAGAAGCTGTACGGGCTGGGGTGCGGCTTGGTGGATCTGCTGCTGCTCGCCTCGGCGCTCATCACGCCGGGGGTGGCGCTGTGGACGCTGGACAAGCGGTTGGCGGGGTTGGCTGCGCGGTTTGGTGTGCAGTACCAAGCCGTGCTTCATGAAGCGGCTCTGCGTTAGAGCCGAGCATCCGCTGGCTCGGTCAGAATCGCTGACCATGCCGCATCCAGACGCCTTGCCAAACTTCGAGAGAGCCTTCATCCCTCCGGCGAAACTGGTGGGCTATTCGCTGAACCCTGCACACGATGACGGCGGATCGGACAAGGCAAGGCTCTTCTCGGCGGTGTTCGGCTTCACGCAGGACCATGCCGACGAGCTTGCCTCGAAGATCCTCGGCGCCCTGGCACTGGCACCTGCTGTCGAGAGGCCCACCGACAAGTACGGGCGCCGGTTCCAGGTGGACGTTTGGGTGACAGGCCCGAAGGGGAGTGGTACCGTTCGGACAGCGTGGATCATCCGGCCCGGCACCGACTTCCCGGCGCTCACATCCGCCTACGTAGAGAAAGCGAAAGGCAAGCCATGACGGAGATTTTTCAACTCTATGACCGGGTCGAGAGCCTCGTGGATCTGCCCGCATTCGGCGTCAAGTCCGGGGCCGTTGGCACGATTGTGGACACCCACCCTGGGGGCGCCTTCGAGGTTGACTTCGGGCTTGATGCTTCAGGCAACATCGTCACCGCTGGCCTGGATGCCAGCGAAATCGTCGTGCATCGGGCGGATGTCAAGCAGGCTGCCTGATCATCCCCCTGCGCGTCAGATCAGCTCGGGCTGACCGTCGGCGGCGGCACGGGTTGCCGCTCCACCTGCTCCAGCGTCGGATCGAGGCAGGCCCACGTCGGCGCGCTGCTGGTCCAGATGTTCATCGTCGGCTTGACGGACGAGGGATCGTCCAGCGCGCCCACGCGCACGACGGTGAATTGCGGGCGTGCGGACGAGTTGGCGAACAGCGACGAGCCGCAGGTCGGGCAGAACCGGCGCCGCATGGTGTTGCCGCTGTCGGCGGTGCTGGTGTATTCGCTGATCGGGCCGTCGATGTCGAGGGCTGCGGTCGGCACCATGATGTTGACCGTGCCGTTGGCCGCCAGATGCTGGCAGTCGCGGCACCAGCAGATTCGGGTGGCAACCGGTTCAGCCGAGAGGCGGAAGCGGACGGAGCCGCAGAGGCATTTTCCGAGGCGGGTGGGCATAGGTTTTTCCAAGTGGTTGAAGGTAACCTTGTCTCCCCGCGTGAGCTATGATTTAAGGTTCACTGTGACAGTTGGTTCGTAATCAATGGTGCGGTGGCGCTCGCTGCATTACTGGGCGCGGCACTCTGGGCCTTAGGCTGAAGCTCGTTTATCGGGACCGGGCGAGTTATGTAGCCTGTGAAAATTGAAAGACATAGACACGACAAGTTTATAAATGCTGCTGCAAATTGGCCCGGTTGTCTCCGATCAAAGATCTCTGGCAGCAAAAACAAGTAGATCAAGGCTGCCGACCCTGTAAAAGTAAGGAGCATGCTCGGTGGAAGGCGCAGAAAAATTGCCAGTGCCGGGATCGTGAATAGAGCTGAAAGGAATGGACTGCTCCTGCTTCCGCCAGTCGTAGCCATGAGGTAAGCGACGAGTAACAGATCCAAAATGAATACTATGCCAATGGCTTTTGCCGCTGAAATCGTGTTGATTCCGACGCCCTGAAATATTGGGCTCCAGGTTGAATAAAGCTCGTCTGATATAAGCAAAGCTGCAAAGGTGGCCAAAGCGACGAACAACGTCGGTGACTTGCGAACACGAATGGGTGCGAACGGTTCATCACCGAGAGGTCGGTTTGCGCGAGGCGCCCAACGTTGGGTCTGATAAAGCGAAGATGCTATCGCCAAGAGCGTGATCAGGAGTAATTGAACTAGCAGCGTTGCCGCAGCGACGTTCAGTGGTTGAATCGACTGTTCTGTCGGCATGATTTGTGATTGTGATCTCAAAATTAATATTGATGTCACGCATTCTTGCGTGCAGTGGTTATTATCTCGCATCGCCAGCGTAACCCGATACGCCGCCGCAAGGTAGTCCAGCATACCGAATCTGCCATTTCAGGTCTACGCTCGTCACCCCGCCACCAACCCCACCGCCAACCGATCATGCCGCTCCACCAGCGGCCCCAGATCCACCGTCGTCAACTCCCCCTCGCGCACCAGCACCCGCCCCCCGACGATGTTCCACGCGACCGACGGACTCGCGCACAGCAGCAGCGCCGCCAGCGGGTCATGCACCGCGCCGCCGGCCATCGCCAGCCCGCCCGTGGGCCACAGCACCAGATCGGCCGCCATCCCCACCGACAGGTGCCCGATGTCATCCCGGCCGAGCACCTTCGCGCCGCCCCGCGTGGCGATTTCCAGCGCATCCCGCGCCGTCATCTCCGCCGGCCCGAGGTCGCAGCCGTAGCGCAGCACGCCGCCCGCGTCCATCTCCGGCGGCTGCATCGCCCGCCCGACCCGCGCCAGCAGCAGCGCCTGCCGCGCCTCGTTCAACAAGTGCGCCGCGTCGTTGCTCGCGCTGCCGTCCACGCCGAGGCCGACCGGCACGCCCGCGTTCAGCATCCGCCGGATCGGCGCGATGCCCGAGGCCAGCCGCATGTTGCTGCACGGGCAGTGCGCGACCCCCGTGCCGGTCGCGGCGAAGCGGGCCAGGCCGTGCGCGTCGAGCTTGACGCAGTGCGCGTGCCACACGTCCTCGCCCAGCCAGCCCACGCTCTCGGCGTACTCCGTGGGCGTCATGCCGAACTTGAACTGGCTGTAGGCGAGGTCGTGGTCGTTCTCGGCCAAGTGGGTGTGCAGCCGGGCGCCGAGGCTGCGGGCGAGTGCCGCCGAGTCGCGCATCAGCTCGCGGCTCACTGAAAACGGCGAGCACGGCGCCGCCACCACGCGCAGCCGGCTGTAGCGGCCGTTGTCGTTGTAGGCATCGATCAGCCGCTGCGTGTCGATGAGGATGGCGTCCTCGCGCTCGACGAGGTGGTCCGGCGGCAACCCGCCCGCCGACTCGCCCACGCTCATGCTGCCCCGCGCGGCGTGGAAGCGCATGCCGACCTGCTGCGCCGCCTCGATCTGGTGGTCCAGCGTCACGCCGTTCGGAAAGAGGTAGAGGTGGTCCGAACTCGTCGTGCAGCCCGACAGCAGCAGCTCGGCCATGGCGACCTGCGTCGAGACCTGCACCATCTCCGGCGTCAGCCCGGCCCAGATCGGGTAGAGCGTCTTCAGCCAGCCGAACAGCTCGGCGTTCTGCGCGGCAGGGACGGCGCGGGTGAGCGACTGGTACATGTGGTGGTGCGTGTTCACCAGCCCCGGCGTGACGACATGGCCGCGGGCGTCGATCACCTCGCCGTGGGCGCGCACCTCGTCGAGGATCTGCGCCGGCACCTCGCCCGCCGCGTAGACCGCTGCGACCTGCTCGCCCCGCACCAGCAGGCTCGCGCCGCGCAGCTCGCGGTGGGTGTCATCGAAGGTGGCGATCAGGTCGGCCTGATGCACCAGCAGGAGGGGGGCGTGCGGGGTGTTCATGGCTTCATTGTCGGGGGCAGCAGGGCGCTGCCACAACAACCCGAAGACCCGCCACGGCCAGGGCAGCGAACCGAACAGCACCCGGATCGCCGGCCTGTTCGTTCGGACAGCCTCAGGGGCCGCACCTACGCTCAGGGGACGCCGAATGTCGTCCCCCCATGCCCGAACTTGAATCCTTTTCGCTGGACCCCGCCAGCCCCGCCGAGTGGTCCGCCCTGCGCGCACAGGGCCACCGGATGCTGGACGATCTGTTCGACCACCTGGCGCACATCCGCGAGCGGCCCGTCTGGCAGCCGATCCCCCCGGACGTGCGTGCCGCGTTCGATGAGCCACTGCCGTCCGCACCCGTCTCACTGGCCGAGGCGCATGGCCGCTTCATGTCCCAGGTGCTGCCCTACGCGGTCGGCAACACGCACCCGCGCTTCATGGGCTGGGTCCACGGTGGCGGCACGGTCGAGGGCATGCTGGCCGAGATGCTCGCCGCCGGCCTGAACGCCAACCTCGGCGGGCGCGACCAGATGCCGCTCGAAGTCGAGCGCCAGATCGTGCGCTGGATGCGGGATCTGTTCGGCTTCCCGGCGACGGCGGGCGGGTTGCTGGTCACGGGGTCGTCGATGGCCAACCTGATCGGCGTGCTCGTGGCGCGCACGCGGGCACTGGGCATGGTGTCCCGCGAGACTGGCGTGGCCGAGGCGTCGCGGGGCCAGCCGCCCATCGCGTATGCCGCCGCCAGCGCACACGGCTGTGTCGCCCAAGCCTTCGCCCTCAGCGGGCTGGGCACGCAGGCGCTGCGCCGCATCCCTGTCGATGCCGACCACCGTCTCGACCTCGCCGCACTGCAAGCGCAGATCACCGCCGACCGCACCGCTGGCCTGCAGCCCTTCCTCGTCGTCGGCACCGCCGGCACGGTGGACACCGGCGCGGTGGACGATCTGGCCGGCATCGCCGACGTGGCCCAGCGCGAGCGGCTGTGGTTCCACGTCGACGGGGCGTTCGGCGCGCTGGGGAGGCTGTCGCCACACGTCGCGCCACTCTTGCGCGGCATCGAATGCGCCGACTCGATCGCACTCGATTTCCACAAATGGGGCCAGGTGCCCTACGACGCGGGCTTCATCCTCGTGCGTGACCAGGCCGACCAGCTCGCCGCGTTTGCCTCGCCGGCGGCCTACCTGTCGCGCCACCCCCGCGGACTGGCGGCCGGCTCGCCCTGGCCCTGCGACCTCGGGCCGGACCTCTCGCGGGGTTTCCGGGCGCTCAAGGTCTGGTTCACCCTCGTCACCCAGGGCACCGACCGCCTCGGCGCCGCCATCGCCCAGTCCTGCCGACTCGCCCAGCGGCTGCAGGCGCGCATCCTGGCCGAGCCGGCGCTGGAGCTGCTCGCGCCGGTCACGCTGAACATCGTCTGCTTCCGCTACCGCGACCCCACGGGTGCGCTGGACGCTGCAGCCACCGACCGGCTCAACGCCGAGCTGGTCGCCGATCTGCACGAGTCCGGCCTGGCTGTGCCCTCCACCACCACGCTCGGCGGGCGCACGGCCATCCGCGTCGCGCTGGTCAACCACCGCACCGACGCGGCCGACCTCGATGTCTTGCTCGACGCCGTGCTGCGCCTGGGGGCACAGCGCCTGCCCGATCCTGTCCTGTCTTGCGAAGCCGCACCATGAACCTGCCCTGCACCGATTGCCAGCCCGTCCCACACGCCGACGACTTGCCACCGCTGCCCTCGCCACCGCTGCGCCCGCCGCTGCTGGGGCTTGCCCGGCTGATGGCGATGGCCTTCCAGGGCGATGACCTGACGCCGCTGGCCCAAACCCTGATCAGCCGCGCCACGGAGGACGAACACGACGCCAACGCGCTGATGGACTTGTCCACCATCCTGCTGTTGCAGGGTTTGCGCGAGGTCGGGCTGGCCACCCAGACCCAGGCGATCGAGGCGCAACGGGTCTACCACCTGCCCGCCGATCACTACCCGGCGCTGCGCCTGCTGGCCGTGATGACGCCGGGTGACCTGATGGCCAACGCGCCGCTGGCGTTTCTCGCCGAACGTTCGGACGTGGCGCTGACCCTGCTCTACGTGCTGCCCGGCGAGCCGCTGCCGCACTGGCTGCCGCCGCACGATGCGCTGTGGATCGCGGTGTCCGAGTCGGGTCCGGTGCAGGGCCTGCTGCACGACTTGTCGCAGGCGTGCATCGGCTGGGGCAGCCCGGTGATCAACCGGCCCGACTGCACGCTGCGGACCTCCCGCACCGCAGCGTGGTCGGTGCTGCAGGGCGTGCCCGGGCTGTGCATGCCCGAGACGGTCCGGGTCGAGCGGGCGGGGCTGCAGTCCCTGGTGCGCTGCGAGAACGATCCAGGTGCCCTGCTGGCCGAGGGGGCCTGGCCGCTCATCGTCCGCCCGGTCGATTCGCACGCCGGCCACGGGCTGGAGAAGCTCGCCTCGCCGTTCGATCTGGCGCGCTACCTGGCGGCGGTCCCGGACACCGCGTTCTTCGTGTCGCGCTTCATCGACTACGCGGGGGCGGATGGGCAGTTCCGCAAGTTCCGTGTCGTGCTGATCGACGGCGTGCCCCACGCCGTCCACCTGGGCGTGTCTTCGCACTGGATGGTGCATTACCTCAACGCCGGCATGGCCGAATCCGCCGCCAAGCGCGCCGAGGAGGAACGCTTCATGGCCGAGTTCGACACCGACGGCGGCTTTGCCCGGCGCCATGCCGCCGCGCTGCAGGGCATCGGGGAGCGCATCGGCCTGGACTACCTCGTCATCGACTGCGCCGAATTGCCGCTGCCGGGGGGTGAACTGCTGGTGTTCGAGGTCGATCCCGGTGCGGTGGTGCACGCCATGGATCCGCCCGACCTCTTCCCCTACAAGCGGCCGGCGATGGAGCGGGTGCGCGCCGCGTTCCGGGCCTTGCTGGGGCGTGCGGCGGCGGCGCGTGGGGTGCACCGGATGGGGTGAGACACCCTGCCAAAGCGCATCTATTCCCTCCTTTCCAGACCTTGCCGGTTCCCTAGCATCCATCCGTCCCGGTGCGCGCGGCGTGCCGGCACGGCTTGCTTGTCCGCAGGAACCGCCCATGTCCGATCTGTCCCAGTCGCATCTGAAGTCCGCTGTGCCGTTTGCCTGGCCGACGCCGCCCTTCGCCGCCTACGCGCTGCCCGAGCCGCAGCGCGAGCCGCTGGCCTGCGAGATCGAGGGGCGCACCGGCAACCTCATGACGGGCCAGCTGGTCGTGCTGGAGCCGGCGGCCGGGCTGGCGCGGGTGCAGGTGCCGCCGGAGCGCATCTTGCTGCCGATGCGCTTCGACCAGATCCGGCGCATCACCCTGCAAGCCCCGGTGCTGCCCCTGGCGCGGCAGGCCGCTCCAGCCGCCGCCGCCACTGCCACGGCCGCCGAACCCCCTTCGGACGAACACCTGCAGGTGCTCGAACACCACGCCGCGCAGCCCTACACCGTCCACCTCACCGGGGGTGGCACTGTCGGCGGCGTCACCGTCGGGCATGTCGAGAACGAGGTCGGGCTGTTCCTGTTCGCGCCGCTGGACGACCGCGGCATGGTGCAGACCTCCTTCGTGCCGCGTTCGGCCTACGACCGGGTGCAGGTCGGCGAACGCCTGGGCAAGCTGCTGATCGAGGAGGCCGCGATCACGCCCGAGCAGGTCGACCAGGCCGTGCAGATCCAGAAGAAGAACCGGGGCCAGAAGCTGGGCGAGCTGCTGGTGGCGCGCCAGATCGTCACCCCCGAGCAGCTGCTGTCGGCGCTCGACAAGCAGGCCCGGATGCCCATGGTGCGGCTGGGCGAGGCGCTGGTGGCGCTGGGCTATGTCACCGATGCGCAGTTGAACGATGTGCTCGGCCAGCAGGTCAGCGAACGGGTGCAGCCGCTGGGCGAGGTGCTGCTCAGCCGCGAGTGGGTGACGCAGCAGCAGCTGCGCGTGGCGCTGGCGCGCAAGCTGGGCTATCCGGTCGTCAACCTCACCACCTTCAAGCCGCAGATCGAGGCGCTGGCGCGGCTGCCGGCCGAGCTGGCGCACACGCTGGAGGTGCTGCCGCTGGTCCACCGCGCCGGGCGGCTGGTGGTGGCGATGCAGGATGTGACACGCCAGGCCGTGCTGGAGCAGCTGCAGACGCTGACCCACTGCACCATCGCGCCTGCGCTGGCGGGCACAGGCGATCTGAAGGCCGCGATCACGCGGGGCTACGAGCGTCTGCCGATGCCGGACCTGGGCGGCGACCTCATCCGGCTCGACATGGACCACGATCCTGTGGCGACGCCAGCCGATGCGACCGCCAGCGGGCGCCGGCCGGGCCGGACCGCCAAGGGTGACAAGGCGGACAAAACCGACAAGCCCGACCGCGACCGGTCGAGCGGCCCCGTCGTGCAGCTGCTCATCACGCTGGTGGCCGACGCCATGGGCCGTGGCGCCAGCAGCATCCACCTCGAAAACCACCCCAGCGAGGACAAGCTCTGGGTGCGCCTGCGCCGTGATGGCCGCATGGAGCCCCACAGCGAGCTGCCCGGCAGCTACCGCAACAGCCTGATCCCGCGCATCAAGACCCTGGCCGAGCTGGACGTGCAGGACACGCGCCGCCCGCAGGAAGGGCGGCTGGCGTTTTCCCGGCTGATGCAGGCGCACAAGATCGAGCTGCGCGTGACGACCCTGCCGACGCAGGGGGGCTTCGAGGACGTGGTGCTGGGCCTGCCGACGCGGCTGAAGACCTTCAAGTTCGACGGCCTGGGCCTGACCACGCAGGACCAGGAGCGCATCACCACGCTGCTGGAGCGTCCGTCCGGGCTGCTGCTCACGGTCGGCCCCGCCCGCTCCGGCCGCACGACGACGCTGTTCGCCGAGCTGGCGCTGGTGAACCAGCCCGACCGCAAGATCGTGTCGATCGAGGAGCGCATCGGGATGACGCTGCCCGGCGTGCGCCAGATCGAGGTGAATCCCCGCGTGGGCCACACCCACGAGCAGGCGCTGCGGGCGGTGCTGTCGGCGGACGCGGACGTGGTCCTGATCGACACGATTCCCGACGCCGCGACGGCACGGCTCGCGGTCGAGGCGGCGGTGTCGGGGCGGCTGGTGCTGGCGTCGATGCCCGGCCGCACGGCGTCGGAGGCGATCCAGCGCCTGCTGGACATGGACGTGGCACCGTGGAGCCTGGGGGACGCGCTGCTGGGGGTGCATGCCCAGCGGCTGCTGCGGCGGCTGTGCAGCGCCTGCCGGATGAGCCGTTCGGCCAAGGATCCGGAAATCGACGAGTGGATCGAGGGCTATTTCCACGGGGCCGCGGTGGAGGCGGCCGAGGCCGAACGGGCGCAGCTGCGCGCGAGCTGGCTGGAACGCTATGGCCGCGATGGCCGCCTGCGCCGCTACCAGAGCGCGGGATGCGAGCGTTGCCGCGAGTCGGGTTACCGGGGCCGGGTGGCGGTCCACGAGCTGCTGGTCATCAGCCGGGAGCTGCGCCGCCTGATCCGGGCGGGGGCGCCGGCCTGGAACCTGCAGCGGCAAGGCCTGGTCGAGGGCATGCGCACCATGCGCCAGGACGCGGTGGAGAAGATGCTGGCGGGATTGACCAGCCTGGATGAGGTGCGCTCGGTCGCGGACCTCTGAGGGGGACGGCGGCCCGCCGGTTCAGCGCCCGCGCAGGAACAGCGTGTCGAGTTCCTTGATCGTCACCTGGCGCCAGGTCGGGCGGCCGTGGTTGCAGAGGTCGGCACGCTCGGTGCGCTCCATGTCGCGCAGCAGGGCGTTCATCTCTTCCAGCGTCAGCCGGCGGTTGGCGCGCACGGCGCCGTGGCAGGCCATCGTGGACAGGATCTCGTCGTGTGCCCGCTGCACCAGCGCGCTGGCGTCGTGCTCGGACAGCTCGCCCAGCACCGACCGCGCCAGCGCCACCGCATCCGCCTCCCGCAACGCCGCCGGCACGGCGCGCACCGCCAGCACCCCCGGCGAGAGCGGCGCCACGTCCAGCCCCAGCCGGGCCAGCGTGCCGGAGTGCGACTCGGCCGCCGCCACCTCGGTGGGCGTGGCCGAGAAGGTGGCGGGGATGAGCAGCGGCTGGCTGTCGATCGTGCGCTCGCCGTGGCCATCGCCGAGCCGGGCCTTGAGCTGTTCGTAGACGATGCGCTCGTGCGCGGCGTGCATGTCCACGATCACCAGCCCGTGGCGGTTCTCGGCCAGCACATAGAGTCCGCCGAGCTGCGCCAGTGCGCGGCCGAGCGGCCAGTCGTCGATTGGCGCGAGGGCCGCCACCGCTGTTTCCTGCCTCACCCCCACCCCCAGCGCCGGCACCGGCGCTGCGCTCGGGCTGCGTGGCCAGTCCTGCGGCATCTCGCGGGCATGCAGCGTGGCGGCGTGCTGCAGCACGAGGCTGCCCTGGATCGGCGGTGCGGGGCGCCAGGCGGGCAGGGGCGTGGGCGCTGCGGAGGGCTGCGCCTCGCCGTGCGGCTCCGCAGGGCCGTCCTGGGGTGCATCCGCGATGCGCGACAAGGCCAGCGCCTGCTCCACCGCCCGCCGCACCGCCTGGTGGACTTCCCGCGATTCCCGGAACCGCACCTCGCTCTTGGTCGGATGCACGTTCACGTCCACCCGGTCCGGCGCGATGTCGATGCGCAGCACGTAGCTCGGCTGGCGTGTCCCGTGCAGCACGTCCTCATACGCCGAGCGCACGCCGTGCCCGATCAGCCGGTCGCGCACATGGCGGCCGTTGACGTAGGTGTACTGCAGATCGGCCCGGGCCCGCGCCGCCTCGGGCAGACCGACCCGCCCGCGGATCGCCAGCGGTCCGACCTGCATCTCCACCGGCCGGCTCGCGGCGACGAAGTCCGCGCCGAGCACGTCATGCAGCCGCTGCTCGGCGCTGGCAGGGCGCAGCTGCTCGACCAGCCGGCCCTCGTGCCAGACCGCGAAGCCGACCTCGGGCCGCACCAGCGCATGCCGGCGCACGGCTTCGAGGCAGTGGCCCAGCTCGGTGGCGTCGGACTTGAGGAACTTGCGCCGCGCGGGGGTGGAGAAAAACAGTTCGCGCACCTCGACGGTCGTTCCGGTGGCGCGGGCCGCCGGGTTCAGCTCGCCGGTGCGGGCGTCGATGCGCTGGGCGTGGGCATCGTCGGCCGTGCGGCTGGTGAGGGACAGCTCCGCCACCGAACCGATCGCCGCCAGCGCCTCGCCACGAAAGCCCATCGTGCCGACCTGCTCCAGCGCGGCCAGCGAGTCGATCTTGCTGGTGGCGTGGCGGCGCAGGGCCAGTGGCAGCTCGTCGGCGGGGATGCCCGCGCCGTCGTCCTCGACCACGATGGCCCGCACGCCGCCGCTGGCCAGTCGCAGCGTGATCTGCGTGGCGCCCGCGTCCAGCGCGTTGTCCAGCAGCTCGCGCACGACCGAGGCGGGCCGCTCGACCACCTCGCCCGCGGCGATCTGGCTGATCAGCGTGTCGGGCAGTTCACGGATGGGGCGGCGGGTGGTGGTGGGCAGCAGGGTCGGCATGGGCGGATTGTAGGAAGCCGCCTGGTGCCGTGCCGCAGTGCTTCAGTGCAGGTAGCGGCCGGACTCGATGAGCTGCACCAGCTCGACGAAGCGCGAGCCGCTGAGTTCCTGGCGGCTGAAGTTGATGGCCATGCCCGCCACATACCACTGCAGCACCTTCAGCGTGGCGTGCAGCCGGGCGCGGCTGGGATCGCCGTTGCAGCGGCGCAGGGCTTCGATGAGCACCTGCGCGTTGATCCAGCCCTCGAAGCTGGCGTAGCCGACGGGCACCCGGGCGGCTTCGGCGAGGGTGCGGTAGTCGGCGATCTGGCGGTCGCGCTCGCTCCAGGGGTAGGGCACGATCTGCGAGATCGCCAGGCCGCGCGCCGGTGCACCGATACGGCGGATGGCGTCTTCGTCGGAGACGATCGACAGGCCGTAGAACGCGGGATGGCGCCTCAGTCCGGCAGCGGTGGCCATCACGGTGACGGCCTGCGAGCCGTTGACGAAGAGCACGATGGCCTGCGGCGCGAGGGCGAGCAGCTTGCGGGCGGCTTCCTGGGCGGTGGCGCCGTCGGGGGTGACGGCGGCGGTGCCGGACAGGGTCAGCCCTTGCTGGGTGAGGCTGTCGGCGATGACCTTGAGCCCTTCCTGCCCGAAGGGGCTGGCCAGGTGGACGACCCCGATCCGCTGCAGCCCGACCGTGGCCAGGTGCAGCGCCAGCGCCGAGGCTTCCTGGGCGAGGCTGGCGCGCACGAAGAAGGCCGCCCCCTGGCACTGCGCCCGCACCGAGTCGGCCACCCAGAGTCCGCCCAGGGCGGGCACGGCGTGCTGGCGCAGCAGCGGCTCGATGGCGGCCATGCTGAGGCTGCCGGCACAGCCGAAGAGGGCGGTGGCGTGCTGCTCGGTGATGAGCTTGTCGCAGATGGCGCGGGCCAGCGCGGGGTCGCCCCGGTCGTCGGCGGTGATCCAGCGCAGGCGCCGACCGGCCACGCCCCCCTTGGCGTTGAGCGTGTCGAAGGCCAGTCGTGCCCCCGCGTTGAAGGCCAGCACCGGTGGGGCCAGCGGGCCGGTCAGCGGCGCGGACTGGCCGAGCACCAGATCGGCGCCCGCCGCCGCTGTGCTGGTCGGGCGCACCAGCGCAGCGGCGGCGCTGGCCAACACGAAGCGTCTGCGGTGCATGGGGAACGTCACGGGGCGGGGGAGCAGAGAAGGGGCGGTGCGCGGGGGTTGTGCGCAGAAGACTGTCAACCCCCGGAATGGACGGCGCCGAGTGTGCCCGCCACCTGGGCACTTGTCATGCGCCACGGACGACTGTGTCGGGCAGGCGTGTGGTAATGCGCAATACCACTCAGATGCCGGTGGTAATCTCGCCGGCCATGGACATCCTGCCTTTCCTGATCGATTTCATCCTCCATGTGGACAAGCACCTGGCCGAGTTCATCGCACGCTACGGGCTGTGGGTCTATGCCTTGCTGTTTGCCATCATCTTCGTCGAGACCGGGCTGGTCGTGATGCCGTTCCTGCCGGGGGACTCGCTGCTGTTCGTGGTGGGCGCCATGTGCGGGGCCGGGCTGATGAACCTGCCGCTGGCGATGGGGCTGCTGCTGGTGGCGGCTGTGCTGGGGGACCAGACCAACTACACGATCGGGCGCTATTTCGGCCCGAAGGTCTTCCAGTGGGAGAACTCCCGCTGGTTCAACAAGCAGGCGTTCAACCAGGCGCACGAGTTCTACGAACGCCACGGCGGCGTGACGATCATCATCGCGCGCTTCATGCCGTTCATCCGCACCTTCGCGCCCTTCGTGGCCGGCGTAGCGGAGATGACGCGGCCGAAGTTCCTGATGTTCAACGTCGTCGGCGCCATGCTGTGGGTGATCGGCCTGACGCTGGCAGGCTACCTGTTCGGCAACATGCCGTGGGTGCAGGCCAACCTGAGCAAGATCATCTGGGCGCTGATCGTGGTCCCAGGGTTGATCGCGATCTTCGGGGCCTGGCGCGCACGCCGCCAGGACGCTGCGGTCAAGGCTGCCTGATCGGTGCTGGCGCCGCACCCGTCGGGGTGCGGCGCCGGGGCGGCACGCGGCTGTCGAGCGGCGCGGGCTGGTAGTCCACGCGGATGCGGCAGCCGCTGGCCGGCTGCCACTGCGCCGGCAATGCCCGGCAACGCTGCGCCAGGCTGGTGGCGTCGGGCTTGTTTGCCTTGTCCACCCAATCCAGCAGGGCGTCGACTGCGCTCACGTAGTGGGCATCGCTGGTGTAGCTGTGCTCGTGGTCGGCGGTGTAGACCTGCACCAGCCGGTCGGCCGCACCCGCTTCGGTGACGGTGTCGCGGAAGTGGGACTCCAGCTCGACGAAGGCGGTCTGGTCGTCGATGCCGTGCAGCGTGAGCGTGGGCAGCAGGAGGCGGCCGGTCGGGTCGGTGTCGCGGGCGAGGTCGGCCAGCGCCGCGGGATCGGCCCGGTAGCGCGGCACGTCGCGGTTCAGTACGGCGTCGTCGGGCGAGCCGGCGTAGACGACCCCTTCGTTGCCGAAGACGTTGCGGCCCTTGAGCTTGCGCAGGGTGATGTCCTGGAAGTGCCAGGTCGCCCAGTTCAGGTGCGGCAGGATCTCCGGTGCAGGCAGCCTCACCACGCGGATGAGCGTGTCCAGGCGCTGCTGCTGCGCGGGGCTGCGCTCGGCGGCCTTGCGCTGGACCCCCAGACAGGCATCGACCCGCCGCGCCAGCTCCTGCCGGGTCAGCCTGGCCTGCGGGGGCAGCCCCATCCACAGCGGGTAGGCGTCCTCGTCCGGGGCCGGGTGGTTCTGGCACAGCGACTGGTAGACCACGCGCAGGTCGATCCGCAGGTCATAGGAACGCGGCGCCCCGGCCAGCACGCCGCTGGTCAGCAGCACGGCGTCGTAGGGCAGCGGACCGGGGGTGGTGCGGCGCGGGTCGATGTCGGGGGTGACGTAACGCTCGGCCATGCGTGCGGCGACGCTGGCGCCCCAGCTCTGGCCGTGCAGCACGGTGCGGCGCGGCTGGCCGATGGCAGCGAGCGTGAGCTGGCGCAGCCGCTCGGTGTCCTCGGCGGCGGCCAGTACCTCGACGCCCCCTTGCCGGAAGCTCGATCCCGCCCAGGCATGGCCGGCGCGCACCATCACGCTCCAGCGTTGCAGGTCGCCTGTGCTGCGCGCCAGGGTCGGCTCGCCCAGCGCGGGGCCGCCGTGGGCGTGCATCACCAGCGTCCCCGTCTCGGGCCGCCAGTCCTTGGGCACGGCGATCCAGTACCAGGCGCCCAGATAGTCCTGCCCGTTCAGGCAGCGGGTGCCCTCGGGCAGGCCGCTGGGGCAGGGCGCGGCGGCGGGGGCCGGGGGGGCGGCGGGCATCGGGGCCGGTGCCGACTGCGCCGCTGCCGCGGCCACCGAGGTGCCGAGCAGCCAGGCAGCGAATGCGGGGCGCAGCGTCATAGGGTTCTCTCTCGGGCCAGAGGGGGATTGCGGGAGAAGTAGCGCACGATGCCGGTGTAGAGGGCGCGCACCAGCTTGGCCTGGTAGTCGTCGTCGCGCAGCTTGGCTTCTTCTTCCGGGTTGGAGATGAAGGCGGTCTCGACCAGGATCGAGGGGATGTCCGGCGCTTTCAGGACGGCGAAGCTCGCCTGCTCGACGTGCGGCTTGTGCAGCTTGCCGACCTGCCCGATGTGGCCGAGCACCTCGCGGCCCACGCGCAGGCTGTCCTTGATCTGCGCGGTGGTGCTCATGTCCAGCAGGGCGCGCAGCACCTGCGTGTCCTTGCTGGCGACGTTGATCCCGCCGATCGCGTCCGAGGCGTTTTCGCGCCTGGCCATCCAGCGGGCGGCCGTGCTGGTGGCACCCGAATCCGACAGCGCGAACACCGAGGCCCCGCGTGCCTGCGGCGTGATGAACGCGTCGGCATGGATCGACACGAACAGGTCGGCCTGCACGCGGCGTGCCTTCTGGACCCGCTCCTGCAGTGGCACGAAGAAGTCGGCATCGCGGGTGAGCATGGCGCGCATGCCGGGGCGGGCGTTGATGCGCTCCTGCAGCTGCTTGGCGATCTGCAGCACGACATCCTTCTCGCGCAGCCCGGTCGGGCCGATGGCGCCGGGGTCTTCGCCGCCATGGCCAGGGTCGATGGCGACGATGACGAGCCGGTTGATGCCGCCACGTCCGGGGGGCACGGCGGGCGCGCCTTCGGCGGCGGCAGGCGCTGCAGCCACGCGCGGGGGCGGCGGTGCGGGAGGCGGTGGCAGGCTGGGGCGCTCGGCAGACGGGGTGGCGGGTGCGGCGGCGGTGGCGGGCGCG
>JAAFKB010000025.1 GCA_013299055.1 Sphaerotilus sp.
TCGATCACCGCGTGGCATTGCTCCAGCGTCTCGGGCTTGTTCTGCACTGCGGCGGCCTCACGGCCAGGGGCTTCGGGTTGGTCCATCCGTGCACTCTCAGCCTTGCTCGCTCCGCGCGCTACCCGGACTTCACCGGCTTGACGATGTTGTCAATGCCGGGGGGCTGAATACGTACGCTGCCACCGAGGTCGGCCACCGAGGAAGCAGCCTCAGGCGTGCCCAGAGAAACACCGAGCCAGCATAAATTCGACAAAGGTCGCCGTGTTCAACGCTAGCCACTGCCGCGCCGGGTAGACGGCGTAGAGCGGCGGGCCAGCCGGCAGGCGCCAGCTTGGCAGCAACTCGACCAGCGCACCGCTGGCGAGTTCGTTCGCCACCAGCAGTCGGCGCCGACGATGGCGGAAAACGTGGTCAGGAGCTGGGGGTCGAGGCAGGGAAACGGACAAACCCCTACAGTCCTCCCATGAACCAACCCATCCCGCACCCCACCGTCACCGCCCCGGCCTCCGAGCTGATCGGCCGCCTGAACTGACGCTACGCCGCCAAGAAGATGGACCCGGCCAAGGCCGTGCCGCAAGACAAGGTCGAGCGCATCCTCGAAGCCGCCCGCCTGGCGCCCACGTCCAGCGGCCTGCAGCCCTACGAGATCTTCGTCGTCACCGACCCGGCCGTGCGCGCCCGCATCCAGCCGATCGCGTGGAACCAGGCCCAGATCACCGAGGGCTCGCACCTGCTGGTCTTCGCCGCCTGGGACCACTACACGGCCGAGCGCATCAACCACATGTTCGACCTGACGAACGAGGTCCGCGGCTTCCGCAGCGAAGGCTGGGAGAACTACCGCAACATGCTGCTGTCCGCCTACCCGCAGCGCGACCCGGAAGTGAACTTCCAGCACGCCGCCCGTCAGGCCTACATCGGCCTGTCGGCCGCGATGGTCGCCGCCGCCTTCGAGGAAGTGGACTGCACGCCGATGGAAGGCTTCGACCCCGCCGCGCTGGACGAGATCCTGGGCCTGCGCGCGCGCGGTCTGCGCAGCGCCGTGATCCTGCCGCTGGGCTACCGCCAGCCTGAAGGCGACTGGCTGGTGAACCTGCAGAAGGTGCGCCGCCCGCGTTCGGCGTTCACCACCGAGGTCTGAGCGGGCGCCGCCGCCGTCAGGCGTGTTTGTTCGACATCGGCCAAACCTCGAAGTTGCGGGAGGGTCGGTGTCGGCTCCGCTCGATGGTGTGGCTGACACTGCGCCGCACAGGAAGGAACGCGTCAGCGCCCCAGATCCTTCGCGCTGACCCCCGCGATCCCCCAGTTCGTCTTGGGTACGTCCTGGATCCAGACACGGATCGTTTCCTTCGGCGCCCCGACGGCTTCCTGCAGCGCGGCGGTGACCTTCTCGATCACGGCGCGCTTCTGGTCCTCGGTGCGGCCTTCGAGCATGTAGATCTGGGCGAATGGCATGGGGTTCTCCTTGAAGATCAGGTTGCAGCGGCGGCGCGCTCGCGGGCCATGGTGATCGCGGTGTCCTCGATCATGTCCTCCTGCCCGCCGACCATCTTGCGGCGGCCGAGTTCGACCAGCAGGTCACGTGCCGGGATGCCGTATTGCTTCTCCGCCCGCTTGGCGAACAGCAGGAAGCTCGAATACACCCCCGCGTAGCCCAGCGTCAGCGAGTCGCGGTCGATGCGGATCAGGTGGTCCATGATCGGCACCACGCGGTCCTCGGCCACGTCCTGGATCCTGAACACGTCCACGCCGGTCTCGATGCCCATGCGCGCGCAGACGGCGACGAACACCTCCATCGGCGTGTTACCCGCCCCCGCGCCCAGCCCGGCCGCCGCCGCGTCGATGCGGTTCGCGCCCGCTTCGATCGCCGCGATCGAGTTCGCCACGCCCATCGCGAGGTTGTGGTGGCCGTGGAAACCCAGCTCCGTCTCGGGCTTCAGCGCCTCTCGCACCGCCCCGAGCCGCGCCTTCACGTCCTCCGGCAGCATGTAGCCCGCCGAGTCGGTGATGTAGAGGCAGTTCGCGCCGTAGCTTTCCATCAGCCTGGCCTGCTTCACCAGTCCCTCCGGCGAGTTCATGTGCGCCATCATCAGGAAGCCGACCGTGTCCAGCCCGAGCTTGCGGGCGTAGGTGATGTGCTGCTCGGAGACATCGGCCTCGGTGCAGTGGGTGGCGACGCGGATCGTGCTGACGCCGAGTTCGTGCGCCATCTGCAGGTGATCGACGGTGCCGATGCCCGGCAGCAGCAGCGCCGACACCTTGGCCTGTTTCATCAGCGGGATCACGGCGCCGAGGTACTCCTCGTCGGTGTGCGCCGGGAAGCCGTAGTTGACGCTGGAGCCGCCGAGGCCGTCGCCGTGCGTGACCTCGATCAGCGGCACGCCCGCCTCGTCGAGGCCGCAGGCGATGTCGCGCATCTGGTCGAGCGTCATCAGGTGGCGCTTCGGGTGCATGCCGTCACGCAGCGTCATGTCGTGGACGGTGATCTTCCTGCCGTGCAGGTGAGAGAGCGGATGCATGGGCGTGCTCATTGGGTGTCTCCCTTCAGCATTTCCTCGGCGAACATCTCGGCGGTGCGGGCGGCGGCGGCGGTCATGATGTCGAGGTTGCCGGCGTACTTGGGCAGGTAGTCGCCCAGCCCCTCGACTTCGAGGTAGACCGACACGCGCTTGCCGTCGAACACGGGGCCATTCACCAGCCGGTAGCCGGGAACGTACTGCTGCACCTCGGCCAGCATCGCGTGGACCGAGGCGGTGATGGCGGCCTGGTCCGGCTCGTCCTCGGTCAGGCAATGCACCGTGTCGCGCATGATCAGCGGCGGTTCGGCCGGGTTGATGACGATGATCGCCTTGCCCTTCTTCGCGCCGCCGACCTGTTCCACTGCGCCCGCCGTCGTGCGGGTGAACTCGTCGATGTTCTTGCGCGTGCCAGGGCCGACCGAGCGGCTCGACACCGTGGCGACGATCTCCCCGTAGGCGACTGCCTGCACGCGGCTGACGGCGGCGACCATCGGGATCGTCGCCTGTCCGCCGCACGTCACCATGTTGACATTGCGCTCGCCGGAGCCGAGGTGCGCCTTCAGGTTCACCGGCGGCACGCAGAACGGCCCGATCGCGGCGGGCGTCAGGTCGATCATCAGCGCGCCCTCGGCGTTGACCTTGCGCGAGTTCTCGGCGTGGACGTAGGCGGACGTGGCATCGAAGACGATCTGCACGCCGTCGGCCTTCATGTGGGGAATCAGGCCGTCCACGCCGTCCGAGGTGGTCTTGATGCCCATCTCGCGGGCGCGTTTCAGGCCGTCCGATTCGGGGTCGATGCCCACCATCCAGACGGGTTCGAGGACGGGCGAGCGTTGCAGCTTGGCGAGCAGGTCGGTGCCGATGTTGCCGGGGCCGATCAGCGCGCAGCGGATCTTTCGCGTTCGGGTCATGGGAGTGCTTTCAGGAAGGTGCTGGATACCGTGCTGGAACTCATTCGACAAAGCGCATCGACACGCTCCCCAGGTCCTGGAAGCGCACGTTGATGCTGTCGCCGGCCTGCACCGCGATGGCTTCCGTGACGCCGCCGGTCATGATGAAGGTGCCGGCCGGGATCTCCTGCCCGCGTCGGCCGAGGTGGTTGGCGAGCATCGCGACAGCGGCAGCCGGGTGGCCGAGCACCGCCGCGCCGGCCGCCATCGCCGCGATCCGGCCGTTCTTCTCCAGCACCACGCCGAGCGTGCGCAGGTCGAGGTCTTCCACCGCCCGCGAGCGCCCGCCGATGACGAAGCGCGACGCCGAGGTGTTGTCGGCGATGACGCTCTTGAGGTCGAACTTGAAATCCCGGTAGCGGCTGTCGATCACCTCCACCGCCGGGATCACGAAGTCGATCGCCGCCATCACCGCGCCGACGTGGCAGCCGGGGCCGCGCAAGGGCGCCTTGGTGACGATGCAGATCTCGGCCTCCACCTTCGGGTGGATCAGCTCGGACATGCGGATCTCGCCACCGTCCGGGCGGGCCATGTCCTCGCTGACGAAGCCGAAACAAGGCTCGTTCACGCCCATCTGCTTCATCTTCGCGAACGAGGTCAGCCCCGCCTTCAGGCCGACGGTGCGCAGGCCACGGGCTTCCTGGCGGCGGCGGATTTCGTCCTGGATGTCGTAGGCGTCGGCCCAGTCCATGTCCGGGAAATCGTCGGTGATCTTGGTGACATCGCGGACCTCGCTGCGGGCGGCGTCGAGGTGGGCGGCGAGGTGGTCGAGGTGGGTGCGGTCCAGTGCCATGGTGTCGTGTGCTCTCGGGTTCTTCCGCAGGTTCAGATGAAGCGCACCGAGGTGCTGCCCAGACCGCCGACGCTGCAGTGCAGGCTGTCGCCGGCCTTCACCGGTACCAGCGGCGACTGCGAGCCTGACAGGATCACGTCCCCCGCCTTGAGCGAGATGCCGAGTCGGCCAAGCGTGTTCGCGAGCCACGCCACGGCGTTGACCGGCGAGCCTTGCACCGACGCGCCGCACGAGGTGCTGACGATCTCGCCATTCTTCTCCAGCACCATGCCGGCCAGCGCGAGGTCGAGGTCGCGGGGACTGCGGCGCGTGCCGCCGAGCGTCAGCACGCCGCACGAGGCGTTGTCCGCCACCGTGTCCTGGATCTTGATCTTCCAGTCCCGGATGCGCGAATCGACGATCTCGAAGCACGGCATCACGCAGTCGGTGGCGCGCAGCACGTCGGCCGCCGTCACGCCCGGCCCGGTCAGGTCGCGGGCGAGGATGAACGCCACCTCGGCTTCGGCCTTGGGCGCGATCATCTTCGAGGTGTCCACCGGCTCGCCCTCGTTGAACACCATGCCCGACAGCAGGTGCCCGAAGTCCGGCTGGTTCACGCCGAGCATGTCCATCACGACCTGGCTGGTCACGCCGATCTTCTTGCCGATCACGACCTCGCCCGCGTCGAGGCGGCGCTGGACCATGCGGAGCTGGATCTGGTAGGCGTCGTCGATCGTGATGCCGGGCACGCGGTTGGTCAGCGGCTCGACGGGGATGCGGCTGAGCAGCGAGGCGTACAGCTCGTCGCCGTGGTGCTCGATCGTCTGGGTGTCCATCATGGGCGGTACTCGGTGGGTGCCCGCTGTCGCGGGCAGTACGGGAGATGTCAGGAAGGGTCAGCGGGCCGCGTCGGCTTCGGCCAGGAAGTTCGCGACCAGTTGCGCGAAGCGGGCGCTGTGCTCGATCTGCGTCCAGTGCCCGCAGTGGCCGAAGACGTGGAGCTGGCTGTTCGGGATCCAGTCGGCCAAGGTCAGCGAGTTCGACAGCGGGATCACCTGGTCCTCGCGGCCGTGGACCACCAGCGTCTCGTGGGGCAGGGCGCGGATGGCGGCTTCCGGGCTGGCCATCGCATCGACCCAACGCTGGCGCGGCGCCGGGAACATCGCCGAGAACGACGCCTGGAACCCTGGCCGGATGCTGGCCTGGTAGCGCAGCTCGGCGAGTTCATCGGTGACCAGCGCACGGCTGTGGGCGAAGATGTCCAGCAGCCCGCGCATCGTCTCGAACGACGGCTCGTAGCCCCACACCGCGTCCAGCCCCGGCGTGATCGCGAACGGCACGCCCACCGAGCCCATCAGCACCAGCCGCCGCACCCGCTCGGGCGCCCGGATCGTCAGGGCCAGCGCCAGCGCCCCGCCGAAGGAGTTGCCGACCAGATCAACCTGCGGCACCCCCAGCGCGTCGAGCAGGTCGAGTGCCTGCTGCACCCAGTTGTCCATCCCGTAGGCCGTGCCGTCGGGCCGGTCGGTGTAGCCGAAGCCGACCATGTCGGGGGCGATGACGCGGCGCTGCGTCGCCAGCACCGGCAGGATCAGCCGCCAGTTCGCCCACGCCGACACGCCGGGGCCGGAGCCGTGGATGAACAGCACGGGCGGCTGGCCGTCAGCGGTGGTGGTGCCAAGGTCGTGGACGTTGGTGTCGAAGGTGCCGGTGCGGACGCGGCGGCCGAGTTCGGGGTTCATGGGCGTGACCTTATGCGCACGGACCTGATACTGTCCAATACCGAATATTTCCAGATCAATACCCTGAAGGTATGCCGCCATGGACCTCAAGCAGATGCGCTACTTTCTCGCCGTCGCCGAGGAGCGCCACATGGGCCGCGCCGCCGAGCGGCTGCACATGGCCCAGCCGCCGCTCACACGCCAGATCCAGGCGCTGGAGGCCGATCTGGGCGCGGCGCTGTTCACCCGCACACCCAAGGGCATGGAGCTGACCGAGGCGGGGCAGACGCTGCTCGACGAGGTGCCCAACCTGCTGCAGCTCGCCCAGCGCGCCCGCGAGCGCACGCGGGCCGCTGGACGCGGCGAGACCGGGCGGCTGGACGTGGGGCTGTTCGGCTCGGGGGTGCTGGACGTGATTCCCCGGATGCTGGCGCGCTTCCATGCCGAGCGGCCGGACGTGCGGATCGTGCTGCACACGATGACCAAGGCCGAGCAGCTCGACGCCCTGCGCGAGCGGCGCATCAGCGTGGGCTTCAACCGGCTGGTGGCGCCGGAGCCGGACCTGGTGATCGAGACGGTGCTGCGCGAGCAGATGCGCGTGGCCTTGCCCGGGACGCACCCGCTGTGCGCGCAGGCGGTGGTGCGGGTGCCCGACCTGGCGGACGCGCCGATGATCCTGTACCCGAACCTGCCGCTGCCAGGGCTGGCACAGCAGGTGATGGGGGCGTTTGCGCGAGAGGGCGTGCCGCTGCGCATCGAGCAGGAGGTGGAGGACGTGCTGACCGCCGTGGCGCTGGTGGCCGGCGGCTTCGGCCTGTGCATCACGACGGCCAGCAGCGAGAGTCTGCGCCTGCCGGGTGTCGTCTACCGGCCGCTGGACTGCGCGTGGCTGCGCGACATCGAATTGAGCTGCATCCATCGGCGGGGGGACGAGGCGCCCGTGCTGCAGGCGTTTCTGGGGGTGGTGCGGGGGCGTGCGGTGCTGGCCGCATCCCCGCGCCTCTGACGCTGTGTGCTCAGCGCACCTGCGCCGTGGGCTCGGGCTGGTCCCAGGCATGCGGCTGCACCTGCTTGCCGGCCACCGAGTAGAGCGCGTTCGGGGCGTTGCGTGTCTTCTGGAACGCCTCCAGCGTCTCGCCGCGCATGGCCGCATAGAGGTGCAGGTTCGACACGCCGACCACCGCGCCGAGCTTCTCCAGCAGGAAGAAGATGACACCGTGGTGGATCAGCCCGCGCCAGTCGCGACGCCGCACCAGCGCGCGCTCCTCGTCCGTCAGGTCGGCGGCCGCCAGCGTCGCGGCCTCGTCGGCGAGGAAGCGGGCGCGGGTGGTCGGCACGATCAGCCCATGCAGGAAGCGGTTGAGCCGGTACGCCTTGACACTGCGGTCGACGGTGTAGGGGTAGGTGCCTGTCAGCCGCTCGGCGCCGGCCAGTTGCACGGCCATCGCGGCCCGGTGGCGCTCGATTTCACCCGCCACGGGCACGCCGGCCAGGTTCTCGTAGACCGCCGCCGCGATGCCGGTCATCGACGGCAGGTAGTACGCCTGGTGCACCTTCTTCACCTGCGACGACAGCGCCCCGCGCATCGTCAGCCACATCAGCACCTCCGCGCCCTCGAAGCCGCCGAGTGCGGCCAGCTCGGCGTGCGTGAGCTGCGCCAGCCGCTCGGGATCCTGCTCGAACAGGTCGAGGAACTGCATGTCCCACGGCGTGTTGTTGAAGCCGGCCCGCTCGCCGTGGACCTGGTGCGACAGCCCGCCTGTGGCGACGACGACGACGCGCAGGTCTTCGGGATAGCTCTCGATGGCGCGCCGCAGCGCCTGGCCGAGCCGGTAGAAGCGCCGCGCCGTCGGGATCGGGAACTGCAGCACGCCCATCTGCAGCGGCACCAGCTTCACCGGCCAGCCCTGCGCGTGCTCCCACAGCACCGACATCGGCGAGAAGCAGCCGTGGTCGAGCGGCTTGTCCTGGAAGAAGGACAGGTCGAACTCGTCCGTCATCAGCGACTGGCCGATGTGTGCGGCCAGCCCCGGATGCCCCTGGATGCTGGGCAGGTCACGTGGCCCGCCGCCTTCGTCGGCTGGCCCGTAGGACTCGCCGATGCCCAGCGCGAAGGCCGAGTAGTGGTCGAAGAAGAACGAGGTGACGTGGTCGTTGTAGGTCACGATCGCCACGTCGGGCTTCTGCTCGGCCAGCCACTGCTTGACCGGCTCGAACGCCGCGAAGATCGGCGCCCAGACCGGGTCGGTGTGCTTCTTCTGGTCGAAGGCGAAGCCGATGGTCGGCGTGTGCGAAACCGCCACGCCGCCGAGGATGGTTGCCATGCAGACTGCTCCTGTCGTGCGGGTCTGCGCGGGTTCAGCGGCTGCCCGCGTGCTGTGCGATCAGCGCCTTGGCGTCGTCGAGCATCTGCTTGCCCGGCTGGCCCTTGCCGCTCATCTCGGCGACCCAGGCGTCGGTCAGCGACTGGCCGGCCTTCTTCCAGTTCGCCAGCTCGGCGGCGGGGATGACGTTGGTGGTGTTCTTCGCGGTGAGCTTCTTGCCCTCGCTGTCGGCGGCGAGGAAGGCCTTGCCGATCTGGCCCGACAGCGCCTGGCCGGAGTTGGCGTCGATGACCTTCTTCAGGTCGGCGGGCAGCGACTCGTACTTGGCCTTGTTCATCGCGAAGATGAAGGCCGAGGTGTAGAACGCCGGCTCGGTCGGGTCGGTCTCGGAGTGGAACTTGACCAGCTCCTGGATCTTGACCGACGGCACCACTTCATACGGCACCACCGCCCCGTCGATCACGCCCTTGGACAGCGCGTCGCCCACCTGCGGCACCGGCATGCCGACCGGCGTCGCGCCCAGCAGCGCGAGGTACTTGTTCGTCATGCGGGTCGGGGCGCGCATCTTCAGGCCCTTGAGGTCCGCCAGCGTCTTGATCGGCTTGCCTGTCATGTGGAACACGCCGTCGCCGTGGACGTGGAAGGCCAGCGGCTTGACATCCTTGAACTCGGCCTGGCTGTGCTTCTGGGTGTAGTCCCACAGCGCCTTGCTGGTGGCCTCGGGGTTCTGCATCATGAAGGGCAGCTCGAACACCTCGACGCTCGGGAAGCGCCCCGCCGTGTAGCCGGGCAGCGTCCACACCACGTCGGCCACACCGTCCTTGACCTGGTCGAAGAGCTGCGGCGGCGTGCCCCCCATCTGCATCGACGGGAAGATCTGGCACTTCATCCGGTTGGCGCTGTCCTTGGCGATCTTCTCGCACCAGGGCTGGATGAACAGCGTGCTGGCGAAGCTGGTCAGCGGCAGGAAGAAATGCACCTTCAGGGTCACCTCCTGGGCGGCGGCGGGCAGTGTCAGGGCGGCGGTCGCCAGCGCGGCGAGCAGGGGCTTGAAACGGAACGTCATGGTCGGTCTCCGAAGGGGTTTTGTGGGCAGGACAGGGGGGACGGGGATCAGGTCAGCCGGTGGACCAGCCACAGCGACAGCACGGGGAAGCCGATGAGCAGCGCCAGCCGGATGGCGTCGGTGACCAGGAAGGGCACGACGCCCTTGTAGGTCTCGACCATCGGCACGTCCTTGGCGAGCCCGTTCATGATGTAGACGTTCAGGCCCACGGGCGGGAAGATCATCCCGATCTCGCAGACGGTCAGGATCAGGATGCCGAACCACAGCGCCTTGTCGGCCGCGCCCAGCCCGAAGAAGTCCATGCCCATGACCACGGGGAACAGCGTCGGCACGGTCAGCAGGATCATGCTCATCTCGTCCATCACGCAGCCGAGGATGATGTAGAAGACCATGATCCCGGCCATCACGACGACCGGCGAGATCTGCAGGTGCGAGACCACGTCGCCGAGCTGCGCGGGCAGTTGTGACAGCGCCAGCGACGCGTTGATCATGTCCGCGCCGATGAAGATCAGGAAGATCATGCCGCTGGTCTGCGCGGTCGTGCGGATGCTGGCCAGCAGGCGCTCGCGGTTCATCTCGCGCCGGACCAGCGTGATGGCGAAGGTCAGCAGGTTGCCGATCGCCGCGCCTTCGGTGGCCGTGAACAGCCCGCCGTAGATGCCGCCGAAGACGACGACGAAGATGGTCAGGATCGGCCAGACCTTCAGCGCGGCGGCCAGCACTTCGGCGCCCGAGGCGGCTTGTGCGGCAGGGGCCTGGTCCGGCTGGAGGCGCACGACGACGGCGATCGCCAGCAGGTAGCCGATCGCGGCCAGCAGCGCCGGCACGTAGGCGGCCAGGAACATCTTGGTGATGTTCTGCTCGGTCAGGATGGCGTAGACCATCAGCGTGACCGACGGCGGCAGCAGCACGCCCATCGTCCCGCCGGTGGCCAGCGCGGCGGTGGCGAGCCGGCCGGAGAAGCCGATGCGGCGCATCTCGGGGTAGGCGACCTGCGCGATCGTGGCGGTGGTGGCGACGGTCGAGCCGGAGATCGAGCCGAACGCCGCGCAGGCCAGCACGCCCGCCATCGCCATGCCGCCCCGGAAGCGCCCGAGCAGCGCGTTGGCGAAGTCGAACAGCGCCTTCGACAGCCCGCCGTGGACCGCGAACGCGCCCATCAGCATGAACAGCGGGATCACCGACAGGTCATAGACCGAGACGCGCCCGTAGACGGCGCCCTTCAGGTGCGCCAGCAGCGGCTCCCACCCCGACAGCGCGATGTAGCCGAGCGCGCCCGGCACGAACATCGAGATGGCGATCGGCACCCGCACCGCCATCAGCACCAGCATCCCGGCGAACAGCGTCAAGCCAATGGACATCGTGCTCATCGCGCCACCTCTGCTTCGGCGGTGCCGCGCAGCAGGCCCAGGGTCTGCCGCGCCCCGATCACCACGCACAGCGCCAGCCCCGGCAGCATCAGCGCATACGGCCACCACAGCGGCAGGTTCATCAGCATCGACGACTCCTGCGAGGCGTGCATCGCCTGCGCCCCCACGGCCACGCGCCACAGCACGAGGGCCAGCACGGCGGTGTAGAGCAGCGTGCCCAGCGCATCCATGCGGCGCTGCGTGGCGGCGCGGGCGTTCGTGGTGAAGAAGTCCACGATCAGGTTGGCGCGCTGGAACTGCGTGTACGGCAGGAAGCAGGCCACGACGACCGCGCTGCCGAGCTGCACCAGCTCCACGTCGCCCAGGATCGGGTGCGAGAAGAAGGCCCGGCCGACGACGCTCACCGCTGTCATCGCGGCCATCGCCACCAGCACCAGTCCGCCGATGGCGGCACTCGCATCGCACAGGCGCCGCAGCGTGCGCTCGCTCTTGTCACTGTCCATGTTGTCTCCTCAGGTCGGCGCACTCTAGGGACGGGACAGGACCACGAGAAGATGCCGCAACCGCTGCCGTGATAACGCTGGGTTATCACCTGATCACCCCCTGGCGGGGGCAGGGCTATGATCCCGGCGATGAAGCTCCACACCCTGCAAGCCCTGGTCGCGGCGGTCGAGGACGGCAGCCTGCGCGCCGCCGCCCGCCGGCTCGGCGTCTCGCAGCCGGCGCTGACCAAGATGATCCGCGAGCTGGAGCAGGAGCTGGCCGCGCCGCTGCTGCTGCGCTCGACCACCGGCGTCGTGCCGACCGCGCAGGGCAAGGTGCTGTGCGAGCGGGCGGCCACGGCGCTGCGCGAGCTGGCGGGCGCGACCGAGGAGATCGCGCAGCTCGGCGGGCACATGGTCGGCGAACTGCGCATCGGCGCGGTGCCGCTGGCGGTGATGCTGCTGATGCCGGAGGCGCTGCGCACCTTCAGCCGCGACTTTCCCGAGGTCCACCTGCACATCCGCGAGGAGCTGTACATCGAGCAGTTGATGAACCTGCGCCGAGGGGATGTGGACATCGCGCTCGGGCCGATCCCCGAGCACCTGCCGCCGGGCGAGTTCCACACCGAGACCTTGATGCCGGTGTCGATGATCGTGGTGGTGCGGCGCGGCAGCGCGTTCGCGGCGGCGCGTTCGCTGGAAGAATTGCGCTCGGCGCGCTGGGTCTACACCGGGGTGTCGGCCACGGCGGGGTATGCACGGCGGCTGTTCGAGCAGCACGGGCTGGAGCCGCCAGCCGCCGGGGCGTCGGTGAACTCGACGCTGGCGCTGCTGTCGCTGATCGGCGGCGCGGACTTCGTCGGGCTGATGCCGCGACCGCTGACGCTGCACCCGGCCGTCGCGCCGTTCCTGGAGGTGCCGCCGCTGCGCGAAGGCCCGCTGGAGCTGACGGTGGGGGCGATCACGCGGGCCGAGACGGCGCTGAAGCCGGCGGTGCGGCATTTCCTGGCGCACCTGCACCGGGCGGCGTACCAGATGCTGAGGACAGGATGACCGAGCGCCCCGCCCCCGAACACCGCTGCTTCGCCAGCCCCGCCATCGAAGCCGAGATCGCCCGCGTGCGCGGCGGCATGGTGGACGCCGAACTCGGCCGGCTCTTCGCCAACGCGCTGCCGAACACGCTCGACACCACGATCGCCTTCACCGATGTGGAGGCCGACGATGCCGAAGCCGGCACGCAGCCGGACACCTTTGTCATCACCGGCGACATCCCGGCGATGTGGCTGCGCGACTCGACCGCGCAGGTCTGGCCCTACCTCGCGTTCGCGTCGCGGGAGCCGAGGTTGCGGCGCATGCTGGCCGGTGTGGTGCGGCGGCAGGTGGTCTGCCTGCGCACCGATCCGTATGCCAACGCCTTCCACCGCCTGCCGGACGGCGACACCCCGTGGGCCGACGACCGCACCGCCATGCACCCGCTGCTGCACGAGCGCAAGTGGGAGCTGGACTCGCCGTGCAGCGTCATCCGCCTGTCGCACGGCTACTGGCAGGCCACCGGCGACACCCGCCCGTTCGACGCCGACTGGGTGGACGCGATGACCACGGTCGTGCGCACGCTGCGCGAGCAGCAACGCCGCGACGGCCCCGGCCCCTACCGCTTCCAGCGCCGCGCCCTCAGCCCGACCGACACGCTGCCCTTCGACGGCGGGGGCTGGCCGGCGCGGCCGAACGGGCTGATCCGCTCGGGGTTCCGGCCGTCGGACGACGCCTGCCAGTACCCGTACCTGATCCCGGCGAACTTCTTCGCGGTCACGTCGCTGCGCCAGCTGGACACGCTGGCCTCGGCGCTGGGCCACGCCGCGCTGGCGCTGTCGGCGCACACGCTGGCCGCGGAGGTCGAGGCGGCCTTGCCCGATGGATCGGCGCGCGGCGGCATCCTGCCCTACGAGACGGACGGCTACGGCAACGCGCTCTACATGGACGACGCCAACGTGCCGAGCCTGCTGTCGCTGCCCTACCTGGGCTGCCTGTCGGTGGACGATCCGCGCTACCGGGCCACGCGCCGCTTCGTGCTTGGCGAGGACAACCCGTTTTTCTTCCAGGGCCGGGCTGCACGGGGCATCGGCGGGCCGCACTGCGGACTGGGGATGGTCTGGCCGCTGGCGCTGACCCTGCAGGCGCTCACCAGCACCGACGACGCCGAAACCCTGCAGTGCCTGGCGATGCTCAAGGCGAGCCACGCCGGCACCGGTTTCCTGCACGAGTCCTTTCACCAGGACGACGTGACGCGCTACACCCGGCCGTGGTTCGCGTGGGCGAACTCGCTGTTCGGGGAACTGATCCTGGACCTCGATGCCCGCCGGCCGCACCTGCTGCGGCAGCCACTCCCCCACGCCTGAACCGCCATGCACCTCGACCTCAACGCCGACCTCGGCGAAGCCTACGGCCCCTGGACCCTCGGCGATGACGCGGCGATGCTGGCCTGCGTCACCAGCGCGAACACCGCCTGCGGAGGCCATGCCGGCGATCCGGAGACCATGTACCGCACGCTGCGCCTGGCGGCCGAGCACGGCGTGACCGTCGGCGCGCATCCCGGCTACGCCGACCGCGCAGGCTTCGGCCGCCGCGTCATCCCGATGGCGCCGCCGGAGATCGGCCGCATGGTCGCCGCGCAGGTGGGCGCGCTGGTGGCGATGGCCCGGCTGGCGGGGACGGCGGTGGCCTACGTCAAGCTGCACGGCGCGCTGGCCAACCTCGCGGCGGCCGACCGTGTGGTGGCCGATGCGGTCGTGTCGGTGGTGCAGCGGCTGGACCCGGCGCTGGCGGTGCTGGCCATCTCCGGCACCGAGGTCGAACACGCCGCCCGTGCGCACGGCGTCGCGGTGTTCTCCGAGGTCTTCGCCGACCGCGCCTATCTGCCCAGCGGCCAGCTCGTGCCCCGCCAGCAGGCCGGTGCCGTGCTGCACGACGCGGACGCCGCCGCGCAGCGCCTGCTGCGCTACCTGAAGACCGGGCGGATGCCGGTACTCGGCGGCGAGCCGATCCCGCTGCGGGCCGATTCGGTCTGTGTCCACGGCGACCACCCCGCGTCGGTGGCGATGGCCCGCGAGATCCGCCGTCGCCTGACCGCCGAAGGCGTCACGCTGCGCAGCTTCCTGCCCCGGACCTGAGGCCCGCCGCATGTGGCCGACCTTCACGCCGGTCGCGGACCATGCCCTGCTGGTGGCGTTCGGCGACGTGATCGACGACGACACCGGCGCGGCCGTGGTGGCGCTCGACCGTGCCTTGGCCGCTGCGCCCGCGCCGGGCATGACCGAGTGCGTCCCCGCGTTCGTCAACCTGCTGATCGACTTCGACCCGCTGCACACCGACCAGGCCGAGGTGCGTGCGCACGTCGAGCACCTGCTGCGCGATCTGCGGTACACGCGCACGGGCGGCACGCTGCACGAGGTCGAGGTCTGCTACGACGGCGACGGGTTCGCGCCCGATCTGGCGGTGGTGGCGGGCGTGGGGGGGCTGTCGACCGAGGCGGTGATCGCCGCGCATCTGCAGGCCGAGTACACCGTGTGCCTCTACGGCTTCGCGCCCGGCTATGCCTACCTGTCCGGTGTACCGCAGGCGATCCAGGTGCCGCGCAAGCCGGCGGCGCTGCGGGATGTACCGGCCGGCAGCGTGCTGATCGCCGGGCCGCAGTGTCTGGTGAGCACGCTGACCATGCCCACCGGCTGGTCGATCATCGGCCGCTCGCCCACGCCGATCCTGCAGCGCGACGCGGCCCGGCCGTTCCGCTTCGACGTGGGCGACCGGGTGCGCTTCCGGCGCATCGACCCTGTGCAATACGCGACGCAGTTCGGGGCACAGCGCGGGGCGGGCCATGCGTGAGGCGCGCCTGACGGTCACGGCGTGCGGCCCGCTGGTGTCGTACCAGGACGGCGGACGCTTCGGGATGCTGCGCTTCGGCGTGCCGGCGTCTGGCGCGATGGACCGGCTTGCCCATGCCGCCGCCCAGACCGCCCTCGGCCGCCCGGAAGGCGCCACCGCCATCGAGGTCTCGCTGGGCGGACTGGAGCTGGTCTGCGCGGTGGGCGAGGTGACATGCTGTGTCACGGGGGGCGGCTTCCAGGTCGTGCTGAACGGCGCCGTCGGCCCGGCGTGGTGCGTGCGGACGCTGCGGGCGGGTGACGTGCTGGCGATCCGGCCCGGCGCCTGGGGGAGCTGGGCGTGTCTGGCGTTCCTCGGGGAGCTGGTCTGTCCCTCGTGGGCGGGCAGCACGGCCACGCATGTGACATCGGGGCTGGGCGGCGGGCTGCTGGCGCGTGGCTCGACGGTCGTGGTGCGCGATCCGCAGGTGGCGACTGACCGCGAGGGGCTGCTGCCGGTGCCGGATCTGGCCCGCGCTCGCACGCGGGCCCGCGTGGTGCTGGGACCGCAGACGGCGCGGTTCGAACCGGAGGCGGTGGCGACCTTCCTGTCCACGCGCTTTGCCGTCACGCCCGCCTGCGACCGCATGGGCACGCGGCTGGCCGGCCCGGCGCTGCCGCTGCGCGAGGCGCTGTCGATCCCGTCGGAGCCGCTGGTGCGCGGGTCGGTCCAGGTCAACGGGGAGGGCGTGGCCTCGGTCCTGCTGGCCGACCACCAGACCACCGGCGGCTATCCGAAGATCGCGACCCTCCTGTCGTCGGACCTCGACGGCGTGGCGCAGCTGCGGCCCGGCGCTGCGCTGGCGTTCGAGGCGGTGACGGTGGAGGAGGGTGTCCGGATCGTGCGGGCACAGGCGCAGGTGCGGCGCGCTTGCCTGCAGGAGATGGCCCGGCCGCGTGGCGGGCTGGAGGCGCGGCTGTGGCAGGAGAACCTGGTGAGTGGAGTGGTCAATCTGCCGTGATCTTCGGCGCCTTGAAGGTCGCTGCGGGCGGGCCTGGTCAGCGCGGTGTGTCGCCGACCGAGCGCATCCGCTGCGCCAGTGCGCCATGGCCACGTTCGGCGAGCGTGGCCGCTGCCTGCTGCCGGTCGTGCGCCTCCTTGTTCTGGCTGAGCTTGGCCTTGCCCACCAGCGAGGTGAGCGGGATCTCGATGCCGACGATGCGGCTGAGCATGTCGTCGAGGTAGTCGGCCGGCGCCTGCGACATCTTCCACGGCACGGGCTCGCCGATCGCCTGCTCGTGGTGCCGCGTCAGCCGGGCGACGAGGCCGCGCAGGAAGCGCACGTCGTCTCGCACCGTCAGCGTGCCGTGGGCGTGGACGACCTCGTAGTTCCAGGTCGGCACCTGGCGATGCGCCTCGTGCTTGCTGGGATACCAGTTGGGCGAGAGGTAGCCCTCGGCGCCCCGGAAGATCACCAGCACGGGCGTGCCGGTCGGGCAGCGTTGCCACAGCGGGTTGGCACGGGCGACATGGGCCAGCAGCGTACCGTGCGGGCCCGTGTCGGGGTCGAATGCGAACGGGATGTGGTCGGCGTCCAGTCCGTCGGGGCCGTGGGTGATGAGGGCGCCGAGCGGGTGTGCCGCGATGAGACGGTGCAGCGCGGCGGGGCGGGGTTCGGCGAAGTGGGTGGGGGTGTACACCGCAGGCTCAGACTTCGAGGTTGTCGATCAGGCGCGTTGCCCCCAGCTTGGCCGCAGCCAAGGCCACCAGCGGCGTGCCCTGCGCCAGATCCTCGGCGGTCGGGGCCAGCAGATCGGTGCGGCGGCGCAGCGTCATGTAGTCGGGTTTCCAGCCGCGTCCGGCCATCGTCGCCATCGCCTGCGCCTCCATCGCGGCCACGTCGCGCGCGCCGCCGTGGAGCGCTGCCTGCATCGCCTGCAGCGCGAGCGACAGCTGCACCGCCTCGGCGCGCTCGGCCTCGCTCAGGTAGCCGTTGCGCGAGGACAGCGCCAGCCCGTCTCCGGCGCGCGCCGTGTCGGCCGCGACGATCCGCACCGGCATCGCGAACTGCTCGACCATGCGCCGGATCACCATGAGCTGCTGGTAGTCCTTGCGCCCGAACACCGCCACCGACGGCTGCACGCACTGCAGCAGCTTCATCACGACGGTACACACCCCCGTGAAGAAGCCCGGCCGGAAATGCCCTTCCAGCAGGTCGGCCAGCGCCGGATCGGGCACGACCTTGAAGGTCTGCGGCGCCGGGTACAGCGCCGGCTCGTCCGGGGCGAACACGAGGTCGCAGCCCGCGCCTTCGAGCAGTTCGCAGTCACGCGCCAGCGTGCGCGGGTAGCGGTCGAAGTCCTCGTTCGGGCCGAACTGCAGGCGGTTCACGAAGATGCTGGCGACGACCGGGGTGGCCGGGCCGACCAGCGCGCGCGCCTGCCGGATCAGGCTGAGGTGGCCGTCGTGCAGGTTGCCCATCGTGGGCACGAAGGCGGGACGCGGGGTGTCGGCCAGCGCGGCGCGCAGCTCGGCGAGGGTGTGAAGAACACGCATGGGGCAGGGGTTCCGTGGGGCAGGCAGCTCAGGCGGCGGCGTAGGCGTGGGCGATGCGGTCGGGGAAGCTGCCGTCCTTCACGGCGGCGACGTAGCGGCGCAGCGCGTCCTCGATGCTGCCGCCTTCGGCCATGAAGTTGCGGACGAACCGGGGCAGCTTGCCGCGCGTGACGCCCAGCATGTCGTGCAGCACCAGCACCTGTCCGGCAGTGTCCGGGCCGGCGCCGATGCCGATGGTGATCATCGCGGGGTTGTCCGCCTGCACGTCGGCGGCGACCGGCGTCGGCATCAGCTCCAGCACCATCATCGCGGCCCCTGCGTCGGCGAGTTCCTTGGCGTGGCGGCGCAGCAGCGCGGCGCTGTCCGCGTCCCGGCCTTGCACGCGGTAGCCGCCCAGCGCGTGGACGCTCTGCGGCGTCAGCCCCAGGTGCGCGCACACCGGCACGCCACGGTCGACCAGGTAGCGCACCACCTCGGGCGTCCAGCCACCCCCTTCGAGCTTCACCATCTGCGCGCCGGCCTGCATCAGCGCCGAGGCCGAGGCCATCGCCTGTGCGACACCTTGCTGGTAGCTGCCGAAGGGCAGATCGGCCACCAGCCACGCCGCGCCACCGCCCGATTGCAGACCTTGTGCCACGCAGCGCGTGTGGTAGACCATCGCCTCCAGCGACACCGGAATGGTACTGCTGTGGCCCTGCAGCAACATGCCCAGCGAGTCGCCCACCAGCAGCGTGTCCAGGCCCGCCTCGTCCGCCAGCCGCGCGAAGGTGGCGTCGTAGGCGGTCAGCATGGTGACTTTTTCCCCGCGCGCGTGCTGGGCGCGCAGGCTGTGCAGGGTCACGGGCTTGCGTGCGTTCGGGTGCGCGGCGGGCTGTGCGTGGGTGCTCAAGCGGGTCTCCTGGCGAAATTATTCGGACGCGACCCCCCATTTTCGTGAGGTCTGAGGCATTCTAGTCAGCCTTGTTGCAGTGCAGCAGTGGTACTTTCCGATGCTCGCCGATTTTCACCCACCGCCTGATGATCCCATCATGACCGTCGATAAGCCTTTCGCTCCTGCGTGTGACCGCAACCGGGCACCGATCCTGGCGGTGTTGCGGACCTTGCTGGCCGAGCGGCGCACGGTGCTGGAAATCGGCAGTGGCACGGGGCAGCACGCGGCGCATTTTGCCGCTGCGCTGCCGCACCTGCGCTGGCAGACCTCGGATGTGCGGGCTGCGCTGCCGGGCATCTGCCTGTGGCTGGCGGATGCGGCGCTGCCGAACACGCCCGCGCCGATCTGTCTGGATGTGGAAGGCGTGTGGCCGGCGGTGCAACACGACGCTGTCTACAGCGCCAACACGCTGCACATCCTGTCGTGGGCGCAGGTGCAGGCGTTCTTTGACGGGGTGGGCCGCGTGCTGGCGCCGGGCGGCGTGCTCACGGTCTACGGCCCCTTCAAGTACCAGGGCGAGCACACCAGTCCGAGCAACGCAGCCTTCGACGCCACCCTGCGTGCCGCTGATCCCCAGCGCGGAGTGCGGGACTTCGAGGCCGTCCATGCGCTGGCGCGCGAGGTGGGACTGGTGCTGGTGGAAGACCGCGCCATGCCGGCCAACAACCGCTGCGTGAGCTGGCGCCGCGCCGAGCCGGCGGCCTGACGGGCTCGGCTGCTCAGCGGCCCAGCATCGCCAGCACTTGCGCGGCCGTCTCCTGCGGCTTTTCCAGCGCGAACAGGTGCGTCCCCTCGATCCACGCGAAGCGATCACGCACCAGCGCCCTGGTCGCGGCCAGCCCGACCTGCCGCACCTCGCGTGACTGCGTGCCGGCCACGAAGGACACCGGGCACTTCGGCGGATGCCGGCGCAGCACGTCGCCCAGGTTGTGCGCGAGCGTGTTGTAGATATGCGCCTCCACCTGCCGATCGAAGGCGAGCTGCACGCCCCCCTGCGGCGCTGCGGCCGGCACCAGCCCGGCACGCAGGTAGTCCTCCAGACACTGCGGATCCCAGCGCGCGAAGACATGCTTGGCCGCGAAGAACGCGCGCGCCTCGTCCACCGAGTCCCAGTGGTGGCGCCGACGTGCCGCGACCTTGCCGGGCGAGACGCGCTGGATCAGCCGCGTCGCCTTGGCCACCTGCACGCTGTGCGCCTTCCAGCCCGTGAGGATGGGTGAGTCCAGCAGCACCACGGCGCGTGCCAGATCCGGCCGCTTCAGCGCCGCCTTCAGGCTGAGGAAGCCGCCCAGCGAATGCCCGACCAACGCCACCGGAGCCCCCACGGCCAGCCCGTCCACGAAGTCGATGAGCTGGTCGCGCAGCCGCGGCCAGTTGCTCGTGACCGGGTAACGCGGGTCGTGGCCGAACTGCTCCACCGCCTCGACACGCCAGCCTGCCGTCCGCCAATGCGCGAAGAGCTGCGCGTAGGTGCCGGCGGGGAAGCTGTTGCCATGGCTGAAAACGATGACACCGGGCTGCATGGGCGAGGTTCCTGTCGGGTCAGACGATGCGCTCGCCGGGGTGGGTGATCTTGCGCATGGCCTCGTGGCGGGCGGAGGGCTGCATCAGCGGGAACTCGGCGGCATCGCCGTTCCACGCCGGGTCGTCGATGCCCTCGAACACCTCGCGCAGGCGCTGGCCCCAGGTGTCGTGGATCATCTTGAAGTACGGGTTCTTGTCGTCGATGCAGACGATGCGGTCGGCCTTCAGCTCGCCGTCGCGGTAGACCAGCAGGTCCAGCGGCAGCCCGACCGAGAGGTTCGACTTCAGCGTCGAGTCCATCGACACCAGCGCGCATTTGGCGGCCTCGTCGAGCGGGGTGTCGGGGGTGAGCACGCGGTCGAGGATGGGCTTGCCGTACTTGGACTCGCCGACCTGGAAGAAGCAGGTCTCGCGGGTGGCCTCGATGAAGTTGCCGGCCGAATAGACCAGGAACAGCCGCATCGCTTCGCCTGCGATCTGGCCGCCGAAGATCATCGAGCAGTTGAAGTCGATGCCGGCGTTCTGGAGCGCCTTGCCGTCGGTCTCGTAGACGCGCCGCACTGCCGAGCCGAGCACGCGGGTGGCGTCGAACATGCTCCTGGCGTTCCAGATGGTGATGGGTTCGCCGCCGTCGGCTGCGGGGATCTTCTCGGTCTGCAGGATCTCGCGCACGCACTGCGAGATGCTCAGGTTGCCGGCCGACAGCAGCACCATGGAGCGGTCGCCGGCCTTCTCGTAGACCATCATCTTGCGGAAGGTGCTGATCGCGTCGAGCCCCGCGTTGGTGCGTGAATCGGAGAGGAACACGAGACCGGCGTTCAACCGGATGCCGACACAGTACGTCATGGGGTGCGGGTGGCGAGAGCCTGGAGTTGATAGAGCGCGTCGAGCGCGGAACGAGGGGTGAGCGTATCAGGGTCGAGTGCGCGCAAGGCTTGCAGCACCTCGGCGGCGAGCGGGTCCGTCGGCACCGGCGCAACAGCCGGCGGCGGGGCCAGCGGAGCCGGTTCCGGCTCGGGCGCCGGGGCGAACAGGTCGATCTGCGACTCGCCCGCGTGCTGCTGCGCTTCGAGCGTGTCGAGTGTCTGCCGCGCCTGCCGCAGGACGGCCGCCGGCATCCCCGCCAGCCGTGCCACCTGCACGCCGTAGCTGCGGCTGGCCGGCCCCGGCTCGATCGCGTGCAGGAAGACGATGTCGTCGCCCGACTCCGCCGCCGAGACGTGCATGTTCACCGCGTGGCGGTGGCGGGTCGGGAACTCGGTCAGCTCGAAGTAGTGGGTGGCGAACAGGGTGAAGGCGCGGTTGCGGTCGTGCAGGTGGGTGGCGATCGAACCCGCCAGCGCGAGGCCGTCGAAGGTCGAGGTGCCGCGGCCGATCTCGTCCATCAGCACCAGCGAGTGCTCGGTGGCGCTGTGCAGGATGGCGGCGCCCTCGGTCATCTCCAGCATGAAGGTGGATTGCGCATTCGCCAGGTCGTCCGCGGCGCCGATGCGGGTGTGGATCGCGTCGATCGGCCCGAGGCGGCAGCGCGCAGCCGGCACGTAGGAGCCGACCGCTGCCAGCAGCGCGGTGAGCGCCACCTGCCGCATGAACGTGCTCTTGCCGCCCATGTTCGGGCCGGTGAGGATGACCATGCGCCGCGCCGAGTCGAGCCGGCAGTCGTTGGCGATGAAATTGCCGCCACCGGTTTCGGCCAGCCGCGCCTCGACGACCGGGTGGCGGCCTTGTTCGATGTCGAGGCACGGGTGCGCGACGAACTCGGGCGCGCACCAGTTCAGCGTCTGCGCCCGCTCGGCCAGGGCGGCGAGCGCGTCGAGGCTGGCCAGCGCCCGGCCGAGTTCGGACAGCGGGTTCAGGTGCGGGATCAGTGCGTCGAGTACCTGCTCGTACAGCCATTTTTCGCGTGACAGCGAGCGTTCCTGGGCTGACAGCGCCTTGTCCTCGAATGCCTTCAGCTCGGGTGTGATGTAACGCTCGGCGTTTTTCAGCGTCTGGCGGCGCTGGTAGTCGAGCGGCACCTTGTCCACCTGGCCGGTGGTGACCTCGATGTAGAAGCCGTGGACCTTGTTGTACTGCACACGCAGGTTCTGGATGCCGGTGCGCGCCCGCTCGCGGGTTTCGAGGTCGAGCAGGAAGGTGTCGCAGTTCGTCGCGATGGCGCGCAACTCGTCCAGCGCCGGATCGAACCCGCTGGCGATCACGCCCCCATCGCGCAGCAGAACGGCCGGCTCTTCGGCGATGGCGCGGGTCAGCAGATCGGCGATGGCAGCGTCTGGGGTCAGCGCGGCGAGCATCGCTTTCAGCAGCGGAGCTTCATCCGGCACGCGGCGGCGCAGATCGGGCAGTGTCGCCAGCGTCTCGCGCAGACCGGCGAGTTCACGCGGCCGGACCTGGCGCAGCGCCGTGCGGGCGGTGATGCGCTGCACGTCGCTCACATGGCGCAGGGCATCGCGCAGCGGCTCGGCGGCGTGGGCGTCGATCAGCGCGGCGATGGCACCGTGGCGGCGGCGGGCGACGGTGCGCTCGCGCATCGGGTGGGTCAGCCACTGCCGCAGCGCGCGGCTGCCCATGCCGGTGCGGCAGGTGTCGAGCAGGGACAGCAACGTCGGCGCCGGCTCGCCGCGCAGCGTCTGCGTCAGTTCGAGGTTGCGGTGTGTCGCGGGCGGCAGCTCCAGCAGCTCGCTGGCACGCTCCACCGTCAGCGCGTTGACGTGCGACAGCGCCCGGCCCTGCGTGTGTTCGGCGTAGCCCAGCAGCGCGGCGGCGGCAGCGTGCGCGGCGTGCAGATCCTGCGCGTTGAAGCCGGCGAGGTGCGCGACCTTCAACTGCTCGCGCAGCTTGCGCTCGCCGAGCGCCGGGTCGAACTGCCAGTGCGGCCGGCCAATCACCGGCACGGTGAGCTGGCGCAGCGCGGCGGGACGTTTCTCGGCATTCAGCTCGCCACTGACCAGCACCTCGGCAGGCGACAGGCGGGCCAGCCAGGCGCCGAGTTCACGCTCGCTGCACTCCGTCAACCCAAGCTGTCCGCTGGCGAGCGCCAGCCACGCCAGACCGAACACCTGCGCCGCCCCGCTGCCGCGCACGGCCAGCGCCAGCAGCCGGGTGTCCTCGCGTTCGCTGAGCAGCTCGGTGTCGGTGATCGTGCCCGGTGTGACCACGCGCACCACCTTGCGCTCGACCGGCCCCTTGCTTGCGCCGACCTCGCCGACCTGCTCCGCGATCGCCACCGACTCGCCCATGCGGATCAGCTTGGCCAGATAACTTTCAAGCGCCTGTACCGGCACACCCGCCATCACCACCGGCTCGCCCGCGCTCTGGCCGCGGGTGGTGATCGTGATGTCGAGCAGGCGGTGGGCTTTGCGGGCGTCGTCGAAGAAGACTTCGTAGAAGTCGCCCATCCGGTAGAACAGGAGCGTGTCGGGGAAGTCGGCCTTGAGGCCCCGGTACTGCTGCATCATGGGGGTGTGCGGTAGGGTGGCTGCTTGCATCACAGGGCAGCGCAGGTGGCGATGTGTCCGGCCAGAGAGGCCACGAAGGACCGCAGGCCCGTCATGGCCGACAACTCTGCATATTCCCCGTCAGCCACCGCCGAGCGTGGTGTAGCGAGGACGGCGGCTGATGTATAGAGCTGTTCCCGGACGAGCTTCTGGCACAGGACATCGTAGCGTTGCAGGTACGAAACCCCGGAAAATTCGGGAAACACCGGAAAATGGGGCGACGAATCGCGGACAGCCGACCTTGAACCGGGTGCGTCCTCGACCACCATGAGCCAACCGACAAAGGGCCGCTCCTGCTGCCCGAAGGCTCCTTCCCGGTAAGCGGTCCAGAGGTCGTGCGACGTGCCGATGGCTTCTTCCGTCCGGTTGTTGAAATTGTTGCCGAAGGATGGACCGACATGGCTTTTGAACTCCACGGCGGCCACCAGTCGGCTCTGGTCGATCACCAGCAGATCCCACAACTTGGTCGGGCGGAAATAGCCCGGCAATGTCAGCACGGCACGGTGGTTATGGATCTGCGCTTCGGGCAGGCCGTTGGCCCTGACCAACTCGGTCACCAGGTTCGAAAAGCCATCCATGTTCTTGCCACCGGTCACGCCAGCCCGCTCACCCTGGTCGGACTTGCCCGCTATGGCCTGCTTCTGGCGGGCATCCTCGCGGGTTTGCCAGAATGCCTTGATGGCGTCGCGGGCCTTTTGTTCGTGGTCGCAGAGGTTCAGTGCCATGGACAGCGGTGCTTTCTGGGTGCAGGTGGGTGTCAGCCTTGGGCCAACAGGTGAATCTCGGCAGGCGTCAACTCGTAGAGTTCGCATGCCGCCTGGTCGCAGGCGGCCAGATCCAGGGCCACGGCGGCCTGTGCCAGCTTGGTGCGCATCGGTGTGGACACGGAACTCCACCGGGGTAGTCGAATGCGCCGCAGATACTGGGCTTGGTAGCGCAGGAACCCGCCTTGCATCGTCGTCGAATACGCCGTGATGAACTGTCGCGTTACACAGGACAGGAGCACTGCTTGCAAGGCCCGCAACTCCCACTCCTCGGAAACCATGAAATAAAGGTTGTGGTGCGGGTAGAGCCAGCCGTCCTCGAACACCACATGGGCCGAGCCCTTGATGTCCGGGATCAGCAGTTTGGGCCGCATCGCCAGCGCGGGCGTGATGCGGTCGATGGTGCGGTACCAGTTTGCCGGCGATTTCTGGGCCACATGGCGCCGGGCGATGACTTCGCGGTGGTGTTCGAGGTGGGTGCGCAGCTTGGGGTAGCGGGAGAGATCCGCCAGTCGGCCATCGTCCTCGAAGGGGTTGATCACCCCCAACCCGCGCCAGCGCACGACACCGCTGGCGATGTCCTTGGTGGTGACCAGCGGCAGCTTGCGGCTGGGTTCCACGTCCAGTTCTTCCATGAGGCCGATGAAGGCTTTGTCCGCCCCGGTCGCCACACCGATCCCGACTTTGCAGCCCGCTTCTTCCAAGGTCGGGAACAGGGCTTCCAGGCGGCGCAGCAGGGCGCGTTGATCCGATGAACTCAACACCCACGGCCCGTCGCCTGTGCTCACCCGTTCGAGCAGCGACACACCGAGTTCAGGGCATGGTTGGCCTTGGCGCAATGCCTGGGCAAGCTGCGCGAGCCTGGCTGCTTCGATTTCGGGCCGTGCGGCGACCAGGGTGGTGCTTGGGGGCGCTTTCTCGATGAGCGTGATGGCGGGGTAGGCGATCACGTCGGTGTCGAAGGCCGGGGTGCCCACCATGTCCACATAGGCCCGCAGGTGAAAGCCTTCGGCCACCTTGGCCCGCAGGGGCCGGCCGTACTGGTTCTTGGTCCAGCGGTCGGCGCAGATGAACGCAAGCTGGCCGTGTTCAGCCAGCAGATTGAGCGAACGCTCGATGAACGGAACGTAGAGGTCGGCCCGGTCGTAGAGCGTGGTGTAGCGCTTGCGGTACTGCGCCAGCAGCGCGGCGGGGATCAGTTCCTGGCGCACATACGGCGGATTGCCCACCACGACATCGAAGTGACCCGGCATCGGTGAGAGCAGGAAATCGGCGCAGACCAGCCACGCTGAGGCTAAGCGAGCACATTCAGTTGCCCCCAGCCCGAACTCGGATAGGAGCGAGTGGAGCTTGGCCTGCGTTGCATTGAAGGTGCCACGATGCAATTCGACCGCCCGGATGCAATCGGCCAAATCCCCCAGGTGGTTGGCTGATTGAACCCGCATCATCAGCCGGCGCACCGCTGCCAGCAGGAATTCACCGCCGCCAAACGACGGTTCGAGGAGCCTCATGCGGTACAGCGGCTGGTTCTGCGTGTAGCCGACAAGGTCCAGCATGAAGTCCACGACTTCGCGGCGCGTGTAGACCGCCCCGCGTTGGTCCGCGCTGGCATCATGGGTGAGTTGCTGGAGGGCCTCGGCGATGGGGCAGAACCCGTCCAGCGAGGGTTGGTCCATCAGCAGCGCATGAGCCATGTCATCCACTCCGCCACTCAGAACGGCGCGTCGTCACCACGGCGCCCACGCTTGCGCTCCGGCGCTGGCTCTTCCTTCGGCGGCATGTCTTCCTTCTTGATCCGCGTCGGCTTGCGGATCGTCACGACCGGGGCGGGGGCGGCATCGGCGTCGGGCATCGGCTCGAAGGCGGCGGCCAGCGCAGCGGCCGGGGAGAGCGGAATGTCGAATGCAGGCTTCTCGGCAGCCTGCTCCGCAGCTTCCTCGGCGGCGAGTTCAGCCACCAGCTCGGGCTGCGTCTCGGCAATGAACACGTCCAGCGGGGTCAGTGTGGAGCTGCTGCTGGCCGGGGCGATGGCGTCCACGCCGGTCGCAGGGATCTTGGCACGGACCTTGGCGGTGCGGGCCTTGGGGGCCGCGGGTGCCGGTGCGGCCGCGGTGGGGGCTGCATCGTCTGCCGTGAGGATGCGGGTGTACGGCGCCAGCACCGGCACGAGCTGGGCGTAGATCTTGGGCGAGCCCGCCAGGATCTCGCGCTGGTACAGGAAGTCCGCTTCGCCCGTGAGGTTGCCGACCAGCCCGCCCGCTTCCGACACGATCAGCGAGCCGGCGGCCACGTCCCAGGGGCTCAGGCCGGTCTCGAAGAAGGCGTCGTACCAGCCCGCGGCCACGTAGCACAGGTCGAGTGCCGCCGCCCCCGGACGGCGCAGACCCGCGCACAGCGGCATCAGGTCTTCCATCATCTTCAGGTAACGCTTGAAGTTGTCGCCCTTGCGGAAGGGAAATCCCGTGCCGATCAGCGCATCGGCCAGCCGGGTGCGCTTGGACACCCGCAGCCGCTTGTCGTTGAGGAAGGCGCCGCGGCCCTTGGTGGCGTAGAACAGGTCGTTGCGTGTCGGATCGTAGACGACAGCCTGTTCGACCTTGCCCTTGAACGCCAGCGCGATCGACACCGCGTACTGCGGGAAGCCGTGGATGAAGTTGGTGGTGCCGTCGAGCGGGTCGATGATCCAGACGTACTCGCTGGTCTGCGAACCCATGGCGCGTCCCGATTCCTCGGCCAGGATCGCATGGTCGGGGTAGGCGGTCAGCAGGGTCTCGATGATGGCGCGCTCGGCCGCCTGATCGACCTCGGTGACGAAGTCGTTCGGCCCCTTGCTGGTGACGGTCAGACGGTCGACGTCCAGACTGGCCCGGTTGATGATCGCCCCCGCGGTGCGTGCGGCCTTGATGGCGATGTTGAGCATGGGGTGCAAGGTGGATTGCTGCGACATGGCGGGATGGACTCCGGGGAAATCGAACGACGGGTGGGCCGCGACGCCGGGGGCGTGGCAGCGGGCAAGGGGCTGGCGAAGAGAAAGAGCGGCGGCTGGCGGCGCAGGGCGGCGGGCCTAAGATAACCGTCCATTTTACGGTGCTTTGCCCTTTTCATGCCAGAAACGACCGACACGACGCCCATGCCCCCGCCGGACTCGACCCGCTTTGTCCTCGTCCACACCAGCCACCCCGGCAATGTCGGCGCCACGGCCCGGGCCATGAAGGTCATGGGGTTTTCCGAGCTGGTGCTGGTCGCGCCACGCTTCGGCGACGTGCTGAGCCAGGAGGAGACGGTGGCGATGGCCAGCGGGGCGGCCGACATCCTCGTGCGCGCCCGCATCGTGCCGACGCTGGCCGAGGCGCTCGATGGCGTGCAGATCGCCTGCGCCACCGCGATGACGCCGCGTGACTTCGGGCCGCCGACCGTGGCCCCGCGCCCGTATTTCGCCGAGCTGCTGCAGAGCGCGCAAGGCGACGCCCGCATGGCGTTTGTCTTCGGCAGCGAACGCTACGGGCTGTCCAACGAGGATGTCTACCGCTGCCACACCTGCCTGTCGATCCCGACGCACCCGGAATACGGCTCGCTCAACCTCGCGCAAGCGGTGCAGCTGCTGTCCTACGAGTGGCGCCAGGCGCTGGGGGGCTTCGGGGTGACGCCGCGCACGCGCGACCCGCGGCTGGCGTCGGTGGACATGGTGCAGGGGGCGCTGGCGCACTGGGAGCAGGCGCTGGTCCACATCGGTTTCCTGGATCCGGCCATCCCCCGGAAACTGTTGCCAAGATTGAACCAACTGTGCAATCGGACGCAATTGACTGCGGAAGAAATTCACATTTTGCGAGGAATTGCAAAAATGATCCTCGATTCGGGGGTGAAGGGGCCGACATGATCTGGTCATGCAGCCCGTTTCCCGCTTTCATCAGATCGACTTTCTCCGTGGCCTGGCCTGCCTGGCGGTCGTGGCCTTCCATTTCCTGCACCGTGGGCAGGAAGGCGGCTGGCTGACCGAGCGGACCTGGCCCTGGCTGCAGCCGCTGGCGGCGCTGGGGCACATGGGTGTCCACCTGTTCTTCATGATCAGCGGCTTCGTGATCCTGATGTCGGCCGAAGGCGTGGCCGTGCGCGGGTTCATCGCCTCACGGGTCTCGCGGCTGTTCCCGGCGTTCTGGGTGGGGGTGCTGCTGACGGCACTGGTGGCATGGGGATCTGGCAGCCAGGCGTTTGCGGTGACACCGATGCAGGTGCTGGTGAACCTCACGATGGTGCCGCACTGGTTCCGGGTCGAGTTCGTCGACGGTGCCTACTGGTCGCTGGCGGTGGAGCTGCAGTTCTACCTGATGGTGATCGCGCTGCTGCACTTCGGCCAGATGCGCCGGGTCGAGTGGTGGATCGCTGCCTGGCTGCTGCTGTCCAGCGTCAACGCGCTGCGCCCGATGTACCCGCTGGAGTTCTGGCTGGCCGTGCGCTGGGCGCCGCTGTTCGCGGCGGGCATGCTGTTCTACCGGATCAGCCGCAAGGGCTGGAACGGCCAGCGTTACCTGCTGCTGCTGTGGGCCTTCAGCCTGTCGCTCTGGTACGGCTGGAGCGGGGCGATCGGTGCCAAGCTGGGGCGTGAGGCGGTCGCGCTGGGACTGCCGCTGCAGGTCGTGCTGTGCCTGGTGCTGTTCCACGGCGTGTTCCTGGCCATCATCAGCGGGCGCTGGACCCTGCGGGCGTCGCCCGTGGTGCATTGGTTCGGCGTGCTGACCTACCCCGTCTACCTGCTGCACCAGAACATCGGCTACATCGCCCTCGTGGCGCCGCTGGCCGCCTGGCAGGCACTGGATTTCCATCTGCGGGTGCTGGTGGTGATGGTGGCGGTGGTGGGCGTGTCGTGGGCGGTGAACCGCTGGATCGAGCGTCCGCTGTCGCGGCGGCTGCGGGTGCTGGTCGATCCGACGGCCGGCCAGCGCGCGCTCCCCCAGCCGCAGCGCCCGAGCCAGCCCCGGCTGCGCCCGCAGGCGGCCTCCCGCTGAGGACGGCACGCGGCGCGGTTTTTGCGCCGCGCCTACACTCGACGGCCCTGGTACCGTCCTGTTGCCCGCACTGCTGCCGAGTCCGCCATGTTCCGTCGCCTGAAAGAAGACATCGCCTGCATCCTGGAACGCGATCCGGCCGCTCGGTCGGCCTTCGAGGTGGTGACGTGTTATCCGGGTCTGCATGCGCTGTGGATCCAGCGGCTGGCGCACTGGTGCTGGCTGCGCGGACTGCGCTGGCCGGGGCGTTTCCTGTCGCACCTGGGGCGCTTCTTCACGGGCATCGAGATCCATCCCGGCGCCACCTTCGGCCGCCGTGTCTTCATCGACCACGGCATGGGCGTCGTGATCGGCGAGATGGCCGAGATCGGCGACGACTGCACCATCTACCAGGGCGTCACGCTGGGTGGCACCTCGCTGGTGAAGGGGGCCAAGCGCCACCCGACGCTGGGCAAGGGCGTGATCGTCGGCGCGCACGCCAGCGTGCTGGGCGGCTTCACGGTCGGCGACGGGGCGCGGGTCGGATCGGGAGCGGTCGTGACCAAGCCCGTGCCGGAAGGCGCCACGGCGGTGGGCAACCCGGCGCGCATCATCGCCGCGCAGGTGGATGCCCAGCGCGAGGCCGTCGCCGCCCGGATGGGGTTCTCGGCCTACGGCGTGACGCAGGGGGAAGACCCGGTCGCGCAGGCGATGAAGGGCCTGATCGACAACGCCTCCGGCCACGAGCACCAGATCGCCTTGCTGTGGCAGGCGATCGAGAAGCTCTCGGCCCGCTCGCGGGAGTTGCCGTCGGACGCCTGCGTGCCGCAGGACGCCCACACCACCGAGCAGTTCGACGCCGAGCGGCTGAACCGGCTGGTCAAGTGAAGCCGGTGGCGCAGTAAAGCCTCTGACAAGCTGGCGCGGGGGGAAGGCGTTTATGTTACGTCGTGATACAAAACTACCTCTCCCGCGCTGGGTGGACGGCCGTGCTGGTCTGCGGGCTTGCGGCCTGTGGCGGTGCGCAGCCGACCGATGTGCCCGTGACCAGTGCCACCCACGCCAGCGCGGTCGAGCCGCTCACGGAACCGTTCCTGCATCCCGATGAGCGCCCGCTCGTGCCCTGGCCGGCGTGCGTGCCGTCGGGGTTGGGCACCGACTACGCCGTCGGCCCCGGACAGCCGCTGACCGCGCTGGACCAGGTGCCCTGGGAGCGCCTTGCCCCCGGCGACACCGTGCGCATCCACCACAGCGCCACGCCTTACCGCGGCAAGTTCCTGCTGGCCGCACGCGGCACGGCGGAGCGGCCGGTGCGCGTGTGCGGCGTGCGCGGCCCGCAAGGCGAGCGGCCGGTCATCGACGGACAGGACGCCGTGACCCGCCCGGCGCTGCAGGCGGCGTTCACCGCCAGCGCCAGCGACATCCTGCAGCGCCGCGCCCTCGCCATGGTCACGACGCTGGCCTCCGACGCCTGGACCGACCGTCCCGCCCACCTGCAGATCGACGGCCTGAAATTCACCCGTGCCCAGCCCGCCTACCGCTTCCGCGACGCGGCCGGGGCGCTGCAGACCTATGCCGACTTCGGGGCCTGTGTCTGGATCGACCGGGGCGTGCACATCACCATCGCCGACAACGAGCTGACCGACTGCGTCATGGGCGTCTTCAGCCGCACCACCGACGACGGCAGCGGCGCCATCACCGAGCACCTGCGCCTGGTCGGCAATGTGGTCCACGGCAACGGGCTGGTCGGCAACGAGTCCGTCCACAACACCTACACCCAGGGGCTGGGGGTCGTGATCGAGCACAACGTCTTCGGCGCGCTGCGCCCTGGGGCGCGGGGCAATGCGGTGAAGGACCGCTCGGCCGGGCTGGTCGTGCGCTACAACCGCATCGAGGAGGGTGCCCACGCGCTGGACCTGGTCGAAGCGGAGGACTTCCCCCGGCTGGCGACGAGTCGGCCGGAGTACCGCACCACACGGGTCTATGGCAACCAGATCCGCAAGAACGGCGACACCGGCTCGGTCATCCACTACGGCGGCGACCACTACGGCAGCACGCCCGGCGCACTCTGGGGCGAGCCGGTCTACCGCAAGGGCGTGCTGCAGTTCTTCCACAACACGGTGATCGTCACGGGGCACGGCGCGGCGGTGTTCCAGCTCTCGACCACCGAAGAGCGCGCCGAGGTCTGGAACAACGCCTTCGTGTTCGCCAGCACGGTGGCGGAGAAGAGCCTGCGCATGGGCCAGTCGGTCGCTCCGCCCTGGACGACCGGGGGCCTGCTGCACCTCGGGCGCAACTGGCTGTCGCTGGGCTGGCAGGACATCGACCAGTGGCACACGCTGGGCGGCCAGCTCCTGGTGGCCACGCCGCCGCTGACCGGCTTGCGCTCGCCCCTGGTGGCGGGAGGGTGGGTGCCGCTGGCGGGCAGCGCGCTGGTGGATGCGGCGGTGGCGGGGGAGCAGGCCGTGCCGGTGCCGGTGGCGTGGCAGCTCGACGCCAGTGGCCGCAGCCAGCCCCGCAGCGTGCGCGGCGCGGCGGCCGACCTGGGGGCCAACGAGCGGTGACGCTACGCTCAGCCGCGCGACGGACGCTGCGCCGTCTTCGGCCGGAATGCCTTGCAGACCGTCTCGCGCGTCTCGATGTATGGCCCGCCGATCAGGTCGATGCAATACGGCACGGCCGCGAAGATCCCCGGACACGGCGGCACGGCGTTCGGCAGCCCCTCCAGCGTCTCGGCGATCGACTTCGGCTGGCCCGGCAGGTTCAGGATCAGCGCCTTGCCGCGGACCACTGCCACCTGGCGCGACAGGATCGCCGTCGGCACGAAGCGCAGGCTGATCTGGCGCATCTGCTCGCCGAAACCGGGCATCACCTTGTCGGCCACGGCCAGCGTCGCCTCGGGGGTCACGTCGCGCACTGCGGGGCCGGTGCCGCCGGTGGTCAGCACGAGGTCGCACTGGTTCACGTCGACCAGCTCGCGCAGCGTGGCGCTGATGCCGTCCTGCTCGTCGGGGATGAGCCGCGTGACCCAGGTGACGGGGTTGTGCAGCGTGCGGGCCATCCAGTCCTGCAGGGCGGGGATGCCCTTGTCCTCGTAGACGCCGCTGCTGGCGCGGTCGCTGATCGAGACCAGGCCGATGCGGATGGGGTCGGGTGGCGGCAGGTCAGGCATCGTCGTCTTCCTCGTCGGGGTCCAGGTCGGCCAGCTCCTCGGCCTTGGCGGCGGCTTCGAGCGCGGTCTTGATGCGCTGGAACAGGTCGCGGTAAGCGCGGCCCTTGCGCTCGGCGGCGCCCTCGAAGGGTTGCGCTGCGGCGGCGGCGAGCTGGTCCTTGCGGGCGTTGCGGATCAGCGTGCGCAGCGACTGCGCATCGGTGTCCGGGTGTTCGGCCATCCACTGGGTGAGCGCGTCGTCGCTGGCCAGCAGCTGCTCGCGCCAGCGTTCTGCCGTGTGCAGCGCCAGCGTTTCCCGCGCCCCGGGTACCTTGAACGACGCCACCGCCTCGCGCAGCGGCTCCGGATCGACCCGGCGCATCAGCTTGCCGACGTACTGCCACTGGCGACGGCGGCCCTCGTGCGAGCGGGTGCGCTTGAGCTGGAGCAGGGCGTCGAGCAGGAACTCGGGCATGCCCAGCGCGGTCAGGCGTGCGTCCGGCATCTCGATGAGATCCCTGCCGAGCGTCTGCAGGTCGTGCATCTGCTTCTTGCGCTGGGTCTTGCTCGGGCGGTCGGCGAAGTCGTCGTCGCGGGCGGGTGCGACATCGTCGTCGTGGTCAAAGTGTTCGTTCGGCGGCATGGGCAGGCGGGGAGAGGACGACCGCTATGATACGAGCGACCACCACCGGCCAGATTCGACCCGTACATGACTGCCACGACCGCCACGCCTGCTTCGACTGCCACGTCCCGTCCCGATTCCGGTTTTTCCTACACGCGGGACCAGTTCCGCACCCTGGTCGAGGACGCGCTGGCGCTGGCCAGGTCGCTCGGCGCGACCGATGCCGGCGTCGAAGTCTCCGAAGGCGCCGGCCTGTCGGTCTCGGTGCGCAAGGGCAAGATCGAGAACGTCGAGCGCAACCGCGACAAGGCCATCGGCGTGTCGGTCTACCTCGGCCAGCGCCGCGGCAACGCCAGCACCTCCGACTTCTCGCCCGCCGCGCTGCGCCAGACCGTGCAGGCCGCCTACGACATCGCCCGCTTCACTGCCGAGGACAGCGCCGCGGGCCTGCCCGAAGCGACCGACCTGGCGCTGGGCTGGGCGGCGGAGTGTGATCTGGACCTGTTCCACCCCTGGGCGGTCAACGCCGAGCAGGCGGCCGAGCTGGCTCTGCGCTGCGAGGCGGCGGCGCTGGACACCGACCCGATGATCACCAACTCGGACGGCGCGGGCGTGTCGGCGCAGCAGTCGCATTTCTACACCGCCAACAGCCGCGGCTTCTGCGGCGGCTACGCCAGCTCGCGGCACTCGATCTCGGTCTCGCCGATCGCCGGTCGCGGCCGTGACATGCAGCGCGACGCCTGGTACAGCTCGATGCGCGACGCCGCCGACCTGGCCTCGCCCGAGTCCGTCGGCCGCTACGCCGCCCAGCGCGCCCTGTCCCGGCTGAAGGGCCGCAAGATCCCGACCGGGTCGATGCCGGTGCTGTTCGAATCGACGGTGGCGGCCGGGTTGCTGGGCGCCTACGTGCAGGCCACCAGCGGCGGCGCGCTCTATCGCAAGGCGACCTTCCTGCTCGACAGCCTCGGCCAGCCGGTGTTCCCGGACCACATCGACATCGACGAAGACCCGCACATCCGCAAGGCCAAGGGCAGCGCGCCGTTCGATGACGAAGGCGTGCGGACCCAGGCGCGCAAGGTCGTGGACGCGGGGGTGCTGCAGGGGTATTTCCTGTCGAGCTACTCGGCGCGCAAGCTGAACATGAAGACCACCGGCCACGCGGGCGGCTCGCAGAACCTGCACCTGCGCAGCCGCCTGACCGCGGCGGGCGACGACCTGGAGGCGATGCTGCGCAAGCTGCACCGCGGCCTGTTCGTGGTCGAGCTGATGGGGCAGGGCGTCAACTACGTGACGGGCGACTACTCGCGGGGTGCGGCCGGCTTCTGGGTCGAGAACGGCCGCATCGTGCATCCGGTCGAGGAAGTGACCATCGCGGGCCACCTGGGCGAGATGTTCAAGGGCCTCGTCGCCGTCGGTGCGGACGAGTACACGATGGGGAGCAAGACCATCGGTTCGGTGCTGGTCGACAAGATGATGGTCGCGGGCAGCTGATCCGTCCGGTCAGCCGCCGGCCATCCCCTGCAAGGCGGTGGGATGCCCGGCGTGGTCGTCGATGTACTGCCGGATGATGTCCTCGAACGAGGTCTCCGCCTGCAGCCCCAGCCGGCTGGCACGCTCGGCGGTCGAGCCGGCTGGCCAGCGCGCCACGATCCCCGCGATCCGCTCGTCCCGCTCGAAGCGCACCCGTGCCCGCACCGCCGGCCCCGCGACGGCTTCCAGCGCATCGAGCATCTCCCCCACCGTCAGGTTCAGCGCCGGCAGGTTCAGCGCGGTGCGGCCACCGAACTCGGTGCGGCTGCACTCGAACACGCGGATCAGCCCCTCCACCGTCGCGCGCGGCGAGGTCAGCGGGTGCGACACGTCCGCCTCCACCGGGCAGACCGCCTCCAGCCCCGCCAGCGGCTCGCGCACGATGCCGCTGAAGAACGAGGACGCCGCCCCGTTCGGCTTGCCAGGGCGCACCGTCACCGTCATCAGCCGCGCCGCCCGGCCATCGACAAAGCCCTTGCGCGTACAGTCGGCGATCAGGTGCTCGCAGACGTGCTTCTGGATGCCGTAGCTGGTCTGCGGCGTGGGCAGCGTGGCGTCGGTGACGAGGGCGGGCAGCGGATGGTCGTCGTCCGGGCCGAACACCGCGACCGAACTCGCGAACACCAGCCGCGCTGGGGCTTCGCCACGCTGCACGACCCGGTGTCGCAGCGCATCGAGCAGCGCCCGCGTCGAGTCCAGGTTGGACGCCATGCCGAGGTCGAAATCCAGCTCGCACTCGCCCGACACCGCCGACGCGAGGTGGAACACGCCGTCGAAGCCCGTCGCGTCGTCGCGCAGCGCGGCGACCTGCGCCAGCAGCGGGCCGGTGCGGGCCTCGACACGCGGGTCGGCGAGCAGGTCGGCCGGTGGCGGGAACAGGTCGGTGAGCACGACGCGCCGGATCGGCTGGCCGGACAAGGTGCCGCGCTGCAGCAACGTGCGCGCCAGTCGGGCGCCGAGGAAGCCGGCGGCGCCGGTGATGAGCAGGTTCATGGGGAGGTCGGGCGTGGTGGTGGGGCTTTCAGCGGCGAAGGGGCTGCGACCAGCGAGGGCAGAGCGCACCGCGAGGCCAGCACTTCCTGCATGTCGCGGTAGGCGCCGTCGATCAGCACCAGCGCGGCCCGCTCGGCGGCCAGTGGATCACGGGCAATCACGGCGTCCAGCACCGCCCGGTGCAGCGGCAGCGACTGCGCTGGCCCGTCGGGCTTGGCGGTGGACAGCTCGAAGCTCGTGCGCAGCAACGCCCCGAGTGCCTTGCTCATCTGCACCAGCATCCGGTTGTGGCAGGCGCGCAGCAGGCCCTGGTGGAAGCGCAGGTCGTGGGTCACGTAGTCGCCGCCGTGCTCGATGGCCTGTTTCATGCCGGCGAAGGCGATCTCGATCTCGGCGATGTCGTCCGGCGTGGCGCGCTCGGCGGCGATGCGCACCGCCGCCGGTTCGACCACGCGGCGCAGCTCCTGCAGGTCGCGCAGGAACTCCGGCGACAGGCCGATCCGCGTGTGCCAGTGGACGACCGACTGGTCGAACCAGTTCCACTGGTCGGCGGGCAGCACGCGGGTGCCAACCTTGGGACCGGTGGTGAGCAGCCCCTTGGCGACCAGCGACTTGATGGCTTCGCGCACCACGGTGCGGCTCACGCCGAAGGACTCGCCGAGGATGGGTTCCGGCGGGATGGTGCTGCCGGGGGCGTAGCGGCCGGCGACGATGGACTCGCCGAGCAGGTCAAGCGTGTGGCCGAGGATGTTCCGGTGGGTGGTGGGCGCGTTCATGGGCTGCGAGCCTAGCGCAGCGCCTGCAGTGCCTGGCTGACAAGTACCTCGGGCGGGGTGGCAATCTCCAGCGCCACGGCCGCCTCGTCCGGCGCGGGCACTTCCAGCGTCTGCAACTGGCTCGGCAGCAGCGTGGGCGGCATGTAGTGTCCGGTGCGCTGCGCCATGCGGGCGGCGAGCAGGGCCGGATCGCCGTGCAGGTGGACCAGCCGCAGCGACGGGGCCGCCACGCGCAGCCGGTCGCGGTAGATCCGTTTCAGCGCGGAGCAGGTCACGACCGTGCCGGTGCCGAGCCGGTCCGCCTGCGCCAGCCGTTCGCCGATGCGGTCGAGCCAGTCGGCGCGGTCGGCGTCGGTCAGCGGTGTGCCGGCGGCCATCAAGGCGACGTTCTCGGGCGGATGCAGCTCGTCGCCTTCGACATACGGCACGTCCAGCGCCGCGGCCAGCGCCCGTCCGAGCGTGGACTTGCCGCAGCCGCACACGCCCATCACGACGATGACCGGCGGCCGGGTGGACGAGGGGGGCATCGGGTCGACCGGGATCACAGCCGCTGCTGCGTGCGGCTCTCGAACAGGTGGGCCTTGGGTGTGGCGACTTCGAGGAACACCGTGTCGCCCGGCTGCACGTCGGTGCGGCCATGCAGCACCACCACCAGCGACTGCCCGCCCACCGTGACCAGCAGCTCCGTCTCGGCCCCGGTCGGCTCGATCACCACCACCTGCGCGGCAATGCCCTGGGACGCCAGCGACAGGTCGGTCGGGCGGATGCCGTAGTGGACCGCAGTGCCGTCCGCCACCCGCGCCGCATCCGGCGGCAGTGGCCAGCGCGCGCCCAGGGACTCGACCACGTCCCCGCGCACCGTGCCCTCGAACACGTTCATCGCCGGCGAGCCGATGAACTGCGCGACGAAGAGGTTGCCCGGCCGGTCGAACAGCTCCAGCGGCGTGCCGATCTGCTCGACGATGCCGTCGTGCATCACCACGATGCGGTCGGCCATCGTCATCGCCTCGATCTGGTCGTGCGTGACGTAGACCGTGGTCGTCTTCAGCCGCTGGTGCAGGGCCTTGATCTCGGCGCGCATCGCCACGCGCAGCTTGGCGTCGAGGTTGGACAGCGGCTCGTCGAACAGGAACACCTTCGGATCGCGCACGATCGCCCGGCCCATCGCGACCCGCTGGCGCTGGCCACCGGAGAGTTCACGCGGATGGCGGTGCAGCAGCGTGTCGAGGTTCAGGATCTTGGCGGCGTCGCCGACGCGGCGATCGATCTCGCTCTGCGGCGCATCGCGCAGCCGCAGGCTGAAGCCCATGTTCTCGCCCACCGTCATGTGCGGGTAGAGCGCGTAGCTCTGGAACACCATCGCGATGTCGCGGTCCTTGGATTCGAGGTCGTTGACGACAGTGCTGTCGATCAGGATCTCGCCATCGGTGATCTCCTCCAGCCCGGCCAGCATGCGCAGCAGCGTGCTCTTGCCGCAGCCGGACGGCCCGACCAGCACGACGAACTCGCCATCGACGATGTCGAAGCTCAGGCCGTGCAGCACCTTGACCTTGCCGCCATAGGTTTTCTGGACGTTGCGGAACGAAACGGAAGCCATCGGAAAGTTCTTTCTCAGCTCTTCACCGCGCCCGCCGTCAGGCCGGACACCATGTATCGCTTGAAGGCGTAGTAGATCGCCGCCGGGGGCAGCGCATAGACGAGACCGGTGGCCATCAGCAGCTCCCAGGGCGAATCGTCGGCCGCCAGGAAGTTGCCGAGCGCCACCGCCAGCGTCAGGTCGGTTTCCTTGGATAGCAGCAGGAAGCCGTAGAGGTACTCGTTCCACGCCAGCAGCAGCGCATACGTGCCGACCGCCACCAGCGAGGGCACCATCAGCGGCAGGTAGACCAGGCGGAAGAGCTGCATGGGGGAGGCGCCGTCGATGCGCGCGGCCTCGTCCAGCTCCCAGGGCAGCTTGTCGGACGCCTGCTTGAGCACCCAGATGCAGTAGGGCGAGGCGATCGTCACCATCGCCAGGATCAGCGACCAGCGGTTGTTCAGCAGCCCGTAGGTCGCCATCGTCTTGTACATCGGCACGGCCAGGAAGGCGGCCGGGATGAAGTAGGTGAACAGCGCGAGGTTCATCACCGTGCGCCCGCCCTTGACGCGCAGCCGGCTGATCGAGAACGCCGCACAGGTGGCCACGAACAGCGTGAGCGCGCCCACCGACAGCGCGATGAACAGCGAGTTGCCGAGCTGCTGCCAGAAGTGGTTGAGGTAGAAATGTTTCTGCCCGAACACCACCTCGAAGTTCTGCAGCGTGGGCTCCTGCGGCCAGAGTCGGCCGGAGGTGGCCTTGTCGCGCGGCGAGATCGCGAACAGCACGAGGTGGTAGATCGGCAGCAGCGTCCACAGCAGCACCGGGATGCCGATCAGCAGCAGCTGCGCCTCGCGGGAGACGGCTTTCAGGGTGAACTTGCGGCGGCTCATGGGTGGCTCATTGGGTTCGACATCACTTGGACAGTCGTTTCATCATCACCGCCACCAGCGGCAGCACCAGCGGCAGCGCCACCACGATCGACGCCATCGCCAGCTCGACCTGGTCCAGCCGCAGGTAGCGGATGCCCAGCGTCGCCAGCACATGCGTCAGGTCCGCCGGGCCGCCGCCGGTCAGCAGGTAGACGCTGTTGAAATCGCCCAGCGTCCAGATCATCGACAGCAGCGTGCAGGTCAGGTAGAGGTCGCGCATCGCCGGCCACGAGATGAAGCGGAACTTCTGCCAGCGGGTCGCGCCATCGACGCTGGCCGCCTCGTACTGCTCGCTCGGGATCGCCAGCCGGCCCGCGATCAGGATCACGGTCCAGAACGGCATCGACTTCCAGATGTGCATCAGCATCGAGAACGTCAGTGCCAGGGTCGGGTCGTTGAGCCAGTTCGGTCCGTCCAGCCCGGTGAGCCGGAAATAGGTGCTGTTGATGACGCCCCATTCCGGGTTGAGCATGAAGCGCACCGACAGGATGGTCGGGATCGACGGCACCGCCCACGGCAGGATGAAGACCAGCGACAGCGCCTTGATCCACCAACGCTCCTGCACGAAGAAGCCCGACAGCCCCAGCGCGAGCAGCATCTTCAGGTTCACCGCCACGATGATGAAGATCAGCGTGTTGACGACGGTGCGGAAGAAGATCGGGTCTTGCGCGAGCTTGACGTAGTTCTGCGGATCGCGGGCCAGCCACAGCCCGTAGCCCACCGGGAACAGCACGAAGACAAGAAACACCAGCACATAGGGCAGCAGCAGCAGCCGGCCCCAGAAGGTCCAGGTGCTGGTGCGTGTCTTCGGCCGTTCGGCGGCGGGCAGGGCAGTGGCGGACACGGCGCGATCCAGGTCAGTCAGTCGATCGGGCGATCAGTTGGCGGCGACGGTCTTGATGCGGGCGATCATCTCGTCCACCGCCTTGTCCACCGGCACCTTCTCGCTCAGCACCCGGTTCATGGCCTTGGCCCAGACGTTCTCGTTGTTGAGCACGGTGAACTTGTAGTTCTTCGTGAACTCGAACGGCACGGTGCCCGACTTGAACTGGTTGTAGACCGCCAGACGGTGGGAGTCGGCTTTCCAGAACGCGCTTTCCTGCGCGGCCTTCGTCACCGGGAACCAGCGGCCGAGCGAGCCTTCGACATACGGCGTCAGGTTGGCGTCGTCCAGCATGAAGGCGACGAACTTCTTCGCCAGGTCCTTCTTCTTCGCGTCCTTGAAGATCACGCCGGTCTTGACGGCAGCGCGGTACTGCATCTTGGTGCCGTCGGGCTTGTTGGGGAAGCCGGCGGTGGCGATCAGCTCGGTGTAGTTCTTCTTGGCCTGGGCGCGCTGGGCCTCGGTCAGGGTGGCGTTGTTCATGTCATCTAGCCACTTCGCCGCGATCGAGATCGTGGCGTTGTGGGTCAGGATGATGGTCTTGTTGTGGAAGGCGACGTTGTTGTCCGGGTCTTTCCAGTTGGTCGAGGATGGCGGGGTGCAGCTCTTGGCGTAGACACTGGTGTAGTCGGTCACGGCGTTGATGAGGCCCTGGCGGACGGCAGGGTCATCGACCAGCAACTTGCCGGAATCGTTGACCAGCTTGACGTTGTGCGCGTCCATGAAGGTCAGGAACGAGAAGAACGAGTCGCTCGAATCCACGCCCATCGGGAAGCCGGTGCCGAAGCCGCGGTTGCCGGTCTTCTGGCGGTAGCCGGTCTGGACCTTCTCGCACCAGAAGCTCCAGTAGTCCTTCCAGCCGGTCGGGATGTCGCTGGCCGAGTAGCCGGCATCGGCGAGCATGTCCTTCCAGTACTGGATGTGCATGGTCTGCTGCTTGATCGGGAAGGCGTAGTACGCGCGCTTGCCGCCGTCAGCGTTGTTCAGCAGGAAGGTGGTGGACAGTGCCTGCGCCTCGAACTTGTTGCGCAGCGGGTCGATGATGGCCGACACGTCTTCGAGCTTGCCGTCGTAGGCCCACTTGGCGGTGACCTGGAAGTCGTACACGTCCCCGTAGGCGACATCGGGCGGGTTGCCGGCGTCGAGCGCGGCGACCGACTTCGGGATCATTTCCTGCGGGGCGTACAGGGACAGCTCGATCTTGACGTTCTTGTTCTTGGCCTCGAACTTCTTGATGGCCGCGAACAGCGCATCGTCCTCGGCCTTGTAGAACCCCTTGCCCCACCAGACGGTGAGCGTTTCCTGGGTCTGTGCCTGCGCGGGCGCCATGGCCAGCATCACTGCAGCGGCTACGGCGCCGCCCATCCACGTTCTTGCCTGCATCGCGTGTCTCCTCGTGTCGTTCGTCACGGTTGATGTCCCGGTGGGGGTGCGACGATCGTATGATGAATGATGACGGGGCGTTAACGGGAAATCCCGTAAGGGTGGGTCGCCATGCTGAGTCCGTCGGCCAGCCTGCGGACCCCCGTCGCGCCTGACCACGACAGACGGGGCTCAGGGTTTGTCAGATCCGCACGGCGGGGGCTTTGGGCTTAGAGTGCATTGCACTAAATCGAACGACCGTACTATTTTCGCGGTCTCGCCCGAACCCATCGGGTGCCCCCACTGGAGACGACATGATCCTGCGCAGAACCTTTCAATTCGGCCTCTCGGCGGTCCTGCTGGCCGTGCTGGCGGCGTGCGGCGGCGGTGACGACACCACCATCGCCCCTGCCAAGGTGCCCGTCACCAGCCTGCGCGTCATGGGTGACAGCCTGGCCGACGTGGGCACCTTCGGCCTGAAGTTCACGGTCCAGGGCAACGACACCTACCCCGAGCGCGTGGCCACCGCCTACAGCCTGGGCAAGGGCTGCAACTTCTTTGCCTTCGACGGCACCACCTTCGCAGCCAACACCGCCAAGACCGGCTGCACCAACTACGCCGTCGGTGGTGGTGTCATCAACCGGGCCAGCAGCACGCTGACGGCGGCGGACCCACGCGGTCTGGCAGTGCAATTCGCGGCGGCCACGGCGGCGGGCAACTTCGGCGTGGGGGATCTGCTGCTGGTGGACGGCGGCGGCAACGACGCGGCGGCGCTGGTCGGCGCTTACCTGCAGGCCTCGACCGACAAGGGCGCGGCCTACCTCGCGCTGCTGGGCACCGTGCTCACGGCCGATCAGGTCACGGCGGCAGCGGCCGGTGGCGCCACGGGTCTGGCCGGCGCGGGCGCCACCTACATGACCGCGCTGGCCGACAACTTCTACACCTTGCTCAAGACCAGCGCGCTGGACAAGGGCGCCACCCGGATCGCCGTGCTGAACATGCCGGCCGTCACCCACACGCCGCGTTTCCAGACGGTGCTCGACGGCATCGCCGCCGCGTATGGCGGCGGCACGCCAGGTGCGACGGCACGGGCGCAGAGCGAAGCCTTGTTCAAGAGCTGGGTCGAGGCGTTCAACACGCGCCTGGCGGCCAAGTTCTCGGGCAGCACGCAGGTGGTCGTGGTCGATTTCTACGGCACCTTCAACCGCCAGATGGCCAGTCCCGCCACCTATGGCCTGACCAACGTCACCACGCCCGCCTGTCCGGCCACGGGCACGGGTGCCGATGGCCTGCCGACCTACACCTTCGCCACCTGCACGGACGCTGCGCTGGCTGCTGCCCCGCCGGCTGGCGTGACCGCAACCGACTGGTACAAGTCCTACCTGTACTCGGACAGCTTCCACCCGACCGCGCTGGGCCACCAGTTGCTGGCCACGGAGATCACCAAGGCGCTCACCACGGCCGGCTGGCTGTGAACCGGTGGTGAGCGCGCGGCGTCAGGCGATCCCGCCGGCGCCAGTCGCCGCGTGGCTCACCCAGATCGTCGGCGGCTCACCCTCTGGTGAGCGGTAGGCGGCCTGGATCGCGGCGCGCACGTCGGCGATGCGCTCGTCCGGCAGCACGACGACCACGCAGCCCCCGAAGCCCCCGCCCGTCATCCGCGCCCCGCCGTCCTGTCCGACGGCGGCCTGCGCGATCTCCACCAGCCGGTCCACCGCCGGGTGCGTGATCTCGAAATCGTCGCGCATCGAGATGTGCGACGCAGCCATCAGCTCCCCCAGCCGCACCAGTTCGCCAGCCGCCAGTGCCGCGGCGGCTGCCGTGGCGCGGGCATTCTCGGTGACGATGTGGCGGGCGCGACGGAACACCACGTCGTCCAGGTCGCTCCGGTCGCGCAACAGCCGCTCGCCGTCCACGTCGCGCAGCGCCGCCACGCCGTAGTGCCGCGCCGCTGCCTCGCACTGGCTGCGGCGGGTGTTGTATTCGCTGCCCACCAGCCCGCGCTTGACCCGCGAGTGGACGATCATCACCGCCACGGCTTCAGGCAGATGCACAGCCTGACCGCCCAGGCTGCGGCAGTCGATCAGCAGCGCGTGACCCGCTTCGGCGCGGGCGGAGATGAGCTGGTCCATGATCCCGCAGTTGACGCCGACGAAGCGGTTCTCGGCGCGCTGGGCGATCAGCGCGAGGTCGGTCTGGCTCACCGCATCGAGGCCGAGCAGTGCCTTGAACGCCTGCCCGACCGCGACCTCCAGCGACGCCGACGACGACAGCCCCGCGCCCTGCGGCACGTTGCCCGCGATGGCCAGATCGGCACCGCGCAGTCCGAGGCCGAGTGGAACGAGGTGCTCCAGCAGCATCTTCACCGTGCCACGCACGTAGTTGGCCCACTGCAGCGTGGGGTGCGGCGTGATGGGGGCGTCGAGGTCGAAGGTGTCGATCGCGTGCCCGTAGTCGGCGGCAACCACGCGGACCAGCCGGTCGTCACGCGCCTTCGCCGCGATCACCGTGCGGTAGTCGATCGCGCAGGGCAGCACGAAGCCGTCGTTGTAGTCGGTGTGCTCGCCGATCAGGTTGACGCGGCCAGGCGCCTGCACCCACCGATCCGGCGCGTGGCCGAAGGCGGTGTGGAGCGCATCGGCCGTGCGGGCTTTCAGGGTGTCGGTCATGGGAGAGCGGCCGGGGCCGAGGCGCGGTAGTGGGTGTCGCTGACCGCCCGCAACTGGGCGGCGGCCTGCTCGGGGGTCAGGTCGCGCTGCGCCTCGGCCAGCATCTCGAAGCCGACCATGAACTTGCGCACCGTCGCCGAGCGCAGCAGCGGCGGGTAGAAATGGGCGTGGAGCTGCCAGGGTGCGGCGTCGTCGGCGTTGAACGGCGCCCCATGCCAGCCCATCGAGTACGGGAAGCTGCAGCGGAACAGGTTGTCGTAGCGGCTGGTGAGCTTCTGCAGGGCCACGGCGAGGTCGGCGCGCCGCTCGGGCGTCAACTGCGGCAGCCGCTGCACCGCGAAGCGCGGCAGCAGCAGCGTCTCGAACGGCCACGTCGCCCAGTACGGCACGACCGCCAGCCAGTGCGCCGTCTCCACCACGACCCGCTCGCCCGACGCCGCCTCGCGCTGCACATAGTCGAGCAGCATCGGCCGGCCGTGCGCGGCGCAGTAGGCGCGCTGCTCGCGGTCCTCGGTCGCCGCTTCGTTGGGCAGGTGCCCGCAGGCCCAGATCTGGCCGTGCGGGTGTGGCTGCGAGCAGCCCATCAGCGCGCCCTTGTTCTCGAACACCTGCACCCAGGGGTAGGTCTGTCCGAGTTCGGCGCTCTGGTCGCACCAGGCATCGACCACGCCGCCGATCGCCGCCAGCGACAGCTCGGGCAGCGTCCGCCCGTGGTCCGGCGAAAAGCAGATCACGCGACTCGTCCCATGCGCCGCTTCCACCTGAAAAAGCCCCTCCCCCCAGCGGGGGGAGGGGTTGGGGAGGGG
>JAAFKB010000026.1 GCA_013299055.1 Sphaerotilus sp.
GCCGGCGGTGCCCTGGATGAGCAAGGTCGAGTTGTTGCTGATCGCGGCGGCGAGGTGCTCCGAGACCCACGATTTCGCGGTGCCCGGCACGCCGAACAGCAGCAGGCCGCGGTCGGTTGCCAGCGTTGCCACGGCGATCTCCATCAACCGGCGGGCGCCGATGTACTTCGGGCTGACCTCGAAGCCGCTGTCGAGCCGCCCGCCCAGCAGGTAGGTGACGACCGCCCACGGCGACAGTTCCCAGTGGTCCGGGCGCTGGCGGCGGTCGGCGCGGCGCAGTTCGTGGAGTTCCTCGGCGTACTGGTGCTCGGCATAGCGGCGCAGAACGGCGGAAGCGGAAGCATTGGGGGCAGAGGTTTCGGTCATGTTCAGCGGGAGTCGGTAGAAGAGGAAACCGCCGCCACGGGCAGCGCATGAAAAGCCCGGCGCAGCGCCACGGCCTGCTGCAGCCGGTCGTGCAGGGTGACGATCCGGGCGTGCAGCCAGGTGTGGGTTTCGGCGGGGGTCGGCGTCGGTGCAGACAGCGCCTCGATCGCCGCGAGGCAGGACAGCGGCAGCCAGCCGATCAACGCAGGCGCCGTGTCGAGCCACGCGGCGGCACGGCGTTCGTCGAGCGTCTGGGTGCTGAACAGCGCGGACAGGTCGCGCACCATCACCGCCGACAGCGCGGCGGCCAACGCCGGATCCAGCGGCGCGGCGCGTTCGGGGCGGCCGTCGATCAGCGGCTGGGCGCAGGTCTGCACCACCTCGGTGGCGACCTCGACCGGGGCGCCGTGCAACCGCTCGCGCCACAGCGCCGTGCGCGCCGACAGCGGCAGGTGACTGCGCAGCGTGGCGAGTTCCTGTCCGGGCCAGTCCTTCGCGTCACGGCAGGCCAGCAGCGCCAGCAGCCAGCGCGCCTCGACCGCCCCCGGCTGCGCGTCCGGCTCGCCGACCACGCCCGCAGAACCCACCGCGGCCAGCACCGCCTCGCGCCAGCCGCGCAGCAGCGCATCCTTCCAGTCGGTGGATATCGCCCAGTCGATCAGCTCGGCCGGCGCCAGCCCCAAGTGCGCGGTCCAGAAGGCTGGCGCCGTCAGCCGCGCCAGTTGGTACAGCCACCAGCCGCGTTCGCCCAGGGTGTCGTGGCGCGGGCGCTGCGGGTCCAGGCCACGGGTTTTCCACGCGGGGTCTTCGGCGGCGGGTGGCTCGATGCGCCAGCGTTTCTTCAACCTCAGCCACGCCGACTCGACCCGCAGCAGCGCCGCCCACTGCCCCGCCAGCCACGCCGACTGCTCGCTGTCCGGCAGCCGCACCAGCAGCGTCGCCGCCAGCGCCCGCACCTCGCCGCCGCGGTCGCGCAACAGTTTCACCAGCAGCGGCTCGTCCGCCGACGACAGCCCGACCGCCAGCGCCTCGACCAGCTCGGCCCGCTCGCGGGCGGCCAGCGACGGCAGTTCGGCGCTCAGGCGCTCGCGGGCGGCGGCGGGGTCGCGACGGCGTTCGTTCTGCAGAAAGGCGAGCCGGGCGGCGCCGCTGCCATGCGCCCAATCGTCCTCGGTCGGCTCGGCTGGTCGCTCGACGATCGAACGCCAGCGCGGCTGCTGCTGCACCAGCCAACGACCGCGCTCGCCCATCACCGCCCCCACCGCCGGCCGCAACATCGGCACCCGCAGCGCCAGCGCCAGCATCGGCGGCAGCAGCGTGGCCGGCAGCCGCCAGCCGCGTTGGGCGACCAGCGACAGCGCCTCGACACGCAGGCCATCGGGAACCGATTCGTCGAGCAGCCGCTGCAGCAAGCCCACATGAGACTCGGCGGACAAGGCCGGGCGAGCATCGGCTCGGGCCGGCGCGGATGCCTCTGGCAGTGCCGCCACGGACGCCACGCCCCGACCAACCCGCTCCGCCACCGCCAGCACGCCAGCCGCCCGCAGCAACACGGTCGCGTCCTCGTCCGGCACCACGGCCAGCGCCTGCATCAGCCCGTTCAGCGGCGCAGGCGCCTCCCGCAACAGCGCCCGCAACCCCGGCGAACGCTCCGTGCCGACCAGCGCGATCGGCAGCAATCGTTCCATCATCGCGTTGCTCCTTCGATGCGGCCGATCTGCCACAGTCCGTCACCGCTGCGCAGCGTCAGCAGCCGCAGCGTCCGGCTGTCCCACTCGCCCTGCAGATCGACAGCCCCCCCGCCAGCCAGCGCCAGCAGTGTCGGCACCTGATCGGCCGGCACCGCCAGCGGCAGCGCGTGGGTGTCATCACACGCCCAGACGGCGTCTTCCACCACCCGGATCGTCGCCCCCGCCAGCCGCAGCGGCCACAGCGGCAACCAGGCGTGCGCGGCCATCGCGGCGGCAGCGCGATCCAGCTCGTCCGGCCAACTGGACAGTGCCAGCACACCGCCAGCGGCATCCCCCGCGTCCGGCATCGCTTCACGTTGCACCGACAACGCCCGCAGCGGCGCCGCCGACGGGAAGAACACCAGCCGCCCAGCCCGCGCCTGCCCGGTGATCCAGCTCGTCTCGAACCCGGTGGTGCCGTGGCTGAAATCCAGCAGCAGCGCCCGCCGCCCGCTGCGCCGCCCCGACAGCCAGACGCGGCGCTCGACCAGCCGCTGCTCGCGCTCCTCGACGATCTGGCCGTCCACGCGCCACACGTCGTCGATCGCCTCGCCCCGCGCCAGCACCTCGTCGCGGTCCAGCGGCCAACCCAGCGTGGCACGCACGTCGGCCAGCACGCCCGCGTCCAGCGTCGCCCGCCGCTGCACCGCCTCGATCAGCAGTTGCAGCCGCCCGAGCCGGGCCAGCAGCGCGGCGCTGTCGGATTCGGTGCCAGCCGCGTTCAGCCAGCCAGCCAGCGCCCCGGCCTGTGCATCGACCATGCGGGCTGCCATCGTCTGCCATTCACCGGCACTCTCGCTCGTCTGCACCGCCAGCCCGCGCCGCACCCGGTCGGCGAGCCAGCGCGCCAACTCCTCCAGCCCGGCCTCGATGCGCTGCCAGCGTTTTTCCTGGCGGGCGGAGGGATCGGCGGCATGGGCGGCATGGGCGGCATTCGCGGACGACGCGGCCTCGGCCACCGCCTGTGTCTGCTGGCTTTGTTGCTTCTGTTCCTGCTTTTCGGCCCGCTCGCGCCGACCCTCCAGCCACGCACGCACCCATTCGGGCGGCTCGCTGGTGGTGAAACGCCCGGCGTCCTGGGCCCGCAGCAGCAGCAGCGCCAGCCCGTGCTTGCAAGGGAATTTCCGGCTCGGACACGAGCACTTGAATACCGGCCCGCTCAGATCGACCTGCGTCTGATAAGGCTTCGATCCGCTGCCCTGGCACTCGCCCCAGGCTGCAGCGGCGTCGTGCCCCAGGCTCGGCCACTGCGCCGGACTGAGCAGACCGCGGGCGGCCTTGGCTGCGGCGGCATCGGGCGCAAGCGCCAGCACCGCCTCCATCGTGAGCACGGCTGTCGTCAATCGAACTCCCCAGGGCTGAAGTGCCGGAAAGTCTATCGACGCACCGTCTTTCGGCGGGCTTACCAGGTGTGAACAACGTCGCTCAAACGCGGTCGATGGCAGCCGTCGTCGTCGCCACGGTCAGCCCCCGAACCGGCAAGGTCAGCACCACGCACGTGCCGGGGGCCGTCAAGTCCACTTGCAGGTCTGCGCTGACCATGCGCGCCCGCTCGCGCATGGTGTGCAGCGCGACCACCGGATCGCCAGACAGTCCGCAACCGTTGTCGGACAGGGTGATGCAGATGGCCGTGCCGGTGGCGCCCGCCTCCAGCGTCGTGGCACCCAGCGTCATCTCGGTCGCGCAGGCATGTTGCAGCGCATTGGAGATGCCCTCGAAGACGATGAACTGCAGATGACGCATCGCCGCAGTATCCGCCTGCCCGACCGGCCAGAGCGGCAGCCGGTCCACCGCCCAATGCAGCACCAGCCCGGCCGACTCGATGCGACGCTGCAGCCGGTAGCGCAGGCTCGCCAGCAGCGCATTCACGTCGCCTGGAGGCAGGTTCATCGCGTCGATCGACAGCTTGAGCTGGTCGAGCGAATCGCGCAGCGTCTGTGCCACGAGTTCCGGTTCGGTCCGGCCCCCTTCGAGCTGGCGCATCGCGGTGGTGATGTGGGCCCCGACGCCGTCGTGCATGTCGCGCAGGATGCGGCCGCGCTCGGCGGTGGCGGCGCATTCGCGTTCGGTTTCGGCGAGGCGTTCGAAGGACGCCTGCAGCTCGCGTTCACGCTGTGCCAGGCGTTGCGCGAGTTCCCGGTTGGCGTTCGACAGCCGCTGCTGACTGCGGGCGTAGTCACCCGCCACCAGCCAGCACAGCGCCGACATCAGCAGCGGCGTCATGTACGGCGACGCATACGGCTGGTCGAATGGCAGCCAGCCCAGACGCACCATCACGTCATGGGCACCCAGCCCCAGCGCGCCGAAACCGGCCACGCACAGGAGCAGGTTGTCGAGCAAGGGTTGCTCGCGCTGCACATAGCGCAGCAGCCAGACGATCGCCACGCCATCGAGCACCAGCACTGGCAGCATCGCCGCCGCCCACCAGGACAGCCAGGCGTGTCCGCGTTCCGCCAGCAGGAGTGCCGTGACCAGTGCTCCGAAGCCCAGCGTCACCCGCTCGACCATGGGCTGGTGCAGGCGCGCAAACCCGAGCGGAAACAAGGCCAGCAGCAGCGGCCCCCACAGCAGCAGCAGATGCACCAGCAGTTCCCAGTCGCCCGAGGACACCGGTGTGGAGGTCACCACCATGTTGACGTTCGACAAGGCCATGAGGATCGCCGCCGCGCCGAAATAGCCGTAGTGGCGCTGGGCCGGGTGGCGGCCCCAGAGCATCAGGAAAAACGCGCCCAGCGACACCACGAACACGTTCAGCGCCGAGACCAGCCGGTTCTGCCACCACAGGCGCCATTCGTGGTCGGCACGCACCGGGTCTTCAGGCCCCAGACGGAACGCCGACAGTCCGCCGCCCTGGTTGTGTTCGGCCGTCACCTGCAGGTGCAGCAGGTTGTCGCCGGGTTGCCAGTGTTCGCCGGGCAGCACGTACAGCAGCGGCGTGTTCCACAGCCGCACGGGCCGTCGCTCCTGCGGCCATGCGCCGTCACGCCCCACCCGCAGGCCGTTGAACCACAGTTGCACCTCCATCGACGCACGCGGTATCGACAAGGCGATCGGCTGTTTCGGTGCGGCATCGGGATACCGCAGCAGCAAACGGTAATCCACCGTGCCGCCAAACCTGGGACGGCTGACGGACCAGGCGTCCGGCAGCGTCTGCCGGGACCACCCAGGGGCAGCGGCTCCGGGGCGGTACTCCTCCAGCGCCATCTCGACCTGCGTGACCGAGACGACCTGGTCAGGCACCACCACCACCCGGAGCGGTTCGGTCGCCGCCGCGGCTGACACCAGCAGCCACAGCCCGCCCGCGAACCACCACCGCAGAAAAACCCCCACCTCAGGAATCGACGTGCCAGTTCGACAGCAGCCCCATCCGGCTGGCCTCGAACACCGCCTCGCTGCGCGAATGCACCGCCAGCTTGCCGTAGAGGTGCTTGATGTGGGTCTGGACGGTGTTGATGGTCGTGCCGGTCAGGCGGGCGATCTCGGCGTAGGCATAACCGCGGGCGATCAGGTCGAGCACCTGGGTTTCGCGGTCAGACAGATGCACCGATTCGTCGGGGCTGCGAGACGGATCCGGCGAGTGGACCACCGACTGCGCGCCGCGCCACCGGGTCAATAACTTGCGCGCAATCATCGGAGAGATCGGCGAGGCGCCGGCCTTGACTTCCAGCAAGGTCTGCGCGATGTCGGACGGCGCCGCGTCCTTGTGGAGATAACCAACTGCGCCTGCTTCAATGCAGCGCACGACGGTTTCCTCGTCGCCGAAGACCGAGATGACAAGGCAGTCGCAGCCGGGGCGGGTGCGGCTGAGGTGGTCGATCAGGGGGATGGCGTTGCCGTCGGGCAGGGACAGGTCGGTGAGCAGGAGATCGACGGTGCGACCGACCGCCGCAGCGGAAAACCACTCGAAAGCGGCGGCCAATGTTCCGAAAGAGCCGACCAGATCGAACCCGGGGTGGGTTTCAAGACAGGCGTTAAAGTAACTGCGTGTATCTGAATCGTCTTCCAGCACGACGACGCGCCAAGGCGTGACCGGTGATGGTGTGTGGCTCATCGCGTGACCCTCCCTCATGCGGCGACTGACTGAAAAAGGTTGCTGAGCAACAGACCCCTTTTTCCTCGGTGAGGAATCCTATCACATGGGTATGTGATAGTCACATATCCATGTGAGTTAATGTGAACAAAGATCAGGTCATTATCACCACGCCGAACGCAGCACTTACTTCCCACAGAATTCGGCAGGCGCATCGATCAACCCTCTTCTGGAGATAATCATGGCAATTGAATTCAAGACCGTTCGCGTAGAATTCGACCAGACCCAAGGCATGTTGCAGACCGAGCCTTTTTCGACTAATTTTGACAAGGATGTCGTGAAGGCAAAAGGAGTTTTGAATGGCTTCAGTGTCAAGTTCTCTGGCGGGGACCATCCGCTGCATCACCTGCAAATCAACATACTTGATGGCGATCATATCAAGATTCAGGGAGGCAATGTATCTGGTAAAGTTCAACTCGGCTTACGAGATCACTCCGGGGTTTATGACGATCGATATGGTGGATGGGTGGATGTGGCGCTCATTGTCGAAACCAAATAAGCGACTCAAGGGAATTTAAGAAATATCAGCAAAGTTCTTTTTCAAAAATATCTGCTCATAACCGAATGCAGATCAAACAAGAACTTTGCTGAACTCGCTTATAAGACAATAAAGCCACACATGATCGTCGGCCAGCGCCTTACTGACGATGACAGATAAACATCGGACAAGAGGATATTCAACATGGAAGACGCTGGAGAAACATCAGAAACCACTAAAACTCCGACAGATATGGAGTGTCATCTCCAGATGTATCAATTCCACGAAGTTTCCGCACAAAAATACAAAAGCGACGCCTGGACCCAAACCACATGGATCCTGACGCTCAGCGGCGCCGTGCTGGGTTTTTCAATCGACAAGCATGTATCGCACCGGAATTCTCCCGACGCGATCATCATCACGCTGGCGTGTGCCGTTGCAGGGCTTGCCTTGGCGGTCTATGCCATGTGGGTGCTGAACGACATGGCCCTCCATGTCCAGCGTCACTGGGCAATGGCCACCCGTCTTGTGGCGTCGACTCCAGGACTCATGAAATACATCGACCCGGCCGGCAGCCAGCCCGCCGTGACGGACATGGTGCAAAAGCCGAAAGCCATCACGAGACTGCTCTGGATCGTGATGGCGTTCTCTCTGGGCCATGTGATGTGGGCGGTGTACGCCAGCGCCAGCCTGCATTGCACAGGCTGCCCGGCCGCCGCCCAGATCAGATGCCCGCAGCCGCCCGCAACACCGCCGCCTTGTCCGTCCGCTCCCACGTGAACTCCGGCTCCTCACGCCCGAAGTGTCCATACGCGGCGGTCTTCGCGTAGATGGGCCGCAGCAGATCGAGCATCTGGATGATCCCCTTCGGGCGCAGGTCGAAATACTCGTTGACCAGCTTGGCGATCTCTGCATCCGGGATCACGCCCGTGCCTTCGGTGTAGACCGTCACGTTCATCGGCCGCGCCACGCCGATCGCATAGGCCACCTGGATCTGGCACTGCTTGGCCAGCCCCGCCGCCACGATGTTCTTGGCGACATAGCGCGCCGCGTACGCCGCCGAGCGGTCCACCTTGGTCGGATCCTTGCCCGAGAACGCACCCCCACCGTGCGGGCACGCGCCGCCGTAAGTGTCCACGATGATCTTGCGCCCCGTCAGCCCGCAGTCGCCTTGCGGGCCACCGATGACGAAGCGCCCCGTCGGGTTGATCAGGAACTTGGTGTCCGCCGTGATCCATTCCTTCGGCAGCACCGGCTTGATCAGCTCCTCGCGGATCGCCTCGATGAAGGAGGCCTTCATCGTCGTCTGCGTCGCACTCTGGTCGGGATCGTGCTGCGTGGACAGCACGATGGTGTCGATCGAGTGCGGCTTGCCATCCACATAGCGCATCGTCACCTGGCTCTTCGCGTCCGGGCGCAGGAAGGGCATGCGACCGTCCTTGCGCAACTGGGCCTGGCGCTCCACCAGCCGATGGGCATAGTAGATCGGTGCGGGCATCAGCTCCGGCGTCTCGTCGCAGGCGTAGCCGAACATCAGGCCCTGGTCACCAGCGCCGGTGTTCAGGTGGTCGTCGCAGGCGTGGTCCACCCCTTGCGCGATGTCGTTCGACTGCTTGTCGTAGGCCACCAGCACCGCGCAGCCCTTGTAGTCGATGCCGTACTCGGTGTTGTCGTAGCCGATGCGCTTGATGGTGTCGCGGGCCACCTGGATGTAGTCCACGTGCGCGTTCGTCGTGATCTCGCCGGCCAGCACCACGAGGCCCGTGTTGCACAGCGTCTCGGCGGCGACCCGGCTGCGCGGATCCTGTTCGAAGATCGCGTCGAGGATCGCGTCGGAGATCTGGTCGGCCACCTTGTCGGGGTGTCCTTCCGAGACGGATTCGGATGTGAAGAGGAAATCGTTCGCCACTTATAAACTCCTGAGGTCGGACAAGCTGATCGGGGCGTGTCGCCGTGCTGTTCGGGAGCCTGCGGCGAACGCTTTAGCGGTTTGGGTCAACTTCAGCCGTTCTCATGGAGACATCTGAAAGAAGCGTGCCTGAATCGACCCTCTGGTGTCGTCTCCGGCCCGTCGCCCCGCAAGTTGTTCCTTAACTCGGCGAACTTTCAATTCTAGCCCTGCCCACCACAACGTGATTTCAACCCTGTTCCGAGTGGGCGCACGTACGCCCCTGCCCCTGCTGCACGCCCTGGGTGCGCTGCTGGGCTGGCTGGCCTTTCTGGGCTCGCCAGCCTACCGCCGCCGCCTCCAGGCCAACGTGCAGCAGGCCGGCCTGTCCTGGTCCGACGCCCGGCCCGCCGTCGCCTCGGCCGGGCGCATGGTGGCGGAGCTGCCTTGGCTGTGGAGCCGCGGCACCGACGAGCGGCTGGGCGACCTCGTGCGCTGGGAGGGCGTCGAGCATGTGGATGCGGCGCTGACCGCCGGGCGCGGACTGCTGCTGCTCACCCCGCACATCGGCTGCTTCGAGATCATCGGTCAGGCGTATGCCGAACGCTTCGGGGCGCGCCAGCCCATGACCGCCCTCTACCGCCCGGCGCGCAAGGCGTGGCTGCGCGATCTGGTCGCCCAGTCGCGCAACCGGCCGGGGCTGGAGACGGCACCCGCCACGCTGGCCGGTGTGCGCCAGATGATCCGGGCGCTGCGCAAGGGCGGCACGATCGGGCTGCTGCCAGACCAGGTGCCCGCGGAAGGCATGGGGGTGTGGGCGCCCTTCTTCGGGCGCGAGGCGTACACGATGACGCTGGCGGCGCGGCTGGTGCAGCAGACCGGCGCGGCGTGGCTGCCGCTGGCCTGTGAGCGGCTGCCCGGTGGTCGGGGCTACGTGATCCGGGTACAGCCGCCCGCCGAGCCGTTGCCCGACGCACAGGCCGAGCCCGACGCTGACCGACTGGCCCTGCACAGCGCCGGGGTCGTCAACCGCGCAATGGAAACCTTGATCCGCCAGAATCCGGGCCAATACCTGTGGGGCTACCACCGCTACAAGGCACCCCGCCCGATCGACCTCCCGGCCCCGATGCCCACCGACGCTGCATGAAATCGTTCCTCTCCCGCGCTGGCGCCCATGCGGTGCTGGCCCTGTCGTGGCTGCTGCACTGGCTGCCGATGGGCGTACAGCACCGGCTCGGCCTGGGACTGGGCGCGTTGCTGTGGACCTTCGGCAAGTCGCGCCGGCGCATCGCGCTGCGCAACCTCGAACTCTGCCTGCCCGAGAAGCCCGTGGCCGAGCGCGAGGCCATCGCCCGCGCCCACTTCGGCTGGCTGGGCCGCAGCTTCCTGGAGCGCGGCGTGCTCTGGTATGCCCCACGGGAGCGGCTGCAGCGGCTGATCCAGGTCGAAGGCGACGTGAAGCTGGCCGAGCGCAGCGACCGCCCGGTGATGTGGCTGGTGCCCCACTTCCTCGCGCTGGATGCGGTCGGCATCGGCCTGCTGCTCAACCAGACACGCCACGCCGGCTCGATCTACCAAGCGCAGAGCAACCCGGTGTTTGACGCTGCCGTGCGGCGTGGGCGGCTGCGCTTCGGTGGAGTGGAGGTCTATGCGCGTCACGAAGGCGCGCGGGCGCTGATGCGGGCGATCAAGCGCGGGGATGCGTTCTTCAACCTGCCGGACATGGACTTCGGCGCCCGTGACGCTGCGTTCGTGCCCTTCTTCGGCGTGCCAGCGGCGACGCTGCTGGCGCCCTCGCGCATGGCACACCTGTTGAACATGACCGTGCAGCCGGTGGTCGGCGAGATGCTGCCAGGCGGTGACGGCTGGCGCCTGCGCGTGCTCGACCCCTGGCCCGATTTCCCCACCGCGGATGCCGAGGCCGACACGGCGCGCATCAACCGCTGGATCGAGGAGGAGGTGCGCAAGCTGCCGGAGCAGTACCTGTGGGTCCACAAGCGGTTCAAGACGCGGCCGGCGGGGGAGGCGGGGTTGTATTGATCAATCCGCGCCGACATGCCATTGTCCGCACCATGACAACGCCCCTGCCCATCCCGTCCGAGGTGCTGGTCGACCGGCTGCGACAGGCGCTGCCCGCGCTGATGGCGATCTATGCCTTCGGCAGCCGGGTCCAGGGCACGGCTGGCCCTGACAGTGATCTGGATCTGGCAGCGCTCCTGCCGGGTTACGCCGATCCGGTCCTGCTGTGGGAGCTGGCCGGCGAGTTGAGCGATGTGGCGGGATGCCCGGTGGATCTGGTCGATCTGCGTGCGGCCTCGACCGTCCTGCAGTACCAGGTGCTGGCCCACGGGCAACGCTGGTGGGCCCGCGACCGCCAGGCGGGCATGTGGGAGGCGTCCATGCTCAGCCACAAGACCGACCTGGACAGCGCCCGTGCGCCGCTGATGGCCGACATCGCCCGAGAAGGACGCATCCATGCCCGATGACATCCTGGTCAACAAGGCCGCGACGATCGAACGCTGCGTGGCCCGTGCGCAGGAGGAATACCACCGCGACCCGGCCACCTTCGCCACCGACTACACCCGGCAGGACGCGGCGATCCTCAACGTGCAGCGCGCCTGCGAAGCCGCGCTCGACATGGGCCAGCACCTCATCCGGCGCGAGCGGCTGGGCGTGCCGCAGAGTTCGCGGGACGTGTTCGAGCTGCTCGCCCGCGCTGGCTGGATCGAAGCGCAACTGGCCGCCGACCTCAAGCGGATGGTGGGGTTCCGCAATGTCGCGGTGCATGACTACCAGGCGCTGCAGCTGCCGATCACGGTGGCGGTGATCACCCGGCATATGGGGGAGTTCCTGCGGTACACGGAGATGTTGCTGCGCAAGGATGGTGCATCCCGGTAGCTCTGCTGCATAAAGCACTACACTTCCCAACTTAACGAGATTGACGAAATCTCGTTCCAAAGGGAAGTAGCACATGCTGGTATTCAAGCTCGACTCTGATCCATCGACTGTCTCGACTGCACACGAAAAGATGCGTTCCGCGTACTTGGAATACGCCAGGAGCGTGATCTGCGGACCCAGTGCCGCAGAGGCAGATGCCGATGAAGGTCATCGAAAAGCAGTCAAGACACCCATGCTTTTGCTGCTAGCGAGCACGCAGCAAAAGCATCCACTTCCACGCCGAAGCACACGCGCCGCCCAACCTTCGCCCTACCTGAGTGCCGCCGAAACCAGCGCCCTGCTCCATGCCAGTCTCGACAGCCGCCTGCGCCGCCTCGATCAGGCCGACATGATGACCACCGACGAAGCCGCCGCCCTGCTCGGCACAAGTCGCGTGACCGTCAACGCCTGGATCAACAAGGGCCGCTGCATCGGGCTGACGCAGACCAAGCGTGGCTTCAAGGTGCCGCGCTGGCAATTCGAGCCGGTCATCTGGGACCACCTGCCCGGCATCGGTCAGGCCCTTGGGTTGCATGAAGGCTGGGCACTGCTGAACTTCTTCGAGACACCGCATGGCGGCCTCGAAGGACTGACGCCGCGACAGGCACTGGAACAGGGTCAGGCCGAGCGCGTGCTCGCCGTGGCCCGGGCGGAAGGCGCGTGAACCGCGACCTTCCCGCATGAAACTGAGCGACCTCACCTGCTGCCAGGAACACACCCTCCCCCGGCTGCATTCGATGTACCGCATCCAGCGCACGCGCCGCAATGCCTCCACCGTGGTCATCGGGGCAGTGCGCTTACCACCGACCGGAGGGCAGAACAACCGGTTCGACCTGCCGACGATACCGGTCGGGTACTTCGCGGAGGAACCGGAAACGGCCGCCTATGAAGGCCTCGCACGGCGTGAGGCCCAGGCCCTCTCGATAGCCGATCTGCGAACACGCAGCCTGCTCTGGGTGCAACTGACCGAGTCGGTCACGCATCATCTGCTGCGCGACGTGGCCCGTGGCGCGCAGATGGAGTTTGTCCCTTGACCCGCCCCCGCGATAATTCCCCCATGACCGCCCGCCCCCCCCTGCCCTTCACCAAGATGCACGGCCTCGGCAACGATTTCGTCGTGCTGGACGCCACCCGCGCGCCGCTCGACCTGCGCGAGGCCGATCTGCGCTTCCTCGGCGACCGGCGCTTCGGCATCGGCGCGGACCAGATCCTTGTCGTCGAGCCGGCCCGCACGCCAGACGCCGACTTCCGCTACCGGATCTTCAACGGCGCGACCGGCGAGGAGGTCGAGCACTGCGGCAACGGGGCGCGCTGCTTCCTGCGCTACGTGCGCGACCACGGGCTGACGGACCGCGACACGGTGCGCGTGGAGACGATGAACAACCGCATCGTGCTGGAGATGACGCCGGACGGGCGTGTCACCGTGGACATGAACCAGCCGATCTTCGAGGCCGTGCAGATCCCGTTCGATCCGACCGGCCTGGTGCCGCGAATGCTCGACGGCTTCGAACTCTGGCCCCTGACAAACCCCGCCGATCCTGCGCAGAGGGTCGAAATCGCCGCGGTGTCGATGGGCAACCCGCATGCCGTGCAGCGGGTCGATGACGTGGACACCGCACCGGTGGCCACCGTCGGCCCGTGGGTCGAGGCGCACGCCAGTTTCCCGCGCAAGGTCAACGCCGGTTTCCTGCAGGTCGTCGATCGCGGGCATGTCCGGCTGCGCGTGCACGAGCGCGGCGCGGGCGAGACGCTGGCCTGCGGGACCGGAGCGTGCGCGGCGGTGGTGGCGGGCATCCGGCTGGGCTGGCTGGACGCGGTGGTCGAGGTCGAGACCCGTGGCGGGCGGCTGACCATCGCGTGGGACGGCATGGGCCACAGCGTACGCATGACCGGACCGGCGGTGACGGTGTTCGAGGGCACCGTGGTGTTCCCAGACTGAGTTTTCCGGATCACTGGATTCGGGTAATGAAGGCGGGTTGCGGACCAGCTTTTCCGCGGCATCGCCCAAAACCCCTGCGCTACCCTGCTGCCCATGAGCACGCAGGGCCTCTCCGAAATCGACATCGCCAGCTATCTGGCGCGCACGCCGGGCTTTTTCGAGCGCCACGCCGAACTGCTGGCGCACGTCGAGCTGGCCAATCCGCACGGCCCGCGGGCAGTGTCGCTGCAGCAGCGACAGATGGAGATGCTGCGCGAGCGCATCCGCGGCATGGAGCGCCGGCTCATGGACATGATCCGCCACGGCCAGGACAACGCCGCCCTGACCGACCGGCTGCACCAGTGGGTCTGCGCGCTGATGCAGGTCACCGACCCGCGTGAGATCCCCGACATGCTGGTGGTCGATCTGCAGGAGCAGTTCCGCATCCCGCAGGTGGCCATGCGGCTATGGAACGTGGCGTCCGCCTATGCGCAGGAGCCGGTGGCGCAGGGCGTCGGGGTGGAGCTGCAACGGCTGGCCTCCAGCCTGCGCACACCCTATTGCGGCGCCAACACCACGATCGAGGCCGTGCGCTGGCTGGGGCATCCGTCGGCGGTGGCGTCGCTGGCGCTGCTGCCACTGCGGCGCGACTACTCGGGGCCGGCCTTCGGGATGCTGGTGTTCGGCTCGCCCGACCCGACCCGCTACACGCCCGAGATGGGCACCGACTTCCTGATGCGCATCAGCGAGCTGGCCAGCGCCGCCGTGACGCGGCTGCTCCCGGTGCCGGACTGAACCGGGGTCAGCAGTCCAGCGGCGCCGCCCCCATGGCCTCCGCCATGTCCACCACCTCGACGCCTGGCGGTAGGGCGCGCTGACTCAGGCACCTGGTCGCAGCGCCAGCGCGAGGTCGAACACCGCCGGGTCGTCGAGCAGATCCTGGTGCCCGCGCCCCGGCCGATGGACCGACGCCGCCCCCTCCAGCGCCCCGCAGCACGGTGGGAAGACCACGTTGTCACAGTCGCTCCAGACACAGGTGAAGCGCGCCCGCCACGCCGCAGATTCGCTGTTCGCCAGGCCTTGCAGCCACGGGCTGTCGCGGCGCATCTGCACGGCGTTGGTCTGCCGACCGAAGCGGGCCAGCCAGGTGCCGCAGTGGGGCGTGCCGATCGTCAGGACATGGTGGACACGGGCATCGGTCACGTCGGCCGTGTCGCCCCGCTGCAGCCGCGCCCGCCGCCACGCCCGCAGCACCAGCCCGCCCATGCTGTGGCAGACCACCAGCGGCGCCTGTCCGGTGGCGCGCTGGAGCTGCACGAGGGCCCTGTCGAGCTGGTCAGCGTAGTCGTCGATCGAGCCGAACACCGGCTCCAGGCTCAGGCCGACGAAGGGGATGCCCTGCGCCTGCAGCCGGGGGTACCAGCGGTTCCAGAAACCGCGGTTGCACAGATAGCCGTGGACCAGCAGCACGCCGCGACCGCCTTGGACTGACCCGATCGCCCCGGCCAGCCGATCCGGCCACCGCTGGCTGGCAAACGGCATCGACCAGCCAAACGCACGCGCCGACGCCACCGCCTCGCGCCACCACGCCCCTGCGCGCCGGACGGATCCGGGTCGCGGCACGGGATCGTGACCATGCACACCAGCCGCCATCACCTGCTCCAGCCCGAGCACCAGCGCGTTCAACCCCAGCAGCGCCAGCACCGGCCCCAACGCCGCGGTCACCCCCCAGCCTCGCCACACGCACCAGCCTAGCCAGGCGGCAGCCCCCAGCCCCCCCATGAACACGATGCCCCTCAACCACCCTGCCAGCATTGACACGCCCTCCTGTCCCACCACACCCGGCTCAACCCACCGCCGATTCCGCCGACATGCAGAGTACCCATGTCCACCACCCTGCCCACCGCACTCCTGATGCATCTGCTGCCGCAGATCCTCGCGCTCTTGACCGGGACACCGTGCGTCGTGGCCCTGTTCGATGAGCGGGACGTGCTGCGCTGGGCGAATCCGGCGTTCAGGGCGTTGTTCGGCCTGTCAGCGGACGCACAGCCGAGCTGGATGGACATGATGCGGGCCAACCACCGGCAAAGCCAGGCCACCGCGGTGCAGACCGACGACTTCGAGCACTGGCTGACCTCGGCAGCGTCGCGTCGCGGCAAGCAGCCGTTTCGCAAGATCGAGGCCGATCTGGTGGACGGCCGCTGGATGCTGATGACCGAGACCGTCGGCGCAGACGGCTGGATGCTGTGTTTCGGCACCGACATCACCGACCTCGGACAGGACCAGCGGCAACTGCGCGCCGCCCATGACCTGGCCGTGCGCGCCAGCCAGTCCGACGCGCTGACCGGCATCGGCAACCGGGCGTTCGTGCTGGCGCGCCTGCGGGGGTTGCTGGCGCGGGATCTGGTCGCGCAGCCACTGTGCGTCGGGCTGGCAGACCTGGACCACTTCAAGCGCATCAACGACCAGCGCGGCCACCTCGCCGGCGACCAGGTGCTGTGCGACTTTGCCCGACTGCTGCAGGGGCACCTGCGCCGCAACGATGTCTGCGGACGCATCGGAGGCGAGGAATTCCTGATCGCGCTGCCCGACACACCGCTGACAGCGGGCCGGGAACAGATCGAGCGGCTGCTGGAGGCGGTGCGCCAGTCGCGTCCGCTGGTGGATGCACCCGGATTCGGCTACAGCAGCTCGTGCGGGCTGGTGCAGGTGCGGCCGGGCGAGTCGGTCGAGGCCGTGCTGGGCCGAGCCGATGCCGCGATGTACGACGCCAAGCGCACAGGACGCGACCGGATCTGTTCGGCGGATTGACACCCCGACCGGGTGCCAATGGCCTTCACGACGACCGCACCAGCCGCACCAACGCCGCCCGGATCGACGCCGGGATGGCCATCGGACGCTGGGTCACCGTGTCCACGAACACATGCACCATGCGGCCGACCGCGCAAGGCTGCGGCTCGCCGGGTTTGAACAGGCCAGTCTCGTAGGTCACGGAGGAGTTCCCCAGTTTGACCACCGCGACACCAATGTCCACTTCACCCGGATAGGCCACCGGTGCCAGGAAATCGCACTCCGAGCGCACGATGAAGCCCACCACGTCACCGCGGTGGATGTCGAGTTGACCCTCGGCGATCAAGTAGGCGTTGATGACACTGTCGAAGTACTGGTAGTAGATGGCGTTGTTGACATGGCCGTAGCGGTCGTTGTCGGTCCAGCGGGTGGTGACCCGCTGGTGGTGGGGGAAATCGGCGGCAGCAGGGTGGGGGTGCATGGGGCGATTTTCTGCAAGAAACCGGCAGGCGGTGTCCTCAACTGGACAAATCTCCCCGCACGGCCCTACGCTGTCGCCCTGGCACACCAGCGCCGACGAGCGCACACGACACGCGGGGAACTCCACATGCCCACCGATCTCCTGACCATCACCTCGGTCATGCTCGCCGCTGGCGCCATCGGCGGCCTGGTGAACTGCTTCCTCTCGGATGCACCCGACACCCCCGATACCGCACGACTGGCCTGGTGGAAGCACACCGTCATCGGCATCACGGCCGCCTTCATGGTGCCGCTGTTCCTGACCATGATTTCGGCTGACCTGATCGACAAGATCCGCGGCACGGCCGGGCAGCCGGGCAATCCGGTGCTGCTGCTGAATCTGGCGGGGTTCTGTCTGGTGGCGTCGGTGTCGTCGCGGGCGTTCATCGGTTCGCTGACCGCGCGGCTGCTGCGCGAGGTGCAGGACGCCCGCACCCAGGCTGAGGCCGCCAGCGCCACGGCCGAACAGGCCCGCCAGCGCGCTGCCGACGCCACCGAAGCTGCCTTGATCGCCCAGTCCGACGCGGAGACGGCGCAGTCGCTGGCGCGGGCACAGATGGTCGAAGAAGCGGTCGGGACCGAAGCCGAAGCCAGCCCCACCGCCCTGCGCACACGCGCTGTCGGCATTCCCCCGTCCGCTGCGCTGGCGCAGGAACCGCGGGTGCTGCAGGCGCTGTGCCGTGGTCCGGCCGCACTGCGCAGCGTGGCAGGTGTGGCGCGGGACAGCCAGCTCGATGCGGCCGCGGTACTGACCGTGCTGGGGCATCTGCAGCACAAGGCGTGGGCGCTGCCGCTGGCGGGCAGTGACGGTCAGCCGCGCTGGTTCGCCACCGCCGCCGGCCGGGCGCAGGCGCCACGGCAGGAACCAGCGCCGATGCCTGCGCCGGCACGGACACCCGCGCCAGCGGCGTTCCTCAACCCTTGAAAGGATAGCGCCGCAGCAGCTGCATCGGCGCGCCAGCGCTCGGCTCGACGTACAGGCTCAGCGCGTCGCAGCGCCATGGCCGCTCCAGCGCCGGCGAGAAGAAGGTGCGGGCCAGATCCAGCCAGACCTGGCGCTCGCCGTCGTCGGCCACGGGGTCGCTCAGGGTGCAGTGGAAGACCCAGCAGTCGAGCACATGCGGATAGCCCCAGCATGCCAGCTGCTCGGACTGGCGGCCGTCCAGCGCACCACGGCTGCGCAGGCGCTGCAGATCGGCGACCGTGGCGGGGTCGCGGAAGCTGTCGAGGTCACGCACGCAGGTGTCGGCGAGCCGGTGCAGCGGGTGGGCAGGGTCCAGCGGCGCGGCGGTCTGCAGCACGATGAAGTCGGCCAGCGTGCCCACCTCCAGCGCGGGCATGTCGAAGGGTGTCAACTGGCGGCTCAGCACACACAGGGCCGCGTGCAGGCCCTGCATCGACGTGCCCTCCGCCAGCCGCATCGGCGCCTTGAGCGTGGCATGGAATCCGTAGCGCCATGGCATGACCCGCCGTGACGGCGGAGACGGGGGCGCAAGGTCGCTGGACGGGTCACGTCCCAGCCAGGTGCAGCCGGCCTGCCACAGAGGGTGATCGGCCGGTGGAGTGAGATAAATCGCGTATCGGGCGCTCATGGAGGCTATGGCGGACAAGGACCGGCTTTTGGCTGTGGCGTAGCCTACAGGGTTCCAAGCGGTTTCGTGCGGTCCGCCACGGCAAGATTTCCGCTTCAGGTGCCGACCCGGCTTGGCTCTGCAGGTTCGCGCCCCCCTGCTGTGAACACTGCACATCGGGGGACAAGCTTGGCAGGGCAAACTCTCCCCATGCACGTTGTCCCGCCATTGCCCCGCCCTGCCGTCCGATCCACCGAACACGTGATGACCCACGCGCGGCTGGTGCTGCCGGGCGAGGTGGTGATGGGCACGGTGGTCGTGCGGGACGGTCGGATCGCCGAAATCGACGCGGCACCGTCGCGGCTGACCACGGCGATCGACCTGGACGGCGACTACCTGCTGCCGGGGCTGGTGGAGCTGCACACGGACAACCTGGAGCGCCACGCCATGCCGCGCCCCAAGGTGCGTTTCCCGATGTGGGGTGCCGTGCAGGCGCACGACGCCGAGGTGGCCTGCGCCGGCATCACGACCGTGTTCGACGCGATCGGCGTGGGCGATCCCTACCACCAGGGCTTCCGTGCCCAGCGGCAGGACGCGCTGCTGCCGGTGCTCGATGCGCTGGAGGACGCTGGCCTGCTGCGCGCCGACCACCGCATCCACGCGCGCTGCGAACTGCCGGCGTCCGACGCGCGCGCGCTGTTCGAGCCGTTCGCCCACCACCGGCGGCTCGGGCTGGTCTCCCTGATGGACCACACGCCAGGCCAGCGCCAATGGGCGGATCTGGACCACGCCCGTGTCTACTACACCGGCAAGAAGGGCTGGTCCGATGCGCAGTTCGACCACGAGGTCCGGCTCGCCCCTGCCCGCCAGCGCGACCACACCGGCCCGAACCGCGACTGGTTCGCCGCCTACGCCCGTGCCACCGGCACCGCGCTGGCCTCGCACGACGACACCACCGCCGCCCATGTGGACGAGGCGCACCGCCTTGGCGCCGTGATCAGCGAGTTTCCCACCACGCTGGACGCCGCCCGCCGCGCCCGCGCCTGCGGTCTGCTGACGCTGGCAGGCGCGCCCAACGTGCTGCGCGGCGCCTCGCACGCAGGCAATGTGGCGGCGGTGACGCTGGTGCGCGAAGGCGTGCTGGATGCGCTGTCGTCCGACTACCTGCCGTCCAGCCTGCTGGCCGCCGCTTGGCAGCTTGCCGACGAGGGCCTGCTGGACCTGCCCGCTGCCGTGCGGCTGGTGACGCAGCAACCGGCGCACGCGGTGGGACTGACCGACCGTGGTGCCCTCGCCTGCGGACGGCGGGCCGATCTGGTGCGGGTGCGGGTGGTCGCCGGACACCCGGTCGTGCGCGCGGTCTGGAACGCCGGGCGCCAGGTGGTCTGACCCAGCCTCAGGGCAGCGCCACGCCCGCCGCCGTGGTGACCCGCTGGTGCGACACCTCGGTCGCCGACACGCGCCCCACCCGACCCAGACGCTGCAGGTGGTCCGCGAAGGTCTGCGTGTAGAGCCGGTAGGTGTTGACCGCCTGCCCCGCCGCCGTGGCCGCGCCGAGCGTGGCGTAGCCGTCCTTGCCGGCGGCAATGAAGTCGTTCGTCACCAGCACGTAGGTGCGCGCCGGGTCGATCGCCGTCCAGCGACCCGTGGCGCGGTCCTTCACCTCGACCTGGCTGAAACGCCGGCCCTTCGGCTGGCGCAGGTCCAGCACCCAGCGCAGCCCCGCCGCGTAGGGGTGCGAGCCATCGGACTGGCGTTGGTCGAGGTGGTTGGCGACCGCGTCCTCCAGCGCCGCGACGATCTGCGCGCCCGTCAGCGACAGCTCCACCAGCACGTTGGTGAAGGGCAGCACGGTGAACGCGGTGTTCATCGACAGCGGCCCCGCACCGATGCCGGTGCGCACGCCACCCGCGTTCTGCAGCGCCATCTCCGCCCGCGGACTGGCCGCCAGGAACGCCTCGGCCACGACCTGTGCGGCATCGCTGCCGCGGGCGAGCGTGTTGGCGGTCTCGCAGCCGGCGAGCGCGCCGGAGCGGTTGGTGGTCTCGCCGGGCACGCGCACGAGGCACAGCGGCTCGGTGGCGGTGCCGATCAGGCGCTGTTTCTGCGCGGCGACCTGGCTGGAATAGCCTGACAGCACCTGCACCGCCGCCGCATCCGGGACCGTCACGCGCACCTGCGGCACGTCGGCGAGGCGTGCGCGCAGTGCCACCGCCGTGGCGTCATCGACGGGCGCGAAGGCCCCGGCCGCGTTCTTGCGCTTGAACTGGTCCCCGATGACCAGCGACGCCTGCCCGCTGCAACTTGCCACGGTGCCGCGTGCGTCGAACGCCACCGCCATCCGCCCGAACGCCTTGCTGTACTCCCACGCATGGCCGATGCACACCGGGTCGCCATCGCGGTTCTTCGCCACCGTCGGATACGGCCCGGCGCTGGGCAGGCCCTGCGCACGGAAATCGCCCAGCAGCGTGTGCGAGTCGCCGCCGATGACCACGTCCACGTCGGTCAGCGCCGCCGCCATCGCCCGGTCGGCCTCGTAGCCCTGGTGGGTCAGCAGCACGATGTGGCGCACGCCGCGGGCCTTGAGCGTGTCGATGGTCTGCTGCGCGGTGCGGGTCTCGTCGAGGAACTGCGTCGTCGCCAGCGGGCGCGAGGAGTTGACCGTCTTGCCGGCGATGTCGATCCCGATGATGCCGACCGGCACGCCGTCGAGGGTCTTGACGGTGTAGGGCTGGTGGATGGGCGTGCCCTTCGGCGACAGCGGGGTGCCGGGGGCGGCAACCACGTTGGCGGCCAGCACCGGGGTCTTGCAGTCGCCCGCGTGCAGGTGGTCGAGGAAACCGCGCAGCACGCCGTCCCCGTCGTCGAATTCGTGGTTGCCCAGCGCGAACGCATCGAAGCAGACCGTGTTCATCATCCGGGCGTCGGCCTCGCCCTTGAAGAAGGTGTAGTAGAGCGAGCCGGTCACGGCGTCACCCGCATGCAGCTTGAGCAAGTTCGGCTGCGCGGCCTGCGCTTGGCGGAACAGCGCCGTCAAGCGGGCGAAGCCGCCGAGTTCGACCTGGGTGGGCACGCCGTCCAGCAGCAGCTCCGCGGCAGGAATCGGCTCCAGTTGCGAGTGGTGGTCGTTGATGTGGGCGATGTGCAGCGTCAGCGGCGCGGCGGCGGGCGTGGCGGGGGCGGTGGTGCAGGCGGTCTGGACAGCGCCCAGCCACAGCAGCAACGCCAGAGGGGCCAGGGTGAGCAGCGGTGGCATGGCGGTCCGTCAGGCAGCCTGTTTCAGCGTGTGAGCCGGCCGCAACTGCTTCTCGGACATGGCGAATACCGCCAGAGTCTCGCCTTTCTCGCTGCAGAACTCGACCTCGTATTCACCGTCGTCATAGACCTCGACCACTGTGCCGACATCGCCGACCTTGATGCCAAACACGGGGAAGTCTGTGGTTGCGCAGACAACGCCAAGCAGTTCAAACGTCATTACGGCTTCTCCTTCACATAAGCACTGGTGAGCTGAGGTACGCCACCTTCTTCCTGAACAATCCACCCCGTTCGCACAATAGCACTACCCATCGGGCCGGTCACTGGGACGTCTACCTCGTAGCGTTGGCCGTGCTTGTCGGCATGCTTCTTGATGGCAGGCTGGTGATGGATCCCCTCTCGAACAGCCTCTTCCAGCAGTGCCGCGTGCTCGACGGTGATGCCGAGCACAGCGGCAAAAACACGCGCTTTGTGCCGTCCAACCTCGTGATACGGGTTCAGGGTGAGGCATCACCGATTCTCACCGAACGTCACCAGCGGATGTCCTGCTCTGCGGCCGCTCACGTCCCTTGACAGCCGTGTCATGGAAACCGAAGGTGTCGGACTGCCCACACCGCTCCACACCACCCAAGGGGAACCTGTCCATGCCGCACCACCCACTGCCCCGCCGACGCTGGGCCGCCCGCACCGCCGCAGGTCTGTTCCTGCTGGGCAGTCTGCTCGGCGGCTGCGGCACCAAGGAAGACGCCGATGAGGGCAGCAGCACCACCACCGGCACGCTGCGCCTCGTCAACGCCACCACCCAGCGCGCCGCGGTCGGCCTGCTGATCGACGACCTCTCCCGCGAAACCGGCATCGAGCGCGACGCCGCCAGCGCCACCTACCGCGTCACCGCCGGCAGCCACACCGTCGCGCTGGCCAACAGCAGCGGCAGCGCCCTGGCCAGCACCACACCCACCGTCGCCGCCGGCAGCGTCACCACGCTGGTGGCCTGGACGGGCGACAACAACACGGTCAAGTACCTCAGCCTCAACGATCTGGAGGCCGTGCCCGCCAGCGGTCGCGCCAAGCTGCTGGTGTTCCACGCAGCGCGCGATGCCGGTGCGCTCGATGTCCACCTGACCCCCACCGCCGAAGTCCTGAGCGACGCGCCGCTGCTCGGCAATGTCGCCGCCGGCAGCGGCAGCAGCGGCTACACCAGCGTCAACGCCGGCAGCCACCGGCTGCGCCTGGTGAAGGCGGGCAGCGTGCTCGCCAGCGACGTGCGGCTCGACACCACGCTGACCTTGCCGGACGCGGGCATCGCGGCCCTCGTGATCACGCCGAGCACGGGCGGCGTGCTGGCCCATGCGCTGGTGCTGCAACCCGCCAGGACCGTCACGGCGCTGACGAATGCGCAGGCCCGCGTGCGGGTGGTCAGCGCGCTGCCCACCCATCTGGCCGTCGCCGGAGCGATCAACGGCACCACCCTGCCCCTGCTGGGTGGCTCACCCGCCGTGGGCAGCTACACGCTGGTGCCCGCCGGCACGTCCACGCCACAGCTCACCGTCAATGGCGGCACACTCACCGCCGCGTCCTGGACCGCCGCGCCGGGCAGCGACAACACCCTGTTCGTCTGGGGAACGGCTGCAGCCCCGCAGTTCGCGGTCTTCAGCGACGACAACCGCCTGCCCGCCAGCACCAGCGCCAGCCGCATCCGCCTGCTGCACGGCCTGGGCGACCTCACCGCCGACCTGACGCTCAACGTCGCAGGGGCTGCAGTCGCCACCGCCAGCCAAGGTGCGTTCTCGCCCGTCACCTCGGTGGCGGCCGTCACCGACACCACCGTGTCGGCCACGCACAGCCTCACCGCCGCCAGCGTCTACCAGCTCACGGGCAAGACACTCGATGCAGGCGGTGTCTACAGCGTGTTCCTGCTCGGAGACAGCCGGCTGACCGTGGGCAGCGGGCTGACCACGGCGGTGGTCAAGGAGCGTTGAGTCTGCGTGGGGTCAGGTGGCGGCACGCCCGGCCGCCACCGCCGCTTCCAGCGCGTTGACGAACACCTCGGCCACGTCGAAGCCGGTCTGCTGCTGGATCTCCTGGAAGCAGGTCGGGCTGGTGACGTTGATCTCGGTGACACACTCGCCGATCACGTCCAGCCCGATCAGCAGCAGCCCGCGGGCGGCGAGGACCGGCCCGAGCGTCTCGGCGATTTCGCGGTCACGTGCCGACAGCGGCTGCGCGACGCCCTTGCCACCGGCCGCCAGATTGCCGCGCACCTCCGACCCCTGCGGAATGCGCGCCAGGCAGTACGGCACCGGCACGCCCGCGATGATCAGGATGCGCTTGTCGCCGTGAACGATCTCGGGGAGGAAGCGCTGCACCATCACCGTCGTGCTGCCGTCCTGGGTCAGTGTTTCGGTGATGGAGCCGAGGTTCATGCCGTCCGGGCCGACGCGGAAGATGCCCATGCCGCCCATGCCATCGAGGGGCTTGAGGATGATGTCGCCGTGCTCGGCGTGGAAGGCGCGCACGGCCTCGGCTTCCCGCGTGACCAGTGTCGGGCCGATCCACTCGGGGAATTCGAGGATGGCGAGCTTTTCCGGGTGGTCGCGCAGGGCGGCGGGCTTGTTGAAGACGCGGGCGCCGTCGCGCTCGGCCTGCTGCAGCAGGTGCGTCGCGTAGATGTACTCCGCGTCGAAGGGCGGATCCTTGCGCATCAGCACCGCGTCGGTGTCGGCCAGCGCCTGCTCGCCTTCGGCGACGACGGCAAACCAGTCCGCCTGCTCGCGCCCGGTGAGCACGACCGTGCGGCAACGGCGCGCCACGACCCGGCCGCCGCGCACCCAGACGAGGTCGCGCGGCGTGCAGACCTGCAGTGTGTGGCCGCGGCGCGCCGCCTCGCGCATCATCGCGAAGGTGGTGTCCTTGTGCGTCTTGAAGGACTCGATCGGGTCGGCAACGAACAGCAGCTTCATGGGGGCAACACGGTGTTCACAGGGGCGAGCAGTGTTGCACAGCCCCGCGGATCACGTCGGCTCGGTGATGAAGGCGATCCGGCTCAGCCCGGCTTGCTGCAATTGTCCGATCAGCTCGGCCACGCGCCCGTAAGGCACCAGCTTGTCGGCGCGCAGCATCACCTCGGGCCGCTCGCCGCCGCGGCGCTCGATCTCCTTCAGCCGCTCGGCGAAGGCGGGAGGCTCCAGCCGCTCCTCGCCCCAGTAGAGCGCGCCGTTGGCCTGCAGCCCGAGGCTGATCGCGGCAGGGGTCTGCTCGGTGGGCGCGGCGCCGTCGGCCTTGGGCAGGTCGAGCTTCAGGCTGGAGGTCATCAGCGGCGCCGCGATCATGAAGATGACCAGCAGCACCAGCATCACGTCGATCAGCGGCGTCATGTTGATGTCGCTGATCGGCGTCTCGGCCTTGCGGCGCTCAAGACGCCCGAAGGCCATCGTCCTGCTCCCGTGACCGTGCCTGCGCCCGCTTGTCCAGCGCCATCTCGCGCAGATCGTGCGCGAAGCCTTCCAGATCCGCCTCGCAGGCACTGACCCATTTGCCGAACACGTTGTAGGCCAGCACCGCGGGGATCGCCACCGCCAACCCTGCCGCCGTCATGATGAGCGCCTCTCCCACCGGGCCGGCCACCTTGTCGATGCTGATCGAGCCGGTCGCCGAGATGCCGAGCAGCGCGTGGTAGATGCCCCAGACGGTGCCGAACAGGCCGACGAAGGGCGACGTGCTGCCCACCGAGGCGAGCAGCACCTGGCCCATCTGCAACTGGCCGAGCACGCGGTGCAGCGCGTCACGCAGGAGACGGGTCAGACGCGACTCGGCGTCGCTGCCAGCGTCGAGCGTGCCGGGTACAGCCTGCTGGAGCAGCGCGTCGAGCATCGGCACCAGCACCTGCTCACGGTCGAGCGCGGCGAGCTGCGTGCGGCCGGTGTGCAGGTCCGGCGCCGCCCAGAACACCGGCACGGCCCGCACCAGATCGCGCCGCGCCCGTGTCAGTCCCCACGATTTCCACAGGATCAGCACCCAGGCCGACACCGACATCGCCAGCAGCAGCGCCGCGACCGTGCGCGACACGCCATCGCCAGCCGACCAGATTCGCGCAAGTCCGTCCATGGTGTCGGTCGCCGGTCAGCCCAGGCCGAGCACGTCGTCCATGCCGTACAGGCCGCTGGCCCGACCGGCAAGGAAGCGCGCGGCGCGCAGGCTGCCTTGCGCGTAGGTCGCTCGGCTGCTGGACTTGTGGGTGATCTCGATGCGCTCGCCGATGCCCGCGAACAGCACGGTGTGGTCGCCGACGACATCGCCGCCGCGGATGGTGGCGAAGCCGATGGTGCTCGGATCGCGCTCGCCGGTGACGCCCTCGCGGCCGTAGACGGCGCAGTCCTTCAGGTCACGGCCGAGTGCGCTCGCCACGACCTCGCCCATCTTCAGCGCGGTGCCGCTCGGCGCATCGACCTTGAAGCGGTGGTGGGCCTCGACGATCTCGATGTCATAGCCCTCGTTCAGCGCCCGCGCCGCCATGTCCAGCAGCCGCAGCACGACGTTGACGCCGACGCTCATGTTGGGCGCCATCATGATCGACACGTCCTGCGCGGCGGCGGCGATCTCGGCCTTCTGCGCGTCCGTGAAACCGGTGGTGCCGATGACGAGCTTGACGCCGAGTGCGCGGCACACTGCCAGGTGCGCCAGCGTGCCCTCGGGGCGTGTGAAGTCGATCAGGCAGTCGGCGCCTTGCAAGCCCACGTTCAGATCGGCGGTGATCGCCACACCGCTGGCCTTGCCCAGGAACGCCGAAGCGTCCTGGCCGATGGCGGGGCTGCCTTCGCGGTCGAGCGCACCCGCAAGCACGCAGTCATCCGCGGCCATGACGGCTTCGATGAGCATGTGGCCCATGCGGCCGGTGCAGCCGGCGATGGCAACGCGCAGCGGCGCAGGAATCGAGGAGACGGGAGCGTTCATCGGACAGAGGTTTCCAGCGGAGGATAGGAGCGGGCCGGGCCGCTGGCCGCTGTCTGCGGCGTCTGGGCAGCACGGCTGGGCGCAGGCACGGGAATGGCGCGCAGTTGCGCCTCATCCAGTTCGAGCACGGTCTTGCGCGACGGTGGTTTGGTCGCATCAATCGCAGCGACGAACTCACGTTCGGTCGGCACGGCGTCCGCCTCGAAGCGCGAGACGCGGTCGTTCTCGAAGAAGACGGTCACGCGGCGCTGCTGCGGCGCAGTGCCCTGGCGGCGGATGGTGAAGACGTAATCCCAGCGGTTGGCGTGGAACACGTCGGTGAGCAGCGGCGAGCCCAGCAGGGTGCGCACCTGGTCGCCCGTCAGGCCGGGACGCAGCTGCGCCACCATGTCCTGCGTGACGACGTTGCCCTGCACGACTTCCATGCGGTAAGGCGTGATGAAGCCGAGCAGCGAGCCGTCGGAGGAGACCGTCGAGCACCCCGCCAGCGCGGCACAGGCCACGGGCAGGAGCGGCGACAGGAAGAAGCGGAAGCGGGTCGGAGCAGCCATGGAGTTTTGGTGGTGGACACCGCCGGTCGCGGCACATCCCGATATGATCCGGCCATTCTAGCGAGCCACCACCCGCCGACCCGGCAATCCCATGACGAACGCCGAAGAACTCAAAAGCTCGGGCCTGAAGGCCACCCTGCCGCGCATCAAGATCCTCGAAATCTTCCAGCGTTCCCAGCAGCGGCACATGGCGGCCGAGGATGTCTACAAGGTGCTGTTGCTCGAAGGCGCCGACATCGGGCTGGCCACGGTCTACCGGGTGCTGATGCAGTTCGAGCAAGCCGGGCTGCTGAGCCGCAACCACTTCGAGAGCGGCAAGTCGGTGTTCGAGCTGAACGCGGGCGAACACCACGACCACCTCGTCTGCCTGGACTGCGGCCATGTGGAAGAGTTCTTCGACGCCCAGATCGAAGCCTGCCAGCACGCGATCGCCCAGGAACGCGGTTTCGCCCTGCAGGAACACACCCTGGCGCTCTACGCCCACTGCACCAAGCCGGACTGCAGCCACCGCGCCGCCAAGTAAGACCGCCAGGCCGACGCCTCAGAGTCCCGGCTCGCCGCGGTCCATCAGGTCGCGGTGGCGCTTGATGAATTCCTTGTAGGTGTCGATGCCACGGAGTTGCAGCACCGTGTTGCGCACCGCGGCCTCCACCAGCACCGCCAGGTTGCGCCCGGCGTCCACGGCGATGATGACCTTGCGCACCGGCATCCCGAGCACCTCCTCATAGAGCGGCTCGTGGGGCAGGCGCTCGAAATCGCGCTCCAGCGTTTCCTTGCGGACCATGTGGACGATGAGCTTCAGCCGCATCTTCCGCCGCACCGCGGTCTCGCCGAAGATGGCCTTGATGTCGAGCAGGCCGATGCCGCGCACTTCCAGCAGGTTGCGCAGCAGCTCGGGGCAGCGCGCCTCGATCGCCGTCTGCGACACGCGGAACAGGTCCACCACGTCGTCGGCCACCAGCCCGTGGCCACGCGAGATCAGCTCCAGCCCCAGCTCGCTCTTGCCCAGGCCGGACTCGCCCGTCAGCAGCACGCCCAGGCCGAGGATGTCCATGAACACGCCGTGGCGCGAAGTGCGCTCGGCGAAGTGCTGGCCGAGGTAGCCGCGCAGCACGTCGATGACATGGCCGGCCGATTCACGGGTGCAGAACAGCGGAATCTCGGCGCGTTCGCACATCGCCACCAACCGGTCGGGGGGCGTGCAACCGTCGGCGACCACGACCACCGGCGGCTCCAGTGCGACGATGCGCGAGATGCGGCGTTCCTGCACCTCGCTTGCGTCTTCGAGGTAGGCGATTTCACGCCGGCCAACAATCTGCACCCGATACGGGTGGATGTAGTTGAGGTAGCCGACCAGATCGGCCGCGGACTGCGCGTCGCGCACCGCCACCTCGTCGAAACGGCGTTCGGGGTGGGCGTGGCCAGCAATCCACTCCCACTTGAGCATGTTGCGGTGGGCATCGAACAATGCCTCCGCGCTGATGACGGTGGCTTTCATGGCCGGATGGTCCTGGTGGTGCTCGGGCTCAGGCGACCGAGCGCAGAGGTTCCCAGCGGGAAATCATCTCGTGCAGCTTGGCCGGGTCGGTCTCGACCTTGAGCCGCTCGCGCAGCTCGCGGTCGGACAGCAGCTCGGCGATCTCGGAGAGGATTTCCAGGTGGCGCTGCGTCGCGGCTTCCGGCACCAGCAGGAAGATCAGCAGCACGACCGGCTCGTCGTCCGGGGCCTCGAAGGCGATCGGCTGCGCCAGGCGGACCACGGCGGCCAGCGGGTTCTTCAGGCCCTTGATGCGGCCGTGCGGGATGGCCACGCCGTGTCCCAGCCCGGTCGAGCCCAGGCGCTCGCGCGCGAAGAGGTTGTCGGAGACGGTGGCACGGGCGATGGCGTGCTGGTTTTCAAACAGCAGACCAGCTTGCTCGAACGCGCGCTTCTTGCTGGAAGCGTCCACGTTCACCAGCACATTGCCAGCAGGGAGGATCGCGGCGAGACGGTTCATCGAGGCGCGGTTCGGGGGGTGGTCGGGGGAGTGATTATAGGAATCACGCCGGTTGCTGCGGGCCGCTTCTCGGCGGGGGTGGCGTGATGGTGACACAAACGACAGCGGCCCCACTCGGGGGCCGCCGGGGACACAGCCGACACACGCGCCATCCGTGTGCCTGGCCGGTCAGGACGCGACGGTCTTCAGACCATGTCGCCACTCAGCTCCAGCCGCTTGGAGGCCACGTGGTGGTGGTCCTGCAGCTTGTCCTTGTGGCGCACGACCTGGCGGTCGAGCTTGTCCATCAGCTGGTCGATCGCGGCGTACAGGTCTTCGCTGGCGCTTTCCACGAAGATGTCGCGGCCCTTGACGTGCAGCGTGACTTCGGCGCGTTGTCGGCGTTCCTTTTCCTTCTGCTTCTCCACGGTGAGCAGCACGTTGACATCCACTACCTGGTCAAAGTGTCGCGTGACCCGGTCCAGCTTGGTGAGCACGTATTCGCGCAGAGCCGGCGTAACTTCCAGATGATGACCGCTGATCGTGAGATTCATGAGGCCTCCTTTCGAGAGGTTGGGTGAGGGGTCTGGGAGAGTCGTTGAACCCAGTGTGACCATTTCGTGAATCGCTGACAAGCCCTGCCTGTCACACCCTGCAAGCGCCGTGTGGAATTGCGCTGGCCCCCCGGATTCAGTGGCATCCTGCGGGTTTTCGAGCATTCAGACACACCCTCTTCCGCAGTGCAATAATTGGTTCCGATGCTGAACGTCTTCACACTGGCCAACGGCCGCCTGTTCCAGGAAGAGATCGACGCCGCCGAAGCCCTGGCCCATGTGGCACCGGTGTGGGTCGATCTGGAAGCCCCCACCGCGCAGGAAAAAGGCTGGATCCAGGCACGCTTCGATCTGGAGATTCCCGAGAACATCGTCGATGACGACCTGGAAGAATCCGCCCGCTTCTACGAGGAAGACAACGGCGAGCTGCACATCCGCTCCGACTTCCTGATCGACGACGGCGAGACCCCGCGCAACGTGCGGGTGGCCTTCATCCTGCACCACAACGTGCTGTTCTCGGTCCACTCCGAAGACCTGCCCGTGTTCCGGCTGCTGCGGCTGCGGGCGCGGCGCATCCCGGCGATGATCGAGGACGCCAAGGACGTGCTGCTCAAGCTCTACGATGCCGACGCGGAGTACTCTGCCGACGCGCTGGAGGGCATCTACGACGCGCTGGAGAAGGTCAGCGCGGGCGTGCTGAAGCAGGACGTGGACGACCGCGCCGCCGGGGAAGCCCTGTCGGCCATCGCGCACCAGGAAGACCTGAACGGCCGCATCCGCCGCAACGTGATGGACACGCGCCGCGCCGTGAGCTTCATGATGCGCAGCCGGCTCCTGAATGCCGAGCAGTTCGAGGAAGCGCGCCAGATCATGCGCGACATCGATTCGCTCGACTCGCACACCGCGTTCCTGTTCGACAAGATCAACTTCCTGATGGACGCCACCGTCGGTTTCATCAACATCAACCAGAACAAGATCATCAAGATCTTCTCGGTGGCCAGCGTGGCGATGCTGCCGCCGACATTGATCGCCAGCATCTACGGCATGAACTTCCAGCACATGCCCGAGCTGTCGCAGACCTGGGGCTACCCGCTGGCGCTCGGCTTGATGCTGGCGTCCGTCGCCGCACCGCTGATCTATTTCCGCCGCAAGGGCTGGATGCGGTGAGTGTCAACTATGCACACCGGGGAGGCGCAAGTGATCGCTAGACTCCGTGAGATCCGGTCGTCCCGCGGCCGAGAACACCAAGAAAGCCCGCAGCAGCCATGGCGCGTGTGGGGGATGGGGTGGCTGGCAGGTTGGGCACTGGCCTGCCTGCCGGCACACGCCCAGTTCGCGACGGCCCCCGTCCCCCAGCCGCTCGACGAGATCGCCACGCTCACCACCTCGGCCGCCCGCAACGCCAGCGAATACCGCATCGAGGCCGCCCGCCACCTCTACATGCGTTACTGGCCGCAGATCCTCGACGGCAAGCTCCCGCCGATGCTGCACGCCGTGGCCGCATTCCGCACCACCATCGACAGCCGCGGCCGTGTCACCGACCTGCGCATCACACGCTACCCCGCCTCCGCACACGAGGTCGTGCCGTGGGTGCAGCGCATGGTCTACGCCGCCGAGCCGTATCCGCCCCCGCCGCGTGGCGTGAAGAGCGTGGTCTACCCGGAGGTCTGGCTGGTCACCGCAGAGGGAAAATTCCAGCTCCACACCCTCTCGGAGGGACAGGCGAACTCGGACGATCCACCGCCCTCACCGCCGCAGTGATGTTCACCCCGCTGCGCGGCGCTTGAGCCAGCGCATCAGCACGCCCACCCCCGGCAGCTTCTCGTACAGCTCCTCCGCCGCATCCCAGTAGTCGCGGTGCAGCACCAGCCGACCATCCGGGCCGAAGCGCAGGTGCGAGCCGCCATGGATGGTCGTGGTGCCGGGGCCGAGGCGCGGTGCTTCGAAGAGGAAATCCCAGGTCAGGAAGCACTGGTCGCCCTGCGCGATCGCGTCGAGCACGACGAAGCGCGGCGCCCCGAGGCTGTCGAACATGTGGGCGAAGACGCGGCGGATGCCGGGGATGTCGCGGACCTCGTTGAACGGATCCTTGAAGCGCGTGCCGTCGGCGTAGACCTCGCCCAGCCGGTCCAGGTCGGCGGGAGCGAGCTGCTCGAAGAAGGCGATGACGCGGGCGACGCGGGCATCTGGATGACGTGGATTCGGTAGATCGAGCGGGTGCATGGCCGTCCTGTGCGTGGCAAGTCACAGCCCCGTGGCGCGGCGCACCAGCGAGAAATACCAGCGGTCGTCCAACAGTCCCAGCAGCTTCAGCACCCGGCTGAACCGCTTCGGGAAATGGATCTCGAACGCACCCCGCGCCCAGCCTTTCAGGATCTCCTCCGCCGCGACTTCAGGCGTGATCAGCGCAGGCATCGGGTGGGTGTTCTGTGCCGTCAGCGGGGTCTCGACGAAGCCGGGGTTGATGACCGACACGTCGATGCCGCTCGGCTTCAGGTCCATCTGCAGCACCTCGGCCATGTTGATCAACGCCGCCTTGGTCGGACCATAGGCCAGCGCCTGCGGCAGGCCGCGGTAGCCGGCCACGCTGGCGACAAGGCTGATGTGGCCGTGACGCTGGGCGAGCAGCGTCGGCAGCACGGCGTCGAGCATCCGCATCGCGCCGGTGACGTTGATGTCCTGGTGACGGATCACCTCGTCGAGGTCGTAGGCCGTGGCGCGCACTGGCAGGTAGTGACCGGCGCAGTACACCGCCAGATCGAGCCGCCCGTGCTGCGCCAGCAGTTGCGCCATGCCGGCCTGCAGCGCACCGGGGGCCGCAGCGTCGAGCGGCAGCGCCATCGCGCCGGGATGCGCGGCGGCGAAGGCTTGCAGCGGCGCAGCCTTGCGCGCCGAGACGATCACCGTGGCACCGCGCCGCGCCAGCAGCTCCGCCGTGGCCAGTCCGATGCCGGACGAGGCGCCGACGATCCAGACGACACGGCCCGTCCAGTCGCGCAGGGGTTGGTTGATCGGCATGGGGATTCCTGCAGCGTCAAGGCTTGTGGAAGGCCAGCGTGACCTCGCCCAGCCGGAGGCCGAACTTGCTCATCACCGCCTTGTTGAGCATCACCTTCTCGTCCATGAGGTACATCCAGTCGTCGAACTGCACCTCGTAGGTCTTGCCGTCCACCGGCAGTTGCAGCGTGTACTGCCAGCGCAGCGCGTTGCCCGCCGCGCGGCCTTGCGCCTCGCCGAGCACGTCATCGGCACGGCCGGTGTAGCGCCCGTCGCCGAGGTCGGTCAGGCGCCAGACGCGGCGTTCGGTCTTGCCATCGCTGTAGGTGAAATCTTCTTCCAGCACGCCTTCGTTGCCGCTCCAGCGTCCGACCATGCGCACGGTGAAGCGGCGGGCGACCTTGCCGGAGCGGTCGGTGAAGACGCCGTGGGCAGTCATCGGGCCGTTGAAGTAGTCGCGCAGCACGAGCTTGGGCGTCTCGCGGGCGTAGTCGTCCACCTGCGGCCCCGCACAGGCGGCCAGCAGCGCCGCAGCCGCCGCCACGGTCAGGCGCCGCACGGATCGGGTCACGTTCAGGGTCTTCATGGCATTCATGGCATTCATGGAGTCTCTCCTTCCAGCCCACGGCGCAGGCGCCACAACGCCCCCAGCGCCAGCAGTTTCAACACACACGGCAGCCCGGCATACGCCAGGCTCAGCGACCACAGCGCGGCGGCATCGCGGCTGCCCGGCGTGTAGCCCGCCCACTGCAGCGCGGGCAGCGCCAGCCCCGCGGCCAGCGCCAGATTGAGCTTGGTGGCGCTGTTCCACCAGCCGAAGAACGCCCCTTCCGCCGCCCCGCCCTGCCCGCTGCGGCGCACGACACCCGCCAGCAGCGCGCCCGGCACCACCAGATCCGCCCCCAGCGCCAGTCCGCTGGCCAGACACACCGCGAAGAAGCCGCCCGTGTCCCCGCTGCCCAGCGCCAGCGCGCCGACGAACGTGGCCACCGCCAGCACCATGCCCGCCGCCCACGTCCGCACCAATCCCCAGCGCGCCACGCCACGCACCCACAGCGGCAGCGACACGGCGCCCGCCACGAAATACGCCGCGAGGAACGCCCCTTCCAGCGCCGGCGCCTGCAGCCGGTCGCGCACGAAAAACAAGACCAGCGTGGCCGGCACCGCGCTGGCGATGCCGTTGAGCAGGAACACCGCGACCAGCCGGCGAAACCCCGGCACCCGCCACGGCGCGGCCATCGACAGCGGCGCCGCCACCCGGCTGCGCAGCACGGGCCGCGGCGCCCGCGTCAAGGCCGTCAACGCCACACCCAGCGCCAGCGCGAACACCGCCACCATCGCCGACAAACCCGCCACCGACGGCAGCACGCTCGCCAGTACCACGCCCACCAGCGCCGCCCCTTCACGCCAGCCGACCCAGCGTGCCTGCGCCGCATCGCCGCCACCCAGCCGCGCGCCCCAGCTCTGGTGCAGCACGCTGGCGACGCTGTAGGCCAGGTAAGTCCCCACCAGCAGCGCGCCACACCACGCCAGCAGCGCCGTGGACGACCCGCGCACGCTCGCCAGCGGAAAGAACAAGCCCGTCAACCCGCCGACCAGCACCAGCGCCGCCAGCCCGAGCACCACCCAGACCCGCCCGATCGCCCCACCCAGCAGCGCATCGACCCGGCGCCCGATCCACGGATCCACCAGCGCATCGAACGCCCGCACCGCCAGCAGCAACATCCCCAGCGCCGCCAGCGGCACCCCGAACTGCGCCGCGTAGTGGTTCGGCAGCACGACATAGAGCGGCAGCGCGACAAACGCCAGCGGCAGCCCGAGCGCACCGTAAGCCGCCCCCTGCACAGCGCCGAAAGCCGCAGCGGAGGTCATCCCGCCCGACCCAGCAAGGCTTGCCGCAGCGCCGGCTCCGGGCTGCGCGGCGAGAGCCAGATGCCGAAGAACAGCCGGGCGAACTCGGCGTCCGCCACGTCACGGGTCGGGCGGGCGTTGTGGAAGAAGCGGGCCCCGCGACCGGGCTGGTGCAGCCCCGTCAACCGGTCGCCGCTGACCACGTCGGGGAAGGCCGCCGCCATCGCGCTGCGCCAGTCGCCCGACTGCCGCTCGTCCACACGGTCGATGCGGCGCATCTCGTCGAGCGAGCGGTCGGCGATGCGGGCACCGTCCAGCGAGCGGGCATAGGCCAGCTCCAGCGCGAAGGGGCGACCGGCGTAGTCCTGCGCGCTGATCGGCTCGCCCGCCACCCACAACCGCGTGTCGTAGATCGTCAGCCCCAGCCAGCGGAAACGCATCTGCCCTTGCAGCCGCGCCCCCGGCAGCGCGGCATTGACCTCCGGCGGTGGCCCGTCCGTGCCCTGTGCCGAGACCGCGAGCGCCAGCAGGCCCGGCAACATGGTCAGCGTCTGGCGGCGGGTGGGACTCATGGCCGCCTCAGCGTGTACTGCACGACGTTGGTGTTGCCAGTGTCGAACGCGGCTTCGCAATACGCGAGGTAGAAGTCCCACGTCCGCAGGAACGGCTCGTCGAAGCCCAGACGCCGCACCGGCTCGGCTTGCGCGTGGAAGTCGGTCCGCCAGCGGCGCAGCGTCTCGGCGTAGTCAGGGCCGAACGCCATCGCCTCTTCCACCACCAGCCCCGCACGCTCGGCCGCCTTGCGGAACTCGGCGTCGCTGGGCAACAGGCCACCAGGGAAGATGTACTGCTGGATGAAGTCGGTGGAGCGCACGTAGCGGTCGAACAGGTCGTCGCGGATCGTGATGCTCTGGATGCAGGCCCGCCCACCCGGCTTCAGGCAGCGTGCCACCGTCTCGAAGTACGACGGCCAGTAGCTGCGCCCCACCGCCTCGAACATCTCGATCGACACCACGGCATCGAAGGGTGTGTCCTGGATGTCGCGGTAGTCCTGCAGGCGCAGATCGGCCTGGTGGGCGGTGCCATTGGCGGCCATGCGCCCGTTCGCCCAGGCGAGCTGTTCGGTCGACAGCGTGACGCCCGTGACATGGGCGCCGAACACGCGGGTGCCTTTTTCCGCCAGCGCGCCCCAGCCGCAGCCAATCTCCAGCACGCGGTCGCCGGGCTGCACCCGCGCCTGCTGCAGGGCGCGGCGCACCTTGGCGTGCTGCGCCTCGGGCAGCGGCCGGGTGTGGTCGCCGTCGAACCATGCGCTGGAGTAGTTCATCGTCTCGTCCAGCCACAGCCGGTAGAAGGCGTTGCCGAGGTCGTAGTGGGCGTGGATGTTGCGCTTGCTGCCCTCGCGGCTGTTGCGGTTGCGCAGATGGCGCAGGCGGTACAGCAGCGAGCCCCACCAGTTGCCGAAGATCAACTGGTCGACCGCCTCCCGGTTGGCCAGCAGGAAGCGCAGCAGGCCCGGCAGATCGGGCGTGTGCCAGCCGCCAGCGATCCAGGTTTCCGCAAAACCGATGTCGCCCGACTTCAGCACCGCCGAAAACAGCGACCAGTCCTTCACCGAGATCGAGGCGTGGGGCGCAGCGCCGTGGCCGACGCGGCAGTGCGAACCGTCGGGCCACTGCAGGTCGAGCGTGCCGCAGGGCAGCTTCTGCAGCAGGCGGTACACGGCGCGGGCAGCGGCCGGCGCGCCCGTGGGCAACATCAGCGCGGGGGGAGTATTCCCCGTCGGCGAGCCGGCACAGCCAGCGGGGGCAGATCGAGCGGGAGCGTTCATGGTGCGTCGAATCGGTCGGTTGCGGGTCAGCGGCTGACCAGCGCCGCGGGCGGCACCGGCTTGCGGAAGAAGGGCACGCGCTGCGACCAGAGCTGCAGCGCCTGCCAGTGGATGCGCGCCACCACCCCCAGCGTCAGCAGCGGGTTGCCGAGCCAGGTGCGGTGCAGTGCGCCACGGGTCAGCGGCACGAGTCGGCCGCTGACGCTGGTCTGCAGCAGCGGCTGGCCGGTGGCGTCGTCGTGGTCGATGCGGGCCACCGTGCGCTCGGCGGTGCGGAAGAAGCGGAAGCGGTAGCCGCCCTCGATGGCGCAGAAGGGCGAGACGTGGAACACCTTGGCAGCACGCAGCTCGCCGCCCCAGCCCAGCGGCGCCTCGGCCGTGCCGGTCAGCAGGTAGCAGTGCCGTTCGCCGAAGGTGTTGTTGACCTCGGCGACGATGGCCCGCAGCGCGCCGTCCGCCCGGTGCGCGTACCAGAAGCTCACCGGCTTGAAGGTATGGCCGAGCACACGCGGGTAGGTGTGCAGCCAGACCTCGCCATCCGCCTCGGTGATGCCCTCGTCGGCCAGCAGGCGCTCGAACCACGCCAGCGCGTCCGGGCCACCGTCACCGTGGTCGCCGTCGTGGAAGCTGACGAGGCCAGCCCGGTTGCGCGGCAGGGCGGCTTCCGGCTGGTCCCGCAGCGCCCGCATCGGCAGCAGCAGGAACCACGTCGGATAGCGGAACGCCCGCCGCACCGGCCGCAACCGCGTGTGGCGCACTTCACCGCAGCCGATCAGCGCACGCACCGGGACGGTGTCGGTGTTCATGCGGGCACCAGCGGACAGGCGTGTGCCCATTGGTGTTGCAGGCCGCGCACGACATGCAGCCCGGATTTCAGGCCGTCCTCGTGGAAACCGTAGCCCGTCCATGCGCCGCAGAACCAGGTGCTGCGCCGGCCCTGGATCGCCGGGAGCTGTGCCTGTGCGTCGATGGCGGCGCGGTCGAAGATGGGGTGGCTGTAGTCGAACTCGGCCAGCACCTGGTCGCCGCGCACCGGTCGCACCGGGTTGAGCGACACCACCACCGGCTGCGCGAACGGCATCGGCTGCAGGCGGTTGAGCAGGTAGTGCAGGCAGACCCCCGCGTCCTCCGTGGCCGGGTTGCCCGCGTGTTCGTAGTTCCACGCCGCCCACGCCTTCTGGCGGCGCGGCAGTTGCGCCACGTCGGTGTGCAGCACGGCGCGGTTCGGGTGGTAGCGGATCGCCCCCAGCACGCGCGCCTCTTCGGGCGTGGCATCCGCCCCCAGCAGGCGCAGCGACTGGTCCGAATGGCAGGCCATCACCACCTCGTCGTAGCGCACCTGCCCGTCGGAGGCCGTCACCACCACGCCACCGCCCGCCAGCCGCCGCACCGCCTGCACCGGCGTGTTCAGCCGCACATCCGGCAGGCGCGGTCGCATCTTCTCGACGTAGTGCCGCGCCCCGCCGGTCACCGTGTACCACTGCGGCCGGTCGCTCACCTGCAGCAGGCCGTGGTTGTGGCAGAAGCGGATCATCGTGGCGATCGGGAACTGCAGCATCTGCGCCGTCGGGCAGGACCAGATGCAGCCGATCATGGGCAGGAAGTACCAGCGGCGGAAGGTATCGGAGTAGCCCTCGGCGTCGAGGAAATCGCCGATGGACTGGGCGAGCTGTCGTTCGTTGCCCGTGCGGGCGAGTTCGGTCGTGCGCTTGTTGAAGCGCATCAGCTCGCGCAGCATCCCGAGAAAACGCGGGCTGAACAGGTTGCGCCGCTGCGCGAAGACGGTGTCGAGGTTGCAGCCGCTCCACTCCAGCGCACCCTGCTCGGCCTGCACCGAAAACGACATGTCGGATGCCGCCGTCTCCACGCCCAGTGCGGCGAAGAGCTTGAGCAGTTCCGGGTAGGTGCGGTGGTTGAAGACGAGGAAACCCGTGTCCACCCCGTGGGTGTGCAGCCGCCCGTCGGCGCCGGGCAGCGTCACGTCGACGGTGTGGGTGTGGCCGCCGAGGTAGTCACCGGCTTCGTAGAGCGTGACGTGGCAGCCCTGACCGGGGGCGCTCAGGTGCCAGGCGGTGGACAGACCGGCGATGCCGGAGCCGATGACGGCGATGCGACGGGTGGGCATGGGCATGGACGTGGGCAACAGGGCCGGGGGATCAGCGTTTGGCCAGCATCGCCCGCACGTCGCGCAGCAGGGCGGCGTCGTCGGGTTCGGTCTGGCTGGGGTAGCTGCGCACGGTCTGTCCGTCGCGGCCGATCAGGTATTTGTGGAAGTTCCAGCGGGGTGTCTGGCCGGCGCGGCGGGCGAGTTCGGCGTACAGCGGGTGCGCCTGGCTGCCCTTGACCGCCACCTTGGTGAACATCGGGAACTGCACCGCGAACTGGTTTTCGCAGAACGCGGCGATCTCGCGGTGGCTGCCCGGCTCCTGGCTGCCGAAGTCGTTCGACGGAAAGCCCAGCACCACCAGCCCCTCGCCGCGCAGCCGCTCGTACAGCGCCTCCAGCCCCTTGTACTGCGGCGTGAACCCGCACTGGCTGGCCGTGTTGACCACCAGCACCACCTTGCCGGCGTACTGGCACAGCGACTGCGGCTGCTCGTCCTGCAGGCGCGGCACCGTGCGGTCCAGCAGCGCGGGGCAGCCCGCCGCCTGCGCCGCCAGTCCCCAGACCGACAGGGCGAGCGCCGTGGCAGCGCAACGGACCGTGTGTGGATTCCGAGGGGAATTGAACATGATTTGTCTTGGGCAAATGTGGTGTTGAGGTTTATATTAGGCTTCAACGCGGAATTTAACAAGCGTTTGTCCAAGACACATCAAAGACACAAGGTTGACACCGGGGGACGCTGCAAAGGGGTCCGCTTCGGTGTACGGCACACTCGGAGCCCCTGATGAACGACCGGGCACCCGCCGCATTGCACATGCTGACCATCGCCGCCGTCGAACGCGACACGCGCATCGGCAAGGACACCCTGCGCGTCTGGGAGCGCCGCTACGGCTTTCCCACGCCAGTGCGCGACGGCAATGGCGAACGCCTGTATCCGCTGGACCAGGTCGAGCGGCTGCGCCACATCAAGCGCCTGCTGGACGCGGGCTGGCGGCCGGGGCGCATCGTCGGCCTGCCGCTGGAGGATCTGCAGTCGCTCGGCGCGCTGGTGCGGCCGGCGGAGCGGTCCGAGGGTGCGGCGAGCGACGCCGACGCCAGCACCCCGGCACTCGCCACCGAACCGCAGGCGCTCTACCGGCTGCTGCGGGCGCACGATGTCATCGGTCTGCGCCGGGCGCTGATGCAGTCGCTGCTGCGGCGCGGCCTCGGGCACTTCGTGGCTGAGGTGGCCACGCCGCTGCTGGTGGAGATCGGCCAGGCGTGGTCCCGCGGCCAGCTCGCGATCTTCGAGGAACACCTGTGCAGCGAAGCCATCGAGACCGTGCTGCGCTCCGCCATCGCCTCGGCGCCGGAAGCCGCAGTGGACGGCGCCCCGCGTGTCCTGCTCACCACCATGCCCGACGAGCAGCACGGCCTGGCGCTGCTGATGGCCGAGGCGCTGTTCACCGTCGAGGGCTGCGCGTGCATGAACCTGGGCCGCCAGACTCCCGTGCCGGACATGGTGCTGGCCGCCCGTGCGCACCGGGCACAGGTGGTCGCCCTGAGCTTTTCCTCGCTCAGCCCGACCGGCTCGTCGCTGGACCACCTGGCGGACCTGCGGGCACAACTCTCCGACAACATCGAGATCTGGGCTGGCACGCCGCAGCAGGCGATGCTGCGCCGAGGCGTGGCCGGCGTGCTGCTGCTGGATCGGCTGGAGCACCTGCGCCGGGAGGTGGTGCGCTGGCGCGCCGAGGCGGCGGCGCGCTGATCGGACACACCGGGCCCACGGCCTGGGCGTTCAGCTTTTTGCTACGCATGCGTCAAGCGCGGTGAATTCGCCGTGCCCACCCACCCGTCAGACTGGCGGTCATGACATCGCGCCACACCCCCTCCCGCTACCACCCACTGTCGATCGCGCTGCACTGGCTGCTCGCGCTCGGCATCGTCGGCGCGTTCGGCGTCGGCCTCTACATGCACGAGCTGCCCTTCTCCCCCACCCGACTGAAGCTCTACAGCTGGCACAAGTGGGCCGGGGTGACGATCCTGGTGCTGTCGGCGGCGCGGTTGCTGTGGCGCCTGGCCAAGCGCCCACCCGCCCTGCCCCAGCACATCCAGAGCACCATGCCCGGCTGGCAGACCGCCGCCTTCCACGCCACGCACCACCTGATGTACGTCCTGTTCTTCGCCGTGCCGCTGACCGGCTGGGCCTACAGCTCAGCCGCTGGTTTCCCCATCGTGTGGTTCGGCGTGCTGCCGCTGCCAGACTTCGTGCCAGTGGACAAGGCGCTGGCCGAGGCGATCAAGCCCTTCCACATGCTGACCGCATTCGCGCTGGCCGCGCTGGTCCTCGCCCACGTCGGTGCTGCGCTCAAGCACCAGTTCATCGACCGCGACCGCCTGCTCGGCCGCATGGGCATCGGCCCGGTCTGAGCCCCCTGTCTCACCCTGTTCTTGTCCGGAGCGTTCCCATGCACAACACGTTCAGCACGGCCGCCGTGGCCGCCGCCGCCTTCCTCGTCCTGGCCAGCCAGCCCGCGCTCGCCCAGCAGAAGCTTGACCCCGCCAAGAGCGAGATGGCGTTCGTCAGCAAGCAGATGGGCGTGCCGGTCGAAGGCAAGTTCCGCAAGTTCGACGCGCAGATCGCCTTCGACCCGAAGAAGCCCGACGCCGGCAAGGTCAGCTTCACCATCGACACCGGCAGTGCCACGTTCGGCGCACCGGAAACCGACGCCGAGGTGGTCAAGCCCACCTGGCTCGGTGTCGCCAAGTTTCCGCAGGCCACGTTCCAGTCCAGCGCCATCAAGGCCCTCGGCGGCGGCAAGTTCGAGGTCGCCGGCAAGCTGACGATCAAGGGCAGCACGCAGAACATGACCGTCCCCGTCACCCTGGCACAGGCCGGCGGCACGACGACTGCCACGGGCGCCTTCGCCCTCAAGCGCCTCGAATTCAAGATCGGCGAAAACGAATGGGCCGACACGTCCATGGTCGCCAACGACGTGCAGGTCAAGTTCAAGCTGCTGCTCAGCGGCGTTCCCGCCCTCTGAACCCGAACCATCCCCCAACCCTGAAGGAAACCCTCCCATGAAGAAGACACTGCTCGCCTTGGCGCTGGTGCCCGTCCTGTTCGCTTCCGCCGCCCAGGCGCAGAGCACCGCCTACGCCATCGACCCGACGCACACCTTCGTCACCTTCGAGATCGACCACTTCGGCACCACGACCAACCGCGGCCGTTTCGACAAGAAGGAAGGCACCATCAGCTTCGACCGCGCGGGCAAGACCGGCAAGGTGGACATCACCATCGACGCCAGCTCGGTCAACACTGGCACGACCCCGTTCGACGGCCACCTGAAGAGCGCCGACATCCTGAACGTCGCCACCTACCCGACCGCACGATTCGTCAGCGACAAGTTCGTGTTCGACGGCGACAAGGTCAAGGAAGTGACCGGCCAGTTCACGCTGATGGGCAAGACCCACCCGGTCACGCTGAAGGCGACCAAGTTCAACTGCTACATGAACCCGATGGTCAAGCGCGAAGTGTGTGGTGGGGATTTCGAGGCCACGATCCAGCGCAGCCTCTGGGGCGCCAGCTACGGCATCGCCTACGGCTTCTCGGACGCGATGCGCCTGGTGGTGCAGGTCGAAGCCGTCAAGCAGTGAAGCCCGGACGCTGACGACCGGCGGCGCGGGCGAGCACCGCGCCGAGCCTCTCGCCCGCCACCCGCCAGGGTGCGCGGGGCTGTCGGGCAGTCAAGCCCAGCAAGGACAGCGAGCCGACCAGTGTCATCGCGACCGACGCCAGCGCGGCGGCCAGCATGACGGCGGGAGACACGAGAACCACCAGACCCAGCCGGGCCAGCCCGGAGGAGGTGGTGAACAAATCCGACCAGCGAATGCGCCTGTGGTACTTCATGGCGGGCCTCTCTAGAACACCTGTCACGACAGATCCACACAATAGATCCATGTCGTAACATTCGTAGCCTGAGAATACCTTGATTCGGGGGATTTTTCGCCATCAGGGTCAACTTTGCGCGTTTTTACCGGACGGCAATCTTCCCGAGGCGGGCAGACGCGATACTGGTCGCGCCTGCTGGGTGTGCGGGGTCAGCGTTTGCGGTCCATGCGCAAGGCGAAGGCCATGCTGCGCTGGTCACAGCCGAGGCGGCCGTAGTCGAAGGTTTCCTGCTTGCGGCCCTTTTCGGTCTGGCGGTCCTGCAGCGGCAGGCGACGCGGGGCGGGGTGGTCGGTGCGGAGAAGATGCTTCATGGCAGTGGTACTCATCGGGGTTTTTTCACATCTTCCGGTGACACACGGGGCGCCGCTTGAAGGTGAACTTATTGATACCGCTGACAACGCACGGCTTCAGCCAGTGGATGACAGCGCCTCAGTCGTCACAAAGAAACAGGGCAGAACGTTCATTCGTTTACTAAACGTTTGATGGTTTCTACACTCGGGCTTCCGGAAAACCAGAGTGCGCACCATGTCCGATACCGCCAAGACGCGATCCGATGCCATGGCAGAGGCCCGCTCGCTCGCCTGGACCCATGGCCACCTGACGCTGCACCGCCTCGGCGCGATGCTCGCCCCGGTGGTGTTCACGGCGCCGGGGCAGCCCGACTTCTCGCCAATGCAGATCGCGCCCTGGCACGCCGAGCCGATCGGTGCGGCGCAGACCGGCCTGATGCGCGGCCTGCGTGGCGACTGGCCGTGTGTCCCCTTCGGCCGCACCGACCGGCCCGCGGATCTGCCCGTCGGCTGGACCACCCGCACCCCGCATGACACCTGGGGCCATGGTCACAGCGCCCACCATGACTGGACCTGGCTCGCCACCGACGATCCGCACACCCTGGCGCTGACGATCACCCTGCCCGACGCCGACCCGATCGCGCGGCTGACCCGCACGGTGCGCGCACAACCCGATGCGGCCGTGGTCGATCTCAGTCTGTGCATCGAAGCGCGGACGCCCTGCACGCTGCCCGTCGCCCTGCACCCCACGCTGCGGCTTGATGCTGGCCGCGTCGCGCTGGACCTGCCGCCCCACGGCCACGGTCTGAGCTACCCGGTACCGGCCGAGCCTGGCCGTTCGCGGCTGGCGCCCGACCAGCGTTTCGCCCGACTCGACGCCGTGCCCACCACCGACGGCCCACCCGCCGACCTCACCCGCTTCCCGCAGCCGCAGGACAGCGAAGACCTGCTGCAGCTCATGGCGCTCGGCGGACCCGTCACCGCCCGCTATCTGGACTGCGGCTGGGCGCTTGAACTGGACTGGGACCGCGCGCTGCTGCCCGACCTGATGCTCTGGGTCAGCCACCGGGGTCGGCTGTATCCGCCGTGGAATGGGCGGCATCTGGCGCTGGGCATCGAGCCGGTGTGCGGCGTGTTCGATCTGGGCCGGGTCGCCACGCCGCCGTCCGATCACCCGCTGTCCGCCCGCACCGGCCTGACGCTCACGCCCGGCCAGCCGCTCGTCGTGCGCAGCCGGTTCAGCGCCCGCCCGCTGTCCGCCGCGGAGTGCTTGGCATGAACCGCGACGTCACCGTCCGCGACATCGCCGATGCGGCGGGCGTGTCGGTCGGCACCGTCTCGCGTGCGCTGAAGAACCAGCGCGGCCTGTCCGACGAGACGCGCCGCCATGTCCGCCAGGTGGCCGCGGACCTCGGCTACGACCTGTCGCGGCTGCGCTCGG
>JAAFKB010000027.1 GCA_013299055.1 Sphaerotilus sp.
GCGGCATCAGCCACAACCCGCTCGAATCCACCACCAACGACGACACCGAACTGGCCGTGCGCGCCTTCGCCGACCTGCTCGAACAACTCAACACGGAGCACTCCGCATGACCACCGCCGCCCCCGACCGTTTCACGCAGCTCGACGCCTGGATCGACGCCCATTTCGACGACGAGGTGCGGTTCCTGCAAGCCCTGGTGCAGGTGCCCACCGACACGCCGCCCGGCCACAACGCCCCGCACGCCGAGCGCACCGCCGAGCTGCTGGCCGGCTTCGGCTTCGACGCGGAACAGCACGCCGTGCCCGAACAGGAAGTGCGCGACTACGGCCTGGAGTCGATCACCAACCTGATCGTGCGCCGCGCCTATGACGCGGGCGGCCCGGTCATCGCGCTGAACGCCCACGGCGACGTGGTCCCGCCCGGCGAAGGCTGGACCCACGATCCCTACGGCGGTGAAATCGTGGACGGCAAGCTCTACGGCCGCGCCTCCGCCGTGAGCAAGTGCGACTTCGCCACCTTCACCTTCGCCACCCGCGCCATCGAGGCCCTGCGAGCGCAAGGGCAGGTGGCGCTGAAAGGCGGGGTCGAGCTGCACTTCACCTACGACGAGGAATTCGGCGGCGAACTCGGCCCTGGCTGGCTGCTGCAACACGGCCTGACGAAGCCCGATTACGAGATCGCCGCCGGCTTCAGCTACCAGATCGTCACGGCGCACAACGGCTGCCTGCAGATGGAGGTCACCGTCCACGGCGTGATGGCCCACGCGGCGATTCCCGAGAGCGGTGTCGATGCGCTGCAAGGCGCGGTGGCGATCCTGAACGCGCTCTACGCCGAGAACGCCCGCTACAAGGCGACGATCCGCTCGCAGGTGCCGGGCATCAGCTACCCGTACATCAACGTCGGGATGATCCAGGGCGGCACCAACACCAACGTCATCCCCGGCAAGGTGGTCCTCAAGCTCGACCGCCGCATGATCCCGGAGGAAAACTCCGCCGAAGTCGAGGCCGACATCCGCCGCGTCATCCTGGAGGCCACCGCGACCCGGCCCGGCGTGTCGGTGGACATCCGCCGCATGCTGATGGCGCACGCGCTGCAACCGCTGCCGGGCAACCAGCCGCTGGTGGACGCGCTGTCCAAGCACGGCGCCCAGGTGTTCGGCGAAGAGATTCCGGTGTCGGGCACGCCGCTCTACACCGACGTGCGCCTGTATTGCGAGCGCGGCATTCCGGCGGTGATCTATGGCGCCGGCCCCCGCACGGTGCGCGAATCGAACGCCAAGCGAGCGGATGAACACCTGGTGCTGGAGGATCTGCGCCGGGCGACGAAGGTGGTGGCGCGCACGCTGCTGGAGATCCTGGACGCGGCACGTTCCTGAAATGAAAAAACGCATCTTGAGGCTGGCGTATGCGCTCCCTCTGGTCCTGCTGCAAGCGTGTGGTGGTGGCGGGGACGACGCCACGGGCGTGGACAGTGCGGCCAGCGGTGGCATCACCGAAAGCGATGCGGCGCTGTATGCCCGCGCCGTCAACGTGCATGCGCGCCAGTGCTCGCTCTACGGCTACTACCAGGACTGCACGGCCTACGAAAACGCGGTGGCGTACTTCAACGACAAGTGCTATCGGGGGGTGGAGCAGGCGTGTTCGCTGTCGCAGGACATCGTGGCCAGCTACTCACTGGCACGGCTGTCGCGGTATTCCTGAGGCTGCTCCACCGATCAGAACAGCTCGCCCTGTCGCACCGAGGCGAGTCCCTGCGGCGCTGCCGGCGGACGAAACTGCCGGAAATCGAGGGCAGGCGCCTCGCGCGCCAGCCCGTGCCGGTGCGCGGCGGCGAGCATGCGCTGGCGGATCAGGTCCGCCCAGATGCCTTCGCCTTTCATGCGGGTGCTGAAGTCCGCGTCGTAGTCCTGACCGCCGCGCAGGTCGCGGATGCGCGCCATCACGCGGTGGGCGCGGTCGGGAAAATGCTCGCCCAGCCATTGCTGGAACAGGGGATTCACTTCCCACGGCAGCCGCACCACCGTCCAGTGGACCGACTTCGCACCGGCCTGCGCGGCGGCTGCGATGATCTGCTCGATCTCCGGCTCGTTGATGAAGGGGATCACCGGCGCCACGTTCACGCCCACCCAGACACCCGCGTCCGCCAGCGCCCGGATCGCGGCCAGCCGGCGGGCCGGGGCGCTGGCACGCGGTTCGAGGATGCGCGCCAGGCCGTTGTCCAGCGTGGTGACACTGACGAAGACGAGCACCTGCTGGCGCTGGGCCATCTCCGCCAGCAGGTCCAGGTCGCGCACGATGCCGCCGGACTTGGTGATGACGGAGAACGGGTGCTGGGCTTCGTGGAGCACCTCGATGATCTGGCGGGTGAGCTTGAGCGTGCGCTCGGCGGGCTGGTAGGCGTCGGTGGCCGAGCCGAGGTTGAGCGGACGTGGGGTGTAGCGGGGGCGGCGCAGTTCTTCGCGCAGGCGGTCGGCGGCGTTGGTCTTGGCGAGGATGCGCGTCTCGAAGTCCAGTCCCGGCGAGAGGTCGGCGTGACTGTGTGTCGGCCGGGCGTAGCAGTAGATGCAGCCGTGCTCGCAACCGCGGTAGGGGTTGATCGAGAGGTCGAAGGGCACGTCCGGTGAGTCATTGGCCCGCAGCAGGCTCTTGCACGGCTCGTCGATCACCTCGGTCCGCACGGGGATGGGAAAGTCCTGGCCGGCCCGCGCGTCGAGTCCGCCCCAGCCGTCATCGACCGCCTGCCGGGTGCGCTTCTCGTGGCGGCCAGCCAGGCGCCAGGCGGTGCCGCGGCCCTTGAGGCTGCCAATGTCCGGCAGCAGCGGCGTGTCGGTGACGGTGGGTTTCATGGCGAGGAGTCTGCCACAGGACTGTGGTTGCATACAGCCCGGTCAACCAGGCTCAGCCGGCCAGGATGGCCTCGATCTGCTCGCCCAGCGCCAGCCACTGCGCCTCCAGCGTGGCGATGCGGTCGTCGAGTGCCTTGAGCTGGCGGCCTTGTTCGGCGCGTGCGGCCGGGGCCAGGCCGGTATTGCCCAGGGCGGCCAGTGCGCGGGCGTGCTCCTGCTGCGCAGCCTCCAGCGCCTGCTCGGCCTGCTGTTGTCTTTTCTGCAGCGGCTTGGCGCGCTCGGCGAGCTTCAGGCGGTTGACGGGCGCAGCGGGGGCGGGTGCCGGGGCCGCCACGGCGACCGGCTTGTTCAGCATCGCCCGGTCTTCCTCGCGGGCGCGCCTGGCCATCTCCTTGCTCTGCTCCAGCAGCCATTTCTGGTAGTCGTCCAGATCGCCATCGAAGGGTCGCACCTCGCCGCCTGTCACCAGCCAGAACTCGTCGCAGACCTCTCGCAGCAGCGCCCGGTCGTGGCTGACCAGCATCACCGTGCCCTCGTACTCGTTCAAGGCCATGCTCAGCGCCTCGCGGGTGGTCAGGTCCAGGTGGTTGGTCGGCTCGTCCATCAGCAGCAGGTTCGGGCGCTGCCACACCAGCATCGCCAGCACCAGCCGCGCCTTTTCACCGCCGGACAGCGAGCCGACCTCCTGCCCCACCATCGCCCCGGTGAAGCGGAAGCGGCCGAGGAAGTCGCGCAATTCCTGCTCCCGCGCCGCCGGGCCGACATCGCGCGCCAGCCGGACCATGTGCTCCAGCGGGCCTTCTTCCAGCCGCAGCACGTCGAGTTCCTGCTGCGCGAAGTAGCCGATCGACAGGCCCTTGCCCTCCTGGATGTGGCCGCCCATGCGCTGGATCGCCCCGGCGAGCGTCTTCACCACGGTGGACTTGCCCTGGCCGTTCGCCCCGAGGATGCCGATGCGCTGGCCCGGCAGCACGGACTTGTTGATGTTCGAGACGATCACGTTGTCGCCGTAGCCGACCGACACGTCGTCCAGCACGATCATCGGGTTCGGCAGGCTCTGCGGCTCGCGGAACTCGAACTCGAAGTCGGCGCTCATCAGGATCGGCGCGAGCCTGGTCATGCGGTCGAGCGCCTTGACGCGGCTCTGCGCCTGCTTGGCCTTGCTCGCCTTGGCCTTGAAGCGGTCGATGAAGCGTTGCAGGTGGGCGACCTTCTCCTGCTGCTTCGAGTAGGCGGCTTGCTGCTGCTCCATGCGCTCGGCGCGCATCAGCTCGAAGCCGCTGTAGTTCGAGCCGTAGCGCGTGACCTGGGTTTCGTCGAGGTGCAGCGTGACCTTGGTGATGGCGTCCAGAAACTCGCGGTCGTGGCTGATGACCAGCATCGTGCCGTCGAAGCGCAGCAGCCATGCCTCCAGCCAGACCAGCGCGTCCAGGTCCAGGTGGTTGGTCGGCTCGTCCAGCAGCAGCAAGTCACCCGGACACATCAGCGCGCGGGCCAGTTGCAGCCGCATCCGCCAGCCGCCCGAGAAGCTGTTGACGGGTGCGTCGAGCTGACTGACCCGGAAGCCCAGGCCGAGCAGCAGCGACTGTGCCCGTGCGGAAGCATCGAAGGCACCGACTTCGCCCAGCAGCGCGTGGGCCTCGCCGATCGCGAGGCCGTCGTCGGCGTCCTCGGCGGCGGTCAGCGCGGCGCGGGCGGCCATGAGTGGCCTGTCGCCTTCGAGCACGAACTCGGTCGCGCCGGTCTCGGTCTCGGGCATGTCCTGCGCGACTTCGGCGATCTCCCAGCGCGGGGGCATCTCGACCTCGCCCTGGTCGGACTGCAGGCGCCCGGTCAGCAGCGAGAACAGCGAGGACTTGCCGGCGCCGTTGCGGCCGACGAGGGAGGCTTTTTCACCGGGTTGCAGCGTGAAACTGGCGTTCTGCAGGACGACTTTGACGCCGCGGCGCAGCGTGATGGATTTGAACTGGAGCATGGGGGACCGCTCGGAGGCGGTTCAGCGGGTAGCGAAGGAGGGCGGGGCAGGGGCGGATCAGCGGGCGTCGGCGACGGTCTTGAGCGCGGCCAGCGATTCGGAGAGGTCGATCACGGCCATGGCGTAGTAGGCAGACCAGTTGTAGCGCGTGATGGCCCAGAAGTTGTCGGTGCCGGCGACGAAGCTGGGCGCCTCGACCCCGTTGCGCAGTTCCACCAGCGCGAGCTTGCCGGTGTGCTGCTGGCCGGCGGGGCTGAGCATGGCGCCGCGGCTGGCCATCTCGGCGGCGGTGAAGCTGGGCAGGATGTCGGGCGCCAGCAGCACGTCGCGGTCGGCTTCAGCGGTGGGTGGCAGCACGTCGAAGTGCGTCGGCATGTCCCGCACCCAGCCGTGCTGGGCGAGGTAGTGCGCCACGCTGCCGATCACGTCGGGCGTGCTGCGGTGCAGGTCGGTGCGGCCATCGCCGTCGAAGTCGATGGCGAACTTCAGCCAGGTGCTGGGCATGAACTGCGGCATGCCGAGGGCGCCCGCATACGACCCCTTGAGGCTGAGCGGGTTGATCTTGTCGCGCGAGGCCAGCGCGAACAGCGCCTCCAGCTCGTCACGGAAGAAGCCGCTGCGGTCGCTGCGGCCACGCGGGAAATCGAAGGCCAGCGTTGCCAGCGCGTCCACCGCCCGGAAGCCGCCGGTCTGGCGCCCATAGATCGTCTCCACGCCGATGATCGCCACGACCACCCGCGCCGGCACGCCCCAGCGTTCTTCCGCCAGCCGCAGCCAGCGTTCGTTGTCGCGCCAGAAGGTCACGCCCTCGCGCACCCGCAGCGTGTCGAGGAAGCGCGAGCGGTAGACCTTCCAGTTCTTGGCCGCGGGGCTGGCCGCCGGCAGGATGAACTTGGCGACCTGGGGCTGGTAGCGCGCCTCGGACAGCGTGGTGGCGACCACCTCCTCGTCGAGCTGGGGGTGGCGCTGCACGATGTCCCGGATGAAGGTGGCGACATCGGCACGGGCTTCGTAGCCGGGCGCCGGTGCAGGTGCTGGCGCACGCGGGGCGGACACGGCGTGGCAGAAGGGGGTCAGCAGCAGCGCGGACAGTGTGATCCGGCGCACGAATCGGAAGGCAGACATGGCCCGATTGTCGCCGCTTTGGCACACTGCAGGAAAACACCCCGGAACCCCCGGAACACTGGAGACCTCGATGACTGCACCCACCGATACCCTGCTGCTGCGCGAACAAGATCCGCGTGGCGTCGTGACGCTGACCCTCAACCGACCGGGCGCGTTCAATTCGCTGTCCGAGGCGATGCTGGCGGCGCTGCAGACCGAACTGGACGCGCTGGCCGGTGACGAGTCGGTGCGCTGCGTCGTGCTGGCGGCGGCCGGGCGTGCCTACTGCGCCGGGCACGACCTGAAGGAGATGCGCGCCGAGCCGAGCCTGGCCTACTACCGCGCGCTGTTCACGCGCTGCGGCAAGGTGATGCTGGCGATCCAGCGGCTGCCGGTGCCGGTGATCGCCCGCGTCCACGGCGTGGCGACGGCGGCGGGCTGCCAGCTCGTGGCGACATGCGACCTCGCGGTGGCGGTGGAGACGGCGCGCTTCGCGGTCAGCGGCGTGAACCTGGGGCTGTTCTGCTCGACGCCGAGTGTGGCGCTGTCGCGCAACGTCGGGCGCAAGACGGCGTTCGAGATGCTGGTGACGGGCGAGTTCCTGTCGGCGGGCGAGGCGCAGGCGCGGGGGCTGGTGAACCGCGTGGTGCCGGTCGATGCACTGGACGCCGAGGTCGAGCGGCTGGTGGCGAGCATCGTCGCCAAGCCGCGGGCGGCGGTGGCGATGGGCAAGGCGCTGTTCTACCGGCAACTGGAGATGGGCGTGGAGGCGGCCTACCAGACGGCGGTGCAGACGATGGCGTGCAACATGATGGACGCGCACGCGCTGGAAGGGGTGCAGGCGTTCATCGACAAGCGCACACCCCAGTGGTGAGGCCGGTGACGGTCAGTGCGCTCAATTCGGCGGCTGGCTGGCCGATACCAGTCCATCGGTAAGGGGCCGAACATGTCTGATCTGGTTCATTGCATCTACGCCAGCACGGCCACGCGCGACCTGAGTGCGGACGAGCTGGTGGGGTTGCTGGCGCGTGCCAGGGTGTGCAACGCTGCGCTCGGCGTGACCGGCATGCTGCTGCATGACCGGGGCAATTTCTTTCAGGTGCTCGAAGGTCCGGGCACGGTGGTGGCACGGCTGTATGCCCACATCGCCACCGATCCACGGCACCACCGGGTGGTCGAGATCATCCATGAACCGATCGCCCAGCGCAGCTTTGCGGCCTGGACGATGGGATTTGCCCGGCTGGACGAGGTGGACCGGGCGGAGATGCCAGGATTGAATGATTTTTTCGGAGCAGGCCGCACACTCGACCAGATCGATGGGGGGCGCGCCAAGAAGCTGCTGCAGGCGTTCAGTGCCGGGCGTTGGCACCGGCGCGCGCTGGCCTGAGTCAGGCACTTTCCCCATGCCGCTCTCGCTGCCCTGTTTCTCCTTCGCCTTTCAGCCGATCGTGCATGCTCCCAGCGGCCTGGTGGTGTCGCACGAGGCGCTGATCCGCGGACCCGAAGGCGAGTCGGCGCACAGCGTGCTGAGCGGTGTGCCGCAGGGCGCGTTGCACGCCTTCGATGCGCATGGCCGCGAGTGCGCCATCGCCCTGGCGGCGCGGCTGGGGCTCCGCACCCAGCTCAACCTGAACTTCCTTCCGCAAAGCCTGTTCAGTCAACAGGACGTGCTGACCCCGATGTTCGAGGCCGCCCGGCGCCATGGGCTGCCCATCAGCCGTCTGGTGCTGGAGGTCACGGAAGGGGAGGTGATCGACGACGTGGTGCGCTTTGCCCGGCTGATCAAGACCTACCGGGCACAGGGGCTGAAGCTGGCCATCGACGACTTCGGGGCGGGCTACTGCGGGCTGAACCTGCTGGCCGAATTCCAGCCCGACATCCTCAAGCTCGACATGGCGTTGCTGCGTGGCATCGAGCGCAGCGGGCCGCGCCAGGCCATCGTCCGCGCCATCCTGAGTGCCTGCACCGATCTGGGCATCGACGCCATCGCCGAGGGCGTCGAGACGGTGGACGAGTTCAGCTGGCTGGCCGACGAGGGGGTCACGCTGTTCCAGGGCTACCTGTTCGCCCGGCCGGGCTTCGAGACCTTGCCGGGTGTGACGGTGCCAGCGCGCCGCTGACACCCCACCGACCCCATCCAGCTCACATGCCGGCGTAGTTGGGTCCGCCACCGCCTTCCGGTGTCACCCACACGATGTTCTGCGTCGGATCCTTGATGTCGCAGGTCTTGCAGTGGACGCAGTTCTGCGCGTTGATCTGCAGCCGGTCGCTGCCGTTCTCGTTCTTGACGAATTCGTAGACGCCGGCCGGGCAGTAACGTGACTCCGGCCCGGCGTACTTCGCCAGATTGATCTCCACCGGCACCCGCGCATCCTTGAGCGTCAGGTGGGCGGGCTGGTGTTCCTCGTGGTTGGTGTTGGAGATGAACACCGAACTCAGACGATCGAAGGTGATGACGCCGTCGGGCTTCGGGTAGTCGATCTTCGCGCACTCGCTGGCCGGACGCAGCCGGGCGTGGTCGGGCTGGTCGCGGTGGACGGTCCACGGCGGCGCAGCGAACCCGAGCTTGGGCAGCAGCCACTGCTCGATGCCGGTCATCAGCGAGCCGACGTAGACCCCCTTCTTGAACCACTGCTTGAAGTTGCGCGACTTGTCGAGTTCGGCGTGCAGCCAGCTCGACTCGAACGCGGTCGGGTAGGCGCTCAGCTCGTCTTGCTGGCGGCCGGCGGCCAGCGCCTCGAACGCAGCCTCGGCGGCGAGCATGCCGGTCTTGATCGCGGCGTGGCTGCCCTTGATGCGGGCGGCGTTCAGGTAACCGGCGTCACAGCCGATCAGTGCGCCGCCCGGGAACACTGTCTTCGGCAGGCTCAGCAGGCCACCCGCCGTGATCGCCCTGGCGCCGTAGCCCAGCCGCTTGCCGCCTTCGAGGTACTGGCGGATCGACGGGTGCGTCTTCCACCGCTGCATCTCCTCGAACGGGCTCAGCCACGGGTTCTGGTAGTCCAGCCCGGTGACGAAGCCGAGCGTGACCTTGTTGTCTTCGAGGTGGTAGAGGAAGCCGCCGCCGTAGGTGTCCGCCGCCATCGGCCAGCCGGCGGTGTGGACGACGAGGCCCGGCTGGTGCCTGGCGGGGTCGATTTCCCAGAGTTCCTTGATGCCCAGCGCATAGCTTTGCGGATCCTTGCCTGCGTCGAGCTTGTACTGGGCGATGAGCTGCTTGCCGAGGTGGCCGCGGGCGCCTTCGGCGAAGAGGGTGTACTTGCCGTGCAGCTCCATGCCGATCTGGAAGCTGTCGCTCGGCTCGCCGTCCTTGCCGACACCCTGGTTGCCGGTGGCGATGCCCTTGACGCGGCCGTTCTCGTCGTACAGCACCTCGGCGGCCGTGAAGCCAGGGAAGATCTCGACGCCGAGGCTTTCCGCCTGCTCGCCCAGCCAGCGCACGACGCTGCCCAGGCTGATGACGTAGTTGCCGTGGTTGTGGAAGCAGTCGGGGATGAGTGCCTGCGGGGTCTTGGTGGCGCCCGTCTCCGACAGGAACAGCACTTCGTCAGCGGTCACCGGCTGGGTCAACGGGGCGCCGCGTTCCTTCCAGTCCGGGAACAGCTCGTTCAGCGCGACCGGGTCCATCACGGCGCCCGAGAGGATGTGCGCGCCCGGCTCCGAGCCCTTCTCGATCACCACGACCGACCGCTCCTGACCGGTCTCGGCCGCGCGCTGCTTGAGGCGGATGGCGGCGGCCAGTCCAGCGGGGCCGGCGCCGACGATGACGACGTCGTACTCCATCGCGTCACGGGGGCCGAACTGGTCGAGGATCTCCTGGGGGGTCATGGGCGTCCTTGTGTGGGATGTCGGGAACGGGTGCAGGCAGGGCGGACGACATTCTAACGGCCTGCGGAAGAAAATAGCACGATCGTTCGATTTCTGGGCCAGGCCCGCGTGACCAGGGCCGGAGGTGCTGCGTGTGACGCACTGCCGTGAGACTGTGCGCGCTGGCGCCGTGCTGGTGCAGACAGGCTGGGGAAATCCAGCTTTTCTCCGTTTTGTTCACTTCTGGCTCGCCTATGCTGGTTCTACCGGACAGGAGACGGGGTTTACCCGCAAGTCCGGGGCCACTGCGGGGTGTGTGATGCTGGGTCTGCTGATTTCGGAATTCGTGAACATGGTGGAAACGCGCCATGGTGTGCCGGTGGCCGATGCCATCCTTTTCGGCACTGACGTGCCCGTGAGCCACGATGCCGACTTGCTCGACCACTACCCTTGCGCGCCGTTGCAGGTGCTGGTCGAGGCGCTGGCGCGGCGGGTGGGCGAGTCGCCTCATGCCGTGCTGCATGCTCTGGCTGGGCGGGTGGTCAGCCGCATCCGCCTCGCCAATCCGGAGGTCTTCGCCCGCCACGCCGACCTGTTCGGCCAGATCACGGCCAGCGGCGAGGACGTGGTGCTCCGCGCCTACGAGGTCGAGGAGTCCGATGCCGAAGAAATCGAGTTGCTGCTGGGCGAGCGCACAGCGGCCGAGCGGCTGGTGCGTGGCCTGCAGGGGGATCTCGCCCGCTATCTCCACGGACCGTTCACGCAGCGCGCCCAGCGCCGCCAGGCGACCCCGGGGCGACACAATGCCAGCAGGGCGCGTGCTATCTTCAGGTGAAGAAAACGGTGCATGGCGCACCGCCGACTTGTCAAGACCACCCGAAGAGGAACCCGTCCATGAGCTATCCCATCGATCTGTCCGGCCGCGTGGCACTCGTCACCGGCGCCTCCAGCGGCCTGGGCGCACAGTTCGCCCGGGTGCTTGCACGTGCTGGGGCGGCGGTGGTGCTGGCGGGTCGACGCACCGACCGGCTCAAGGCGCTGCGGGCTGAAATCGAAGCCTCCGATGGCGACGCCCACGTCGTCGAACTCGACGTGACCGACATCGACAGCATCAAGTCCGCGGTCGCCCACGCCGAGACCGAGGTCGGCGTGCTCGACATCCTCATCAACAACTCCGGCGTCAGCACCACGCAGAAGCTGGTCGAGGTCACCCCCGAGGACTTCGACTTCGTGTTCGACACCAACGTGCGCGGCGCCTTCTTCGTCGCGCAGGAAGTCGGCAAGCGCATGGTGGCGCGGGCCCGTGGCGCGGCACCCGGCACCTACACCGGCGGCCGCATCGTCAACATCGCCTCGATGGCCGGTCTGCGCGTGCTGAGCCAGATCGGGCCGTATGCGATGAGCAAGGCGGCGGTCATCCACATGACGCGGGCGATGGCACTGGAGTGGGGCAAGTTCGACATCAACGTCAACGCCATCTGCCCCGGCTACATCGACACCGAGATCAACCACCACCACTGGGAAACCGACGCTGGCCAGAAGCTGATCAACATGCTGCCCCGCAAGCGCCTGGGCACGCCGCAGGATCTGGACGCGGTGCTGCTGATGCTGTGCGCCAACGAGAGCCGCTTCATCAATGGCGCGGTCATCCAGGCTGATGACGGCTTTGGACTCTGAGCGGGGGGATTCGCCGATGAGACGCAACCTGACACCGCTGGAGGCGCGCATTGTCGCGGTACTGGTGGAAAAGGAAGCCACGGTGCGGGACTCCTACCCGCTGTCGCTGAACGCGCTGTGCGCCGGCTGCAACCAGAAGACGGCCCGCGAGCCGGTGATGTCCCTGAGCGACGCCGAGGTGCTGGCTGCCATCGAGGAGCTGAAGGCGCTGAGTCTGGTCAACGAGGTCAGCGGCACGCGCGTGGTGCGCTACGAGCACAACCTGGCGCGGGTGCTGGGCGTGCCGGGCGCGGCGTCGGCGCTGCTGACACTGTTGGTGCTGCGCGGCCCGCAGACGGCTGCCGAGCTGCGGCTGCACTGCGAGCGGCTGCACCGGTTCGCCGATGTGTCGTCGGTCGAAGGCTTCCTCGACGAGCTGGCCACCAAGGAGCCGCCCCGCGTGCGCAAGCTGCCGCGGGCACCAGGGGCACGCGAGTCGCGCTGGGTGCATCTGCTCTGCGGTGACGCGGGGCTGGAGGCGCTGTCCAGCGAGGTGGCTGCGGCTGGAGCGGTCGATGCCGGGCTGGCCGAGGAGGTCGCCGTGCTGCGCGCCGAGGTGCAGGAGCTGCGCGGGCAGCTGGGCCGGCTGGCGGCGGCGCTGGGCGTGGAGCTGTGACCATGCGCTTCGAGATTCCCGACGACAAGCTGTTCACCCACGAGCTGGTGCTGCCCATCCGCTGGGGCGACATGGACGCGATGGGCCATGTCAACAACACGGTCTACTTCCGCTACCTGGAGATCGTGCGCATCGACTGGTTCGAGCGCCTGGGCTGCGCACCCGATCCGCGTGGCACCGGGCCGGTGATCGTCAACGCCTTCTGCAATTTCTACCGGCAGCTGGAATTTCCGGGGGATGTCGTGGCACGCCACTATGTCTGCAATCCGGGGCGCAGCAGCTTCGACACCTACATCACCCTGGGCCGCACGGACGACGCCGGTGTGGTCTACGCGGCGGGTGGGGCCAAGACGGTGTGGGTCGATTTCCCGGCGCAGAAGTCGGTGCCGCTGCCCGAGGCGATCCGGGCGCTGGTGGCCGGTGACTGAGCGCAGCCTGCTGATCGTCCTGCTGGCGCTGGTGGTGCTGCAGGCGATCGGATGGCTGTGGCTGGTGTGGCGGCGCCTGACCGACGCTGCACCGCTGGTGGACGATCCGGAGCGCCTGCAGGCCACCGCCGATGCCATCATCGACGCAGGCCACGCCCACAGCGAGCGCATCGAGCGCGAGCTGCGCAGCGAAGTGCAGGGCAGCGCCCGTGGCACCCGCCAGGAGCTGAACGCCGCACTGGCCCAGTTCCAGCGCCTGCTGCTGACCCAGACCAGCGAGGCCAGCCGCACCCAGTTCGAGGCCAGCGAGCGCCGCCTGGCGGGACTGCAGCAGGCGATGGAGCAGCGGCTGGACGCCGTGCAGGCCAGCGTCGAGCAGCGCCTGGCCAGCCTGCAGGCCGACAACGAGCGCAAGCTGGAGCAGATGCGCGCCACGGTGGACGAGAAGCTCCAGGCCACGCTGGAGGCCCGCCTCGGCGAGAGCTTCAAGCAAGTCGCCGAGCGGCTGGAGCAGGTCCACCGCGGCCTGGGCGAGATGCAGACGCTGGCGCAGGGGGTGGGCGACCTCAAGCGCGTGCTGGGCAATGTCAAGACCCGCGGGCTGCTGGGCGAGGTGCAGCTCGGCGCCCTGCTGGAGCAGGTGTTCACGGTCGAGCAGTACGCCACCAACGTGGTCACGGTACCGGGCAGTCGCGACCGGGTGGAATTTGCCATCCGACTGCCGGGGCGGGGCGCTGCGGGGCACGACGCACCGGTCTGGCTGCCCATCGACGCGAAGTTTCCCCGCGAGGACTACGAGCGGCTGCTGGACGCGCAGGACCGTGCCGACAAGCCCGCGGCCGAGCAGGCGGCCCGCGCACTGGAGCTGCGCGTGCGCGACGAGGCCCGCACCATCGCCAGCAAATACCTCGCTCCGCCGCACACGACCGACTTCGCCGTGCTCTTCCTGCCGACCGAGGGCCTCTACGCCGAGCTGCTGCGCCGGCCCGGCCTGAACGAGCGGCTGCAGCGCGAGCACCGGGTCACCCTGGCCGGCCCGACCACGTTGCTGGCCATGCTCAACAGCCTGCAGATGGGCTTCCGCACGTTGGCGCTGGAGCAGCGCAGCGCGGAAGTGTGGCAGATCCTGGGCGCCGTGAAGAGCGAATTCGCCCGGTTCGGCGACGCGCTGGAGAAGACCCGGCGCAAGCTGCACGAGGCCAGCCAGAGCATCGAGTCCGCCGAGGTCCGCACGCGGGCGATGGCACGGCAGCTGCGGGACGTGGAACTGCCGGATATTGCGTCTTCGGCGCCCCCTTGAGTGGAGGGGGTGCCCCGTGTTCGCGGGGGTGTCCCACTGCTCGCCTTGTCAACGAAATGCTTAACCTGCCAAGCCCCTTTTTCACGGAGGAGCTGTTGGTCCTGAAGGTTCCTTCGCTTGACAAGGCGGCTCTGCGGAGCCGCCTTTTTTTTCGCGTGCGGGGTCCAGCGCGTCGCGCAGGGCGGTGTCCACCGGAAACGGCGTGCCCGTCACCCACGCCGCCAGCACCTGCGCCCCCAGCGCCGCACTGGTGATGCCGCGCGCGCCCAGACCCGTGAACAGGTAGAGCCCGTCGACGGCGCTGTGCCAGCGGGGCTGGTGCTGCAGGCCATCTTGCCGGCCGGTGCCTGGCGTCGGCGGGCGGCGCAGATCCGGCGGCGGGCCGATGCACGGCAGCCGATCCGCCGTGGTGGCCCGCCAGCCGACCCGCCCCCCGACGATGCCCGTGGCCGCCGCTTCTGCCGATGCGCACAGCCCCAGCCTTGTGGCCCTGACCAGGTTGTGCCGGTGGTCGGTCTGGCGCACGCTGGGGTCCGGATCGGTGTGCTGCGTGGTGGCGCCAGTGAAGACCCGTCCGTCCGGCAGCGTCAGCCCATAGCCTTGACCCGACAAGGCTCGCCGCGGTGGCCGCAGTCCCGGTGTGTCGGCCGCCAGCAGCGTGGTCTGGCCGCGCACGGCTTGCATCGCCACCGTCGCAGCGCCCTGCGGCAGCAGCCGATCGACCGCGAGCGCCGTCGCGAGCACCACCACCGGTGCCTGCGCCAGCACCTGTCCGTCGGCATCCAGTGCCTGCCAGCCATGGCCCTCGGCGGCCTGATGCAGCCTGGCCACGGCGGTGTTCCCCTGAAAGCGCGCCAGTCCAGCCGCCACCGCCTGCGCCAGCAGCCAGCGCGACCAGTCACCCGGCGACATCCAGCCCGCCTGCCCATACCACCAGCCACCCGACGCGAGCACCAGCCCGGTGTCCGCCTGCGCCTGCGCGCGTTCGACCCAGCGCACATAGTCCGCCGGCAGCCCGACCTGGGCACACTGGCCCACCGCCTGGGCCGTGTCCAGCCGGTGCTCCAGCCGCAGGAATCCGCCCAGATCACCCGCCACCGCTCCGGACGCGATCGCCGGGCCTGCCAGCCGTGCCGTGCAGCGGGCGGCGGCGCGGAACCAGCGGGCGTGCAGGCTGTCCGGCGCGTTGAAGGTGCCGTGCATCAGGCCGGCGGGGTTACCGGAGGTTTCCTGCGCGGGGGCGGCCTGCCGATCGAGCACCGTGGCGTGCCAGCCCTGTCGTGCCAGGGCCCAGGCCGCCGCGCATCCAGCCAGCCCGGCGCCGATGACCAGCGCCGTGCGCGGCCCTTGGTGGGGCGGGCGGAACGCGGCGGGGCGGGGCGGGAGGTAGCGCAGCGGGAAATGCGCATGGTCGGCGGGATGCGGGCGGGCGGACCACAGCGTCGCGCCCGGCGCGGCCACCCGGTGCAGCCGGCGCACCAGCCCACCCGGCACCGCCGGCGAGTCGCCCAGCCAGAACACGTCGACCTGCGCCTGCAGCCCGCGCAGGGCGATGCCGGGGTCGTCCGCCAGCCGGATCCACTGCACGCGCCCGTCCGCGTGGTCGGTGCTGTCGGGGCCATCCGTGGCCAGCACGACCAGCCGCTCGCAGCGCAGGGCATCGGCATGCCACGCCGCCTGCAGCGCCTCGAACCGCCGCACGGCCCCCGGCCCGAGGTCCAGCACCACCAGCCGCTCGCAGCCCTGCCAGCGCGTCGGCAGGCCGCTGGCGGCGAGGAAATCGGGGGTGGGGTCGGTGGTCGGCATGCGTGGTGTCCTTGTCAGGGCCGGGCTGGTGGAGTGTGGCTGGTGCTGCAGTCGCCGCGCCTCGTCTGCCTTCTTGCGGACGCCGGAAAGCGTCGTGTCCGGGTGGGTCTCCTTCACGAACCCTTTCGCACGACGCTGGACAACAAAAAAGCCCTGGAGCGTTGATTCTCAAGGGCTTTTTCTGGTTTGTCGGACCTTGGCGGACCGTCTGGATCGTTGTGATGGTGGAGAGGAGGAGGATCGAACTCCCGACCTTCGCATTGCGAACGCGACGCTCTCCCAGCTGAGCTACCCCCCCGACACAACGGCCGCCACTATAACATGCCCAGTCATGGGCTGGCCAGGCGCTGCGCCCGTGAGCGGGCCAGTGCGGCTTCGATGAGCGAGCGTTTGTGGTGGGTCTCACCGGATGCTTCCCTCTGCGGCGCCAGCGTGTCCAGGGGCTCGTCCCGTGGGCGACCCGCCTGGGCGTCACGGTGCTGCGCGTTGCGGGTGTTGCGGGCGAGATACCGGCTGCGCGCCTCGTCAGCCTGCTGTGCGGTCCAGGCTTGCCAGCCGGAGCGGTCCGGGGTGACGACCTCCAGCGCAATGCAGTCCACCGGGCAGGCTGGCAGGCACAGCTCGCAGCCCGTGCAGTGGCTTTCGATCACCGTGTGCATCTGCTTGTGGGCGCCGACGATGCAGTCGACTGGACATGCCTTCAGGCACAGCGTGCAGCCGATGCACCAGGCCTCGTCGATGATGGCGACCGTCAGCGGTCCCTCGACGCCGCAGGTGTCGTCCAGTGGCAGGGCGGGTTGTCCAGTCAGCGTGGCCAGCCGCAGCACGCCGTCGACCCCGCCAGGCGGGCAGCGGTTGATGCCCGTCTGGCCATGGGCGATGGCTTCGGCGTAGCTGCGGCAGTCCGGGTAGCCGCAGCGGGCACACTGGGTCTGCGGCAGCGCGGCGTCGATCCTGTCTGCCAGGCTGGTCATGCGCGGACCGAACTCAGGTAGCCGCAGATTTCTTGCCTTTGGCCGTCGCCGGGGCTGCCACGACCTGCTGAGATGCAGGCTCGGCCACCGGCTGCTGGTGTGCCAAGATGAACTTGCGCACCTCCGGGTAGGCCATCTCGCGCCAGCGGCGGCCTGAAAAGATGCCGTAGTGACCGGCGCCCTGCACAAGGTAGTGCTGGCGGCGATCCGCCGGAATGCCGCTGCACAGACCGTGCGCCGCTTCGGTCTGGCCCGCGCCGGAGATGTCGTCCAGCTCGCCTTCGACCGTCAGCAGTGCCGTGGTCGTGATGTCCTGCGGCCGCACCAATTCGCCTCGCACGTTCCATGTGCCATGCACCAGCGAAAAATCCTGGAACACGGTCTTGATGGTTTCGAGGTAATAGTCCGCGTCCATGTCGAGCACAGCGTTGTACTCGTCATAGAACTGGCGATGGGCTTCCGCGCTGTCGTCGTCACCACGCACCAGGTCCAGGAAATAGTCCCAGTGCGAGTTGGCGTGCCGGTCCGGGTTCATCGCGACGAAGCCGGTGTGCTGCATGAAGCCAGGGTAGACGCGGCGACCGGCGCCCGGGAAGTTCTGCGGAACGCGGTAGATCACGTTCTGCTCGAACCATTCGTGTGTGCGGTTCATCGCCAGGTTGTTGACCGCGGTCGGGCTCTTGCGGGCGTCGATCGGGCCACCCATCATCGTCATCGTGCGTGGCGTGAACTCACCCTTGGAGGCCAGCAGCGAGATCGCCGCCAGCACCGGCACCGTCGGCTGGCACACCGAGATCACGTTGACTTCCGGCCCCAGACTGCGGATGAAGTTCTGCACGTAGGCGATGTAGTCGGCCAGATGGAACTCGCCATCGGCCAGCGGCACCATGCGGGCATCGACCCAGTCGGTGATGTAGACCTTGTGGTCCTGCAGCAGCGTGCGCACCGTGTCGCGCAGCAAGGTCGAGTGGTGGCCGGACAGCGGCGCGACCACCAGCACGATCGGCTGCGCACGCATGCGCTCCAGCATCTGGGCGTTGTCGGTGTACCGCTTGAAGCGCAGCAGGCGGCAGAAGGGCTTGGCCTCGATCACCTGCTCCTGCACCGCCACGTCCACCCCGTCGACCTGCACCGAGGTAATCCCGAACGCCGGCTTCTCGTAGTCCTTGGTCAGCCGGTGCATCAGGTCGAAACCAGCGGCCATCCGCTGCGAGCCGGGCGCCTGGGCAAAGGGCGACAGCGGGTGGCTGTAGAGCTTGCCGGTGGCGCTGGCGAATTCGGCAAACGGACTGAGCAACGCGCGTTGGGTTTCGTAGAGTTGGTAAAGCATTGCGATTCCTCTGACTCCGGGGGCTTCGTCACCAGGTAGGTGGCGGGCAAAATATGTTGCAGTGCAGCATTGTATGCCTGCGCCACCATCCCGTGAGGATGAATCGCATGCGGCCGGGAATCAAGTCGGCAATTTCCCCCAGCAGAGTCCGGGCAGTCGTACCAGGTGGTACCGGGTACGACTGCTGGAGCCTGTCTACCTCACTTCAGTGTCACTTCCACGCGGCGGGCCTCGGCTGCCGAGCCGCTGCCCATGGTCTCGGCTGGCTTGCTCAGCTCGACCTTGTCTTCTGCCACGCCCAGTGCCTTGAGCGCATCCCGCACGGCGAAGGCGCGCAGCTTGGCCAGCTCGGCGTTCTTGGCCGGATCGCCGCTGGCGTCGTGGAAGCCGCTGAGCACGGCGGTCTTGCCCTCGCCGACGGCCTTGACCACGTCTGCCAACGCGGCAGGTGCGCCGTCCGCCAGCGCCGCAGCGCCCGAGGCGAAGTAGAACTTCACCACGCCGTTCTCGACCTTGATCGACGCAGCATCGGTTTCGACCGCAGCCGCTGCAGGTGCAGCGACCACGGCGGGTGCAGCCTCGACCTTGGCCGCCGGCACCGGAGCCGAGCCACCCGACAGCAGCGGCACGATCAGCAGCGCCACGATGTTGATGATCTTGATCAGCGGGTTGATGGCAGGGCCGGCGGTGTCCTTGTACGGATCGCCGACCGTGTCACCCGTGACTGCCGCCTTGTGCGCATCGCTGCCCTTGCCACCGTGGTGACCGTCCTCGATGTACTTCTTGGCGTTGTCCCAGGCGCCACCGCCGGTACACATCGAGATGGCGACGAACAGCCCCGTCACGATGGTCCCCATCAGCAGCCCGCCCAGCGCCGCCGGCCCGAGCAGCAGCCCCACCAGCACTGGCACGACCACCGGCAGCAGGCTCGGCACGACCATTTCCTTGATCGCCGCGCTGGTCAGCATGTCCACGGCGCGGCCGTACTCTGGCTTGGCCGTGCCCTGCATGATCCCGGGGATGTCGCGGAACTGCCGGCGCACCTCCTCGACCACGCTGCCCGCGGCGCGGCCGACCGCTTCCATCGCCATCGCGCCGAACAGGTAGGGGATCAGCCCGCCGATGAACAGGCCCACGATCACGAGGTGGTTGGACAGGTCGAAGCTGACGTGCAGTCCGCGGGCTTCGAGGGCGTGCGTGTAGTCGGCGAACAGCACGAGCGCCGCCAGACCCGCCGAACCGATCGCGTAGCCCTTGGTCACCGCCTTGGTCGTGTTGCCGACAGCGTCGAGCGGGTCGGTGATGTCGCGCACCGACTTGGGCATCTCGGCCATTTCGGCGATGCCGCCGGCGTTGTCGGTGATCGGGCCATAGGCGTCGAGGGCCACGACGATGCCGGCCATGCTCAGCATCGAGGTGGCGGCAATCGCGATGCCGTACAGACCGCCGAGCCAGAACGCCGCCAGGATCGCCAGGCACACGAACAGCACCGGCCATGCGGTGGACCGCATCGACACGCCCAGACCGGCGATGACGTTGGTGCCGTGGCCGGTGGTGGAGGCTTGGGCGACGTGCTGCACCGGGGCGTATTGCGTGCCGGTGTAGTACTCGGTGATCCAGACCATCGCCGCTGTCAGCACCAGACCGACGGCGCACGCACCGAACAGCCGCATCTGGCTGCCCGCACTGCCCAGCACGTCGTCCGGCACGAACATCGTCGTGACGAAGTAGAAGGCGATCAGCGACAGCACCCCCGCGACGATCAGACCCTTGTAGAGCGCCGGCATCACGTTCCGCATGCCGGGCGTGGCCTTGACGACGCTGCAGCCGATGATCGACGCGATGATCGACACGCCGCCCAGCAGCAGCGGGTAGACGACCGCCACCATCGGTGCGGACGTGATCAGCAGCGCACCGAGCACCATCGTGGCGATCAGCGTCACCGCGTAGGTCTCGAACAGGTCGGCGGCCATGCCGGCGCAGTCGCCCACGTTGTCGCCGACGTTGTCCGCGATCACCGCCGGGTTGCGCGGGTCGTCCTCGGGGATGCCGGCCTCGACCTTGCCCACCAGATCGGCGCCCACATCCGCGCCCTTGGTGAAGATGCCGCCGCCCAGCCGCGCGAAGATCGAGATCAGCGAGGAGCCGAAGGCCAATCCCATCAGTGGCTTGATCGCAGCGGACAGGCCGGCGTTGTCCGTGCTGGCCCCGCCGGTCAGCACCCAGAAGACGATGCCCACGCCCAGCAGCCCCAGGCCGACCACCAGCATCCCGGTGATCGCGCCGCCCTTGAAGGCGACGTTGAGCGCCTCGTTCATCCCCTTGGTGGCCGCTTGTGCGGTGCGGACATTGGCGCGCACCGACACGTTCATGCCGATGAAGCCGCAAGCGCCCGAGAGCAGGGCGCCGATGACGAAGGCGATGGCCGTCGGCAGGTCGATGAACACGGCGATCAGCACCGCCAGCACCACACCGACGATGGCGATGGTGCGGTACTGGCGGGCCAGGTAGGCGGCGGCACCCTGCTGGATCGCCGTGGCGATCTCCTGCATGCGCGCGTTGCCGGCGTCTTGTTTCAGGATCCAGCTTCGGGTGATGAAGCCGTACAGGACTGCAGCCAGGCCGCAGAGCAGCGCCGCGATGAGCGCGGTGGTCATGGACATCGGAGTCTCCTTCCTCGTGGGAGTGGGTCGTCGAACTCGGGCAAAGATGTCGGCGTCCTGAACACGTTGCAGCAGCAGGGCAGGGCGCAATGGAGCTGATCGTAGAAGAAGCGAATTGTGAAAACAATCACGCCAGCATGGTGTTTTCCAGCAGCCGATGCACTTTTTCAGGGCATTCCTGCGGCGCCCCCTGTGGCGGATGCGGCGCCCGTGCAAGGACTGCGCAAGCACACCCCGTAGAATCCCGAGGTTTGTTCGTCCCCCACTCGGAAAAACCCTCCCCCATGAGCCTGCACAACGTCACCCCCGGCGCCAAAGCCCCCGAGCAATTCAACGTGGTCATCGAGATCCCGATGAACGCCGACCCGATCAAGTACGAAGTGGACAAGGAAAGCGGCGCGCTGTTCGTGGACCGCTTCATGACGACGGCGATGCACTACCCGTGCAACTACGGCTACATCCCGCGCACGCTGGCCGACGATGGCGATCCGGTGGACGTGCTGGTGATCACGCCGTTCGCGCTGACGCCGGGTGTCGTGGTGACCTGCCGCGCCATCGGCGTGCTGCAGATGGACGACGAAGCGGGTGGCGACGCCAAGCTGCTGGCCGTGCCGATCGACAAGGTGCTGCCGATCTACACCCACTGGCAGAAGCCGGAGGACATCAACCAGATGCGCCTGAAGGCCATCCAGCACTTCTTCGAGCACTACAAGGACCTGGAGCCGAACAAGTGGGTCAAGGTCAAGGGCTGGGAAGGTCCGGACGCTGCCAAGGCCGAAATCGTCAGCGGCATGGCCGCCTACGAGAAGGCCAACGCGGCCTGATCTTGGTCGCTCGTCAAGAAGGAGCCTGTCAGGCTCCTTTTTTTCGCCCGTAGACTACGGGCCATGAACTGGAATCAAGAGCTTCTCAACAGCGCCCTCTGGCTGGGCAAGACCTTTGCCATCACGCTGGTGGTCTTCGTGCTCGTGATGGCGGCGCTGGCCCGCTGGACGGTCTGGGGGCGGCAGTTCTGGTCGCTCAGCGGCGCGTACTTTTCGCCAAAGCGGAGCTGGCGGCCACTGCTCGGCGTGGCGCTGATGCTGCTGTTCACGCTGTTCGCCGTGCGCATGAACGTGCTGTTCTCGTTCTGGTACAACGGTTTCTACAGCGGCCTGCAGGCGCTCGATCAGCCGGCGTTCTGGTTCCACATCCAGCTCTTCGGTCTGCTGGCGACGGTGCATGTGTTGCGGGCGCTGCTCAACACCTACATCCGCGGTGCGTTCACCATCCACTGGCGCCAGTGGCTCAACGACCACACCGTGACCGAGTGGCTGGGTGCGCAGTCCTACTACCTCGGCCGCTTCGCCGAGCCGACCGTTGACAACCCCGACCAGCGCATCCAGCAGGACGTGACCACGCTGGTGGGCACCACGCTGGCCCTCTCGCTGGGGCTGGTCAGCGCCGTGGTGTCGATGTACGAGTTCACGGGCATCCTGTGGAACCTGTCGGCGTCGATGGTGGTGTTCGGAACCGAGGTGCCGCGCGCCATGGTGTTCCTCGTGTACGTGTACGTGATCGCGGCGTCGGTGTTCGCCTTCCGCATCGGCCGGCCGCTGATCGCGCTGAATTTCCTCAACGAGAAGTTCACCGCCAACTACCGCTACCTGCTGGTGCGCATGCGCGAATACGGTGAAAGCATCGCGCTGTACCGGGGGGAAGGGGTCGAGCGGCGCGGCCTGCTGGCGAGCTTCGCGGCGGTGATCGGCAACGCCTGGGACACCCTGTGGCGCTCGCTCAAGCTGGATGGCTACAACCTCGTCATCAGCCAGATCGCGGTGATCTTCCCGTTCGTCATCCAGGCGCCTCGGCTGTTTGCCGGGACGATCAAGCTCGGCGACGTGATGCAGACCAGCCAGGCGTTCGGGCAGGTGGAGGATGCGCTGTCCTTCTTCCGCAGCTCGTATGACAGCTTCGCGGGGTACCGCGCCGTGCTGGAGCGCCTCAGCGGCTTCGAGCAGAACGTGGCGGCCTCGGCGCGGCTGGCGCTGCCGGTGGTCCAGGAGAACGCCTCGGCCCTGGTGACACGCCACCTGACCGTGAACCGCCCGGACGGCCGCCCGCTGCTGATCGACCTGGACATGACGATGGTGGCCGGGCAGGCGCTGCTGATCCGCGGCCCGTCCGGCTCGGGCAAGACGACGCTGCTGCGCACGCTGGCCGGGCTGTGGCCGTACGCGACGGGGGCGATCGAGCGCCCGACTGGCGCGGCCAGCCTGTTCCTGTCGCAACGGCCGTATCTCCCGGTGGGCAGCCTGCGGGCGGCGCTGGCGTATCCGGCCGAGACGGTGTCCGACGAGGTGGCGCGGCAGGTGCTGGGGCAGGTGCAGCTCGGCCAGCTCATCGAGCAGCTCGATGTCGAGCAGGACTGGTCGCAGGTGCTCTCGCCAGGCGAGCAACAGCGGCTGGCCTTCGGGCGGGCGCTGGCGAACCGGCCGGCGATCGTCTTCCTCGACGAGGCCACGTCGGCCACCGATGCCGGGCTGGAGCACACGCTGTACGGCTTGCTGCGCAGCCACCTGCCGCAGACCATCCTCGTCAGTGTCGGGCACCGGCAGACGCTCGCAGCGTTCCATGGCCAGGCGCTGACGTTCATGGGCGAGGGGCGCTGGATGCTGGAGTCGGCGGGCTGAGCCATGGCGGTGCTGTCGCCGCAGCGGGTCGCCTTGCCGGGCAATCCCGCCCGCCTGCTGTACGCCCTCGACCTGATCGGCGTGGCGGTCTTCGCTGCCAGCGGTGCGTTGGCCGGCATCGCCGCACAGCTCGACCTGCTCGGCATCCTCGTGCTCGCCTCCATCACGGCGGTCGGCGGCGGTACCTTGCGCGATGTCCTGCTGGGTGCGCATCCCATCTTCTGGATCCAGGACCCCGGCCCGCTCTACACGGTCATCGCCGCCACTGCCGCCACGCTGGTCTGGGTCCATTTCCTGCCCATCCCGCTGCACGCGCTGCTCAGCGCCGACGCGCTTGGCCTCGCCCTGTTCGCCATCTCCGGCGCGCAGGTGGCCGAGAAAGCCGGGTGCCGGCCGCTGGTGATCGTCCTCATGGGCACGCTGAGCGGCGCTGGGGGCGGGGTGGTGCGCGACGTGCTGTCCGCCAAGGTGCCGCTCATCTTCCGGCAGGACATCTACGCCTCGGCCGCCATCGCCGGCATCGTGGTCTACCTGCTGCTGCGGGCGGCCAAGGCGTCGACCGGCGTCGCGTTTGCGGCCGGATTCGTCACCGTCGCCGCCACCCGGCTGGCCGCCATCGCGCTGGACCTGCGCTTGCCCGTCTTCTCGCTGCCACCATGACCTTCGACTACACGACCTCCTACACCAGCGCCCGCCTGCCCGTGTTCGCCCGCAACGTCGTCGCCACCTCGCACCCTCTGGCGGCGCAGGCCGGATTGCGCATCTTGGCCGAAGGGGGCAACGCCGTCGATGCCGCCGTGGCCGCCGCTGCGGTGATGACCGTCGTCGAGCCGTGCAGCAACGGGCTGGGGTCCGACGCCTTCTGCATTCTCTGGGACGGCCAGCAACTGCACGGGCTCAACGCCTCCGGCCCGGCGCCCCAAGCCTGGACACCCGACCACTTCCGCCGCCGCCACGCCCCGGACGCCATGGCACCTCCGGTGCGCGGCTGGGATGCCGTGACCGTGCCGGGCGCGGTGGCGGCGTGGGCGGCGTTGTCGGCGCGCTTCGGCCGGCTGCCCTTCGACGCGCTGATGGCCCCGGCCGCAGAGGTGGCCGAGCGGGGGTACGCCGTGCCCGTCGTCGTGCAGCAGAAATGGGCCGCCGCCGCCACGCTCGATGCGCTGACCCGCCAACCCGGGTTCGCCGAGGTGTTCCTGCCGCATGGCCGAGCGCCCGCGGTCGGCGAACGCTTCACGATGCCCGGCGCAGCGCGGGCCTTGCGGGCGATCGGCGCGACACGGGGACGGGCGTTCTACGAAGGGGAGATCGCCGAGGCACTGGCCCGCACCGCCGCCGCGCAGGGCGGGGCACTGACCCTGGCGGACCTGGCCGGCTTTGCGCCCGAGTGGGTGACGCCGATCCAGCAGGACTACCGCGGCCACACCCTGCACGAGATCCCGCCCAACGGCCAGGGACTCGCCGCACTGATTGCCCTGGGCCTGCTGCAGCATTTCGATCTGGCCGGCCTGCCTGTCGATGGCGCGGATGGCCAGCATCTGCAGATCGAGGCGATGAAGCTCGCCTTCGCCGATGTCTACCGCTTCGTCGCCGAGCCGGGGAGCATGGCCGTCAGCGCCGCCGACCTGCTCGACCCCGGCTACCTGCGCGAGCGCGCCCGCCTGATCGACCCGCAGCGTGCGCAGGACTTCGGCGCCGGCCAGCCGGTCCAGGGCGGTACCATCTACCTCACCGCCGCCGACGAGCGCGGGATGATGGTCAGCTTCATCCAGAGCAACTACATGGGCTTCGGCTCGGGCGTGGTGCTGCCCGCGTACGGCCTGAGCCTGCAGAACCGGGGCCACGCCTTCAGCCTCGACCCGCACAGCGCCAACGTGGTGGCGCCGGGCAAGCGGCCGTTCCACACCATCATCCCGGGCTTCCTGACCCGCGACGGGCAGCCGGTGATGGGCTTCGGCGTGATGGGCGCCCACATGCAGCCGCAGGGCCATGTGCAGACCCTCGTGCGCATGCTCGACCACCACCAGAACCCGCAGACCGCCTGCGATGCGCCGCGCTGGCGCTGCAACGCCGGCCTGTCGCTCAACGTCGAGGCGACGATGCCGGCCGCGACCGTGCAGGGGCTCGCTGCCCGAGGTCACTGCCTGGAGGTCATCAGCGACACCTACCAGGACTTTGGCGCGGGGCAGTTCATCTGGCGGCTGGGCGACCCGGCGGTGGAGGGCTATGTCGCGGCGAGCGATCCTAGGCGGGACGGGCAGGCTGCCGGCTGGTGAGGCGCTGAAACACCCGCCCCACCAGCCCCATGCCGTCGTCCACATAGGTGAACACGACCGGAATCACCAGCAGGCTCAGGAACGTGGACGTGATCAGCCCGCCGATCACCACGATCGCCATCGGCGCCCGGAAACTCGGGTCCACCCCCAGCCCCAGCGCGATCGGCATCATCCCCGCGCCCATCGCGATCGTCGTCATGATGATCGGCCGCGCCCGCTTGTGGCAGGCGTCGAGCACGGCGTCCCAGCGGTTCAGTCCGTGGTCACGCCGCGCCAGCACCACGTAATCCACCAGCAGGATCGAGTTCTTCGTCGCGATGCCCATCAGCATGATCAGGCCGATCATCGACGGCATGCTCAGCGCCGTGTGCGTGACGAACAGCGCCAGGAACGCGCCCGGGATCGACAGCACCAGCGCCGCCAGGATCGTCACCGGCTGGATGAAGTCCTTGAACAGCAGCACCAGCACGATGTAGATGCACAGCACGCCGGTCAGCATCGCCAGCGAGAAACTCTGGAACAGCTCGCCCATCGCCTCGGCGTCGCCCACGGTCGTCTGCATCACGCCGGGGGGCAACTGCTGCAGGCTGGGCAGCGCCTGCGCCAGCCGCTCGACCTCGCCCAGCGGCACGCCGTTCAGCTCGATCTCGAAGTTGATGTTGCGCTGGCGGTCGTAGCGGTCGATCTGCGCCGGGCCGCTCGCCATCTCCAGCGTCGCCACGCTCGACAGCGGCACCGGCCCGCGCGCCCCCGGCACCGGCAGGCGGCTGAGCAGCTCCAGATCCGCCCGCGCCTCGGCCGGCAGCCGCACGACGATCGGCACCTGCCGCTGCGACAGGTTCAGCTTCGCCAGCCCCTGGTCGTAGTCGCCGCTGGTCGCCACGCGCAGGGTGTCGGCGATGGCGGCAGTGGTCACGCCCAGGTCGGCTGCCCGCGCCGCATCCGGCCGCACGATCAGCTCCGGCCGCACGAGGCTGGAGGTGGAGACGACGTTGCCGATGCCGGGGATGCCGCGCAGCTCGCGTTCCACCACCTTGGCGTGGTCGGCCAGTGCGGCGCCGTTTTCGCTGGCCAGCACGAGGATGTATTTCTCGGACGAACCGCCGAACCCGACCTTCACCCGCGCACCGGGCAGGGCCTCGACCAGCGTGCGCAACTCGCCCTCGATGGCCTGCTTGCTCACGCCGGGGCGCTGGTCGCGGTGCGTCATGTTGATCGTCAGCACGGCCTTGGTCACGCTCGCAGCACCCTGCGGCGCGAACGGATCGGCGCCCGCCGCCCCACCCCCGATGGCGGTGTAGACCAGCTTGACGTGCGGGTGCTGGACCACCAGTTGCCGCGCCTGTTCGGCCAGCGCACGGGTTTCCTTCAGCGTCGAACCGGGCGGCAGCGTCACCGTCACCTGGGTCTGCGACAGGTCATCGGGCGGGATGAAGCCCGTCGGCAGGTAGGGCACCAGCGCAAACGAGCCGACAAAAAACGCCGTCGTGGCCAGTGTCGTGAGGATCCGGTGCTTCAGGCACCAGCGCGCCAGCCGCAGGTACCACGCCATCCAGCCGGGTTCCTTCTCCGCGTGCTTTGGCGGGCGCAGCAGGTAGGCCGCCATCATCGGCGTCAGCATCCGCGCCACGACCAGCGAGAAGAACACCGCGATCGCCGCCGTCCAGCCGAACTGCACGAAGAACTTGCCCGGCACGCCGCTCATGAACGCGGTCGGCAGGAACACCGCGATCAGCGTGAACGTCGTCGCGATCACCGCCATGCCGATCTCGTCGGCGGCCTCCATGGCGGCCTCGAACGGGGTTTTCCCCATCGCGAGGTGGCGCATGATGTTCTCGATCTCGACGATGGCGTCGTCCACCAGGATGCCCACCACCAGCGACAGGCTCAGCAGCGTCACCACGTTGACCGTGAAGCCGAGCAGGTGCATCACCGCGAACGTCGGGATCACCGACAGCGGCAGCGCGATCGCCGACACCAGCGTGGCCCGCCAGTCGCGCAGGAAGAACCACACCACGATCACCGCCAGGATCGCACCCTCGTAGAGCAGCAGCATCGAGCCGTCGTAGCCCTCCTGCACCGGATCGACGAAGTTGAATGCCTCGGTGAAGGTGATTTCCGGATGGGCCTTGCGCAGCGCCTCGACCCGGCTGCGCACGTCCGCCGCGATGGCCACTTCGCCCGCGCCCTTCGAGCGCGTGATCTCGAAGCCGACCACCGGCTTGCCGTCGAGCAGCGCGACCGCCCGCGGCTCCGCCACCGTGTCGGTGACGCGGGCGATCTGGTCGAGCCGCACCCGCCGGCCGTCCGACAGCGCGATCTCCAGCCGCCCGAGTTCCTCGGCGCTCTGCACGGTGGCGATGGTCCGCACCGCTTGCTCGGCGCCGCCCAGGTCGCTGCGTCCGCCGGGGGCGTCCTGCTGGATCTGCCGCAACTGGCGCGACACGTCCGACGCGGTGGCGTTGAGCGCGAGCAACTGCGCCGGGTCGAGTTCCACCCGTACCTCGCGCGTCACGCCGCCCACCCGCGACACGGCGCCCACACCGCGCACCGACAGCATCTGCTTGGTGATGGCGTTGTCCACGAACCAGCTCAGCGCCTCGTCGTCCATGCGCTCGGAGGCGACGGTGTAGGTGAGGATGGGCGTGCCGGCCAGGTCCATCTTCTGGATGATCGGGTCGCGCAGGTCGCCGGGCAGGTCCGAGCGCACCCGCGCCACCGCGTCGCGCACGTCGTCCACCGCCTCCTGGGTGGACTTCTCCAGACGGAATTCGACCGTCACCGTCACCACGCCGTCGCTGACCAGCGTGTAGATGTGCTTGACGCTCTTCAGCGTGGCGACGGCGTTTTCGAGCTTGCGGGCGACCTCGGTTTCGAGCTGCGCGGGGGCGGCGCCGGGCAGGGCGGCCGTGACCGAGATGGTCGGCAGGTCGATGTCGGGGAAGTTCTGGATCGTCATCGCCCGGAAGCCCATCAGGCCCGCGAGCGTGAGCAGGATGAACAGCAGGATCGCCGGGATCGGGTTGCGGATCGACCAGGAGGAGACGTTCATGGCTTCACCACCTTGACCAGATCCCCGTCGGCGAGGAAACCGCCTCCGCTGGCCACCACCTGCGCCGCCGCGTCGAGCCCGCCTGTCACCTCGACCCGCTCGCCCAGCCGGCGGCCGACCTGCACCTTGGTCTGCAGCACGCGGTTGTCCTTGCCGAGCCGGAAGACGTGGCTGTAGCCGTCGCGCAGCACCACCGCCGTCTGCGGCAGCGTCAGCGCCGTCGTCTGGCCGAAGACGAATTCGCCGCGCGCGAACATGCCGGGCCGGGCCGCGCCGGCGCCGCTGCTGGTGGCCGGCAGATCGACGTAGACGAGGCCGTTGCGCGTGGCCGGATCGACGGTGGGCGCGAGCATGCGGACCTTGGCGTCGATCGGGCTGCCGCCGTGGGGCACGACCTTCACGACCACGCCGGGCTGCAGCCGGTTCATGTCGGCGGCGGGCACCTCGGCGCGCCACTCCAGCCGCCCCTGCCGGATCAGGCGGAACAGCTCCTGCCCCGGCTGCGCCACCGCGCCCATCGTGGCGAGGCGGGCGCTGATGACACCGTCGTCGGGTGCCTTGAGGACGGTCTGGTTCAGCCGCAGCGTGTCGGCGGCCAGGCGGGCCTTGAGCGACTGCAGCCGGGCCTGGGCGGTGGCCTCGCCAGTGGTGTACTGCTGGATCTGCTGGCTGCTCAGGGCGCCGCTGGGCTGCAGGGCGCGGGCGCGTTCGGCGTTGGCCTTGGCCTCGGCCAGGGTGGCTTCGGCCTCGGCGATCCCGGCCTTGGTCGCGGCGAGGTCGGCGGCCAGCGTGTCGCCCTGCAGGCGGGCGAGCACCTGGCCCTTCTTCACCCGGTCGCCGATCTGGACGTGGACCTCGGTGAGCCGCAGCCCTTGGGTTTCGGCGCCGATGACCACCTCCTGCCACGCCGCGATGCTGCCGTTGGCGGCGAGCGACTGGGGCAGGGCGGCGGACTGGGGTGTGGTGACGCTGACGGTCAGCGCGGCTTTCGGCGCGGCGGAAGCGGGGGCATCGGCCGCGTGCGCGGACAGGGTGGTGAGCAGCAGCGTCAGCGTGACGGCAGAGCGGAGTCGTTGGGTCATGGCGGTGTCACGAAGGGGTGTTGTGTTCACGGGTCCAGCCCCCGCCGACGGCGCGGTACAGGCTGATCCAGGCGCTGACCTGCTCGCGCTGCAGGGCCAGCAGCGCCGCTTCGGCCGAGAGCGTCAGGCGGCGGGCGTCCTCGGTCTCGATGACGCTGGCCGAGCCGAGCCGGGCGCGTTCCTCGGTGCTGGCCAGGAAGCTGCGCAAGCCTTCGGCGGCGGTGCGGGCGTCGGTCTCGCGGCGCAGGCTGCTGTCGAGGCGCAGCAGGGCTTCCTGGACCTCGCGCACCGCCTGCCGCAGCTTGAGCGCATAGCCGGCGCGGGCCTCGTCGTAGCGGGCGCGGGCGGCGTCGGCCTGGGCTTGCAGGCGGCCCCGGTTGAAGATCGGCAGCGACAGGTTCGGCCCGAAGCCCCAGGTCACGGCGTCCGAGGTGCTGCCCCCCGTGCGCACCAGCCCGATGCCGAGGTTGCCGTTGACCGTCAGTTGGGGCCAGCGGGCAGCGTCGGCCACGCCCACGTCGGCGGCGCTGGCCTGCAGATCGCGCTCGGCGGCGGCGAGGTCAGGGCGCTGGGTCAGCGTGGCCGCGGGCAGGGCGGCGAGCTGGAAGGGGGCGGGCTGCGGGATGCGGGCGGTGCGCGGGGCGAGCCGATCGCGCAAGGCCACCTCGTCCGCCCCGGTCAGCAGCACCAGCGCCTTCACGGTCAAGCCGCATTCGGTCTGCTGCACGGTGACACGGTCACGGGCCTGTGCCGCCGACGCCTGGGCCAGTCGGGCGTTGGCGGGCGCCTCGAACCCCACGTCGGCTTTCTTCTGCACCAGCGCACTGCTGCGGCCGAGCGAATCCGCTTCACGGGTGTAGAGCGCCACCGCCGCCTCGCAGGCGCGCAGGCCGACGTAGGTCTGTGCCACCTCGGCCGCCAGCGAGACCCGCGCCTCGTGCCAGCCGAGTTCGGCCTGCGCGGCACGCGACTGCGCTGCCGCCACGCCGTGGCGCACCCCGCCGAACAGGTCGATCTCCCAGCCCGCATCGATGATGGCGCTGGTCTGGCTGACGGCATTGAACCCGGTGGCGGCGCCGGAGCTGCGCTGCGCCTGCACGTTCGCGCCGACCGTCGGCCAGCCCGCCGAGGCGGCGACCCGCTGACCTGCCCGTGCCTGCTGGATGCGGGCCAGCGCCTGGGCCAGCACCGGGTGGGCGGCCTGCGCCTCGTCGATCAGCGCGGGCAGCAGCGGGTCGTCGAACTGCGTCCACCACGACACCAGCCTGCCGGGATCGCCCGCGTGTGGCAGCGGGGCGTGCCAGACCGGGGTGGTGGCTGCGACCGACGCGGGGGGTGGCAGTGGCTTCGGGGTGCTGCATCCCGCCAGCAGCGCGATGCCGGCAACCGCGAGTGCGGCAGACCGCGGGAAACGAAAGGAAAAAGGGGCACGCATTCCGTGAGCTTATCAACGAATGCGCACCCCCGCATGACAGCACAACGCACGCTGTGCGGCCCCCCTCGTTCGGGCTTACTTCTTTTCGCCGTCCTTCGGCAGATCCTTGAAGGCATCCATCGGGTCAGGCTCCGAGGCGGCGCCCGCCGGTGGCTCCAGACCTTGCATGTTCTGCTCGGCCGGGGCCTGCTCGTTGGAGATGGTCATCTCCTGCAGCGCCTGGTTGGCGTCGATGGTGCTGGCCGGGCCGGCATCACCGGACACCAGCGTCGGGAAAGCGATCACCACCCCGACCATGATGAGCTGCAGCACGATGAAGGCGATCGAGCCCTTGTAGATCTGCGAGGTCTCTACCGCCGGGATCATCTCGCCGGTCACGCGGTCCTTGTAGTCCTTCTTCGCCGCGACGCTGCGCAGGTAGAACAGCGCAAAACCGAACGGTGGCGTCAGGAACGAGGTCTGCAGGTTCATCGCCAGGATCACGCCGAACCACACCATCGCGAAGTCCGCCGGGTAGCCCGGGGGCAGCAGTTCCGGCAGGATCTTCTCGGCCACCGGTGCCAGGATCGGCACGACGATGAAGGCGATCTCGAAGAAGTCGATGAAGCAGCCCAGCACGAACACCAGCAGGTTCACGACGATCAGGAAGCCCATCGCGCCGCCGGGCATGTTGTCGAACAGGTGCTCGACCCAGATGTGGCCGTCGGCGGCGTTGAAGGTGAAGCTGAACACCGTCGAGCCGATCAGGATGAACAGCACGAAGCAGCTCAGCCGCGCCGTGCTGTCGAGCGCCTGGTTCATCAGCGTGCGGTTGATCTGGCCGCGCGAGAACGCCATCAGCAGTGCGCCGACCGCGCCCATCGCGCCGCCTTCCGTCGGCGTCGCGACACCCAGGAAGATCGTGCCCAGCACCAGGAAGATCAGCACCAGCGGCGGGATCAGCACGAAGGTGAAGCGTTCGGCCAGCTTCGACAGCAGGCCCATCTTCGTCACCCGGTTGACCATCGCCAGACCGAGCGCCAGGAAGGACGAGATCGTCATCGACAGGATCAGCGTCTCGTCGCCCGGGGCGGGCAGCGTGCGGCCCAGGAAGGGGTTCAGGATGCTTTCATGCACCTGCGACCAGGCCCAGCCCGCCACGCCGCAGATCAGCAGCAGCGCCAGCAGCGACTTGTGGCCGCTCGCACCGTTGGCTTCGCGGTAGATGCGGGCTTCGGGTGGCAGGGCGGGCACCCAGTCCGGCTTGAAGATCGCCACGGCCGCGATGAAGGCCAGGTACAGACCCACCAGCAGCAGGCCCGGCACCAGCGCGCCGGCGTACATGTCGCCCACCGAGCGGCCGAGCTGGTCGGCCAGCACGATCAGCACCAGCGACGGCGGGATGGCCTGCGCGAGCGTGCCGGAGGCGGTGATGGTGCCGGTGGCGATGGTGCGGTTGTAGCCGTAGCGCAGCATGATGGGCAGCGAGATCAGGCCCATCGAGATCACGGCCGCCGCGACCACGCCGGTCGTCGCCGCCAGCAGCGCACCGACCAGGATCACCGCGACCGCCAGACCGCCGCGCAGCGGGCCGAACACCTGCCCCACGGTTTCGAGCAGATCCTCCGCCATCCCCGACCGCTCCAGGATGATGCCCATGAAGGTGAAGAAGGGGATCGCCAGCAGGGTGTCGTTCTGCATGATCCCGAAGACCCGCAGCGGCAGCGCCTGGAACAGGGTGCCGCCGAAGAGGCCCACTTCCATGCCGACGAAGCCGAACACGAGACCGGTGGCCGCCAGACCGAAGGCCACGGGGATGCCGGTCAGCAGGAACACGAACAGGCCGCAGAACATCAGCGGCACAAAATTCTGGGTGACAAACTCGATCACGGACGTGCTCCTTCGCGGGCGGCCAGCTCGGCCTTGGCGGCGAGTTCGGCGGCGAGTTTCTCTTCGTCGCTCGGGCCATGTTCGACCGACATCGGCTCGTCACGCAGGCCCTGCAGGTAGGCCACGCGCTTGATCAGCTCCGACACCGCCTGCACCAGCAGGATGCCGAAACCGGCCGGGATCAGCAGCAGCACCGGCCAGCGGATCAGGCCCCCGGCGTTCTGGCTCATCTCGCCGCTGTCATAGGCGCGCATGAACAGCGGCCACGACAGGTTGATCAGGATCAGGCTCAGCGGGATCAGGAAGACCACGATGCCGAGGATGTCGATGACCGTGTTGGTCCGCGTGGACAGCTTCGACGAAATGAAGTCGATGCGCACGTGGGCGTTCTTCAGGAACGCATAGCCCGCGCCGAGCATGAACACGGCGGCGAACAGGTACCACTGGATTTCGAGGAAGGCGTTCGAGCCGATGTTGAAGGTCTTGCGCATGATGGCATTGCCGGCGCTGATCAGCACCGCCGCCAGCACCAGCCAGGACAGGAGCCGCCCGACACGTTCATTGAACGCGTCGATCCAGCCTGAGAGTCTCAAGAGGGCAGTCAAGGGGATGTCTCCAGGAGGTGGGACGTGGTTTCGGAGGGTGAGAAAACTTGTGCGATATCACACTCGAAAACCCTGATCCGGCACATCGGGTCTTACGACTACGCGGCACTACGCAGGCGCCGCGGCCTGCGCAGGTGCTAGGCGGTGCGGCAGTGTTCCACGGCGTAGCGGATCAGCTCCGCCTGGCCCTCGATGCGCAGCTTGCGGCGGATGTTCTGGCGGTGCGTCTCGACGGTGCGCACGCTGAGGTCGTGGTCGGCGGCGATCTGCTTGCTGGACAGACCGCGTGCCAGGCAGTGCAGGATCTCGGACTCGCGTTCGGACAGCAGCGGGCGGGGTTCGTCGCTGCGCACCACCGGCCGGGCCACGCTGGCGCTGAGGAAAGTGCCACCCGCCGCCACGGTCGCGATGGCCTCGACGATGTCGGACGACGGGGCATCCTTGAGCACGTAGCCGCGCGCGCCGGCCTGCATCGCCTGGTGGACGTACTCGGGGTTGTCGTACATGCTCAGCACGATCACCGCCGTGTCAGGCCACTGGTCGCGGATCCGGGCGGTCAGCGTGATGCCGTTGGTGTGCTTCATGCCGATGTCGGTCAGCACGAGCTGCGGGCGCAGGGCGGCGGCCAGGCGCAGGGCGGTGTCGGCGTCCGGGGCTTCGCCGACGACTTCGTGGTCGGGCTGGCCCTGGATCAGCGTGCGCACGCCTTCGCGCACGAGAGGATGGTCATCGACGAGCAGGATGCGCATGGGGGGCAAGGGGCTGGAGGGTGAAGCGCCGCACGGCCTCGGCGGGCAACTGGGCGATGACCCGGGTGGCCCCGGGCCGCGAATGGACCTTGAAGACACCGCCGACCGACTCGACCCGCTCGCGCATGTTGCGCAGGCCGATGCCGCGCCGAGGGTCGGCGCCGATGGCGGCCACGTCGAAGCCACCTCCGTCGTCCGCCACCGACAGCCGCACCCCGCCGGCCAGGAAGATCAGCCGCAGATCGACACGGCCGGCGCGTGCGTGCTTGTCGATGTTGGTCAGCGCCTCCTGGGTCACGCGGAACAGGACCGTCTTGATCTCTTCGGGCAGGTCGTCGGCGTGGCCGTGTACCCGCATGAAGAAAGCCATCTCGGCGTGTTCGGCGAACTCCTCGCCCAGGTGCTGCAGTGCACTCGGCAGGCCGAGCGTGTCGAGCACGACCGGGCGCAGCCGGTGGGAGATGTCGCGCACTTCGGTGAGCGCCTCGTCGATGCGGGTGCGTGCTTGCGCCAAGGGGGCGGGCAGCGGGTGCAGCGTGCGGCCGAGCTGGCCGATGGCGCTGTCCAGCAGCAGCTTGATGGATACCAGGGTCTGGCTGGTCGAGTCGTGCAGCTCGCGCGAGAGGTGGGCGCGCTCGTTCTCCTGCGACTGCACCACCTGGCGGGCGAGCAGCTGCAGTTGCGCATCGGCGGCGCGGTACTCGCTGAGGTTGAGCGCCAGCGCACTGCCACCCACCAGCGCCAGGGCCAGCAGCGCGATGGCGGCGATCCAGCCCATGGTCTTGGCGATGTTGGCGCTGCCCTGCTGGTCGAGCTGGTCGAGCGTGGCCTGCACGTCGTCGAGGTAGATGCCGGTGCCGAGCATCCAGCCCCAGCGTTGCAGCCCGACGACGTAGCCCAGCTTGGGGGCAACCTGCTTCACCGAGGGCTTGTTCCAGACATAGCGGAAGAAGCCTGCGCCTTCGCGTGCCTTGGCCACCAGCGCCTGCACCACCGGGCGCCCATCGCGGTCGCGGATCTCCCAGAGGTTCTGCCCGACGAGTTCGGGCTGGTGGGGCAGCACGAGACAGCGTCCGCTGTACTCGTAGGCGAAGAAGTAGCCATCGCCCCGGTCGTAGTCGAAGGCGTTGAGGATGCGGATGGCTTCGGCCTGGGCCTGGGCGTCGTCACGGCCACTGTCGTAGATCGGCCGGACCATGTTCATCGCCATCTCGACGTGGTGGCGCAGTTCGGCTTCCTTGCTGGCGAGGTAGGCGGACTCGACCAGTGCGCGCTCCTGGCGCGCCAGGTCCAGCGCCTGGAAACGCACCGCCAGCGCGATCAGCACCAGCGCGGCCAGCAGCGGCAGCACCGCCAGCAGCACGATCTTCTTGCGCAGGCGGCGCGGGCCTCTCGGGTCGGCGAAGGGCATCGCCGGCCGCGCTCAGCCGGCCTGGGTGGCGGCCACGAACAGCCGCGTCGAGCGCGCGCCGCTGCGGCAGAAGCACAGCAGCGGGCGCGGCATCGCGGCGATCAGCGCGGCGAAGCGGGCGATCTCGTCCGGGCTCTGGTAGCCGCCAGCCACCGGCAGGTGGGCGTATTGCAGACCGGCAGCCAGGGCGGCGGCCTCGATGGCGGCGCTGGTGGGCTGGTCGGGGCCGTGCTCGAAGTCCGGGCGGTTGTTGATCACGCTGCGAAAGCCGGCGGCAGCGGCGTCCGCCATGGCCGCCGGGCTGAGCTGGGGGGCAACGCACACGTCGGCGGCGATGCGCTGGGTCGGCAGGGAAGTGCTCATGGTGAGGGCTCCGAGTGGATCAGGAGTGCAGGGGGAATCAGGGATTCAGTGCGCGTTTGACGGCGGCCGAGACCAGCCCCATGTCGGCGTTGCCCGCCAGGCGCTGCTTGACTACCCCCATCACCTTGCCCATGGCGCCGGGACCACTCGCGCCCAGTTCAGTGACGATGGCCCGCACGGCGGCGTCGATCTCCTCGGCCCCGAGGCGCTGCGGCAAGTAGGCTTCCAGCACGGTGACTTCGGCGCTTTCCTGCGCAACCAGGTCCATGCGCCCGGCGGTGGTGAACTGGGTGATCGAGTCCTTGCGCTGCTTGATGAGCTTGTCCACGAGGGCCACCACATCGGCGTCGGTGAGGGTCACGCGCTCGTCGACTTCCTTCTGCTTGCACGCGGCCAGCAGCAGGCGGATCGTGCCCAGCCGCGCCGTGTCCTTGGCGCGCATGGCGGTCTTCATGTCGTCGGTGATCTGGTCCTTGAGGCCCATGGTGACTCCTGGTTCCTGGTGTGGGAAAAAGAAAAAACCCGCCACGGCGTCCCGTGCGGGTTTTGTGCAGATCAGGTCCGGCCTGGATCAGTACAGGCGCTTCGGGAGCTGCATCGAGCGCACGCGCTTGTAGTGGCGCTTGACGGCAGCAGCCTTCTTGCGCTTGCGCTCGGCCGTGGGCTTCTCGTAGAACTCACGGGCGCGCAGGTCGGGCAGCAGGCCCAGCTTCTCGATGGTGCGCTTGAAACGGCGCAGGGCCACGTCGAACGGCTCGTTTTCCTTGACTCGAATAGTCGTCATGAACTGAAAGATCCTTCGGTTATGCCCTCGGTGGCCGGCGCGGGGTTCCGGAAACCCTGGTGCCGCCGACTCGAACAGGCTTCTTTGCCAGCAAAGCCTGAGATTATAGGTGAGTTTCCTTGCCCGTGGCTCAAATCGATCTCAGGACGGCGCAGCAACCGTTGCATCCGTTGCCGACAGGGCCTCGGCGCACGCGGCGGCGCTGGCCCAGGCCCACTGGAAGTTGTAGCCCCCCAGCCAGCCGGTCACATCGACGACCTCGCCGATGAAGTGCAGACCGGGCACGCGCTTGCTCTCCAGCGTCTGCGAGCTGAGTTCGCGGGTATCGACGCCACCGGCCATGACCTCGGCCTTTTTCCAGCCTTCGTCTCCGGTGGGCGAAACCTCCCAGGCCCGCGCCCGCTGCGCCACCGCCTGGAGATCCTTGTCCTTGCAGTCGGGCATGGGGCGCTGGAGGTCGAGTCCGGCGCCTTGCAGCCACGCCTCGGCCAGGCGTGTGGGCAGCAGGGTCGAGAATTCGTTGGAGAGCTGCCGGCGCGAGGTCTGCTTGGCCGCCAGCAGCCGGGCGCCCAGGTCGAGGCCGGGCGCGAGGTCGATCTGCAGCGCCTGCCCCGGCCGCCAGAAGCTGGAGATCTGCAGCACGGCGGGTCCGCTCAGGCCACGGTGGGTGAACAGCAGGTCTTCGAGGAAGGTGGTCCGTGCCTTGCCGGTACCGGTGGAGATGCCCACCGGGAGCGCCACTCCCGACAGCGCGGCATACGGCGCCCACTGCTGCGCATCGAACGTCAGCGGCACCAGCGCCGGTCGAGGCGCGACGATGCCGTGGCCGAACTGCCGGGCGATGCGCAGGCCGAAATCGGTCGCGCCGATCTTGGGTACCGGCAGGCCGCCCGTGGCGATCACCAGCCGGGGGGCGCGCACCGGGCCAGCGTCGGTGTCCAGCTCGAATCCGCCCCGGTCGGCTGCGCCTTGTCGCACGGCCCGTACCCCGCACGGCTGGCGTCGCACCACGCCACCCGCGTCACACTCGCGCAGCAGCATCGTGATCAGGTCTTCGGCGCTGCGGTCGCAGAAGAGCTGGCCCTTGTGCTTCTCGTGGAAGGCGATGCCGTGGCGCTGCACGAGGGCCACGAAGTCCGCCGGTGTGAAGCGTGCCAGGGCCGAGCGGCTGAAACGCGGGTTGTCCGAGAGGAAATTCGCTGGTCCCACCTCCCGGTTGGTGAAGTTGGCGCGCCCGCCGCCGGAGATGCGGATCTTCTCGGCCACTTTCGGGCTGTGGTCGAGCAGCAGCACGCGCTGGCCGGCCTGGCCTGTGCGACCGGCGCAAAAAAGGCCGGCTGCGCCGGCCCCGACGATGACGACGTCAAAGGTTTCCATGGGCCAGGATTATCCGTCCCGCGGCAGCGTCACCGTTCAGACGCGCGTCCAGTCCAGGTTAGCGCGGGCGAACATCGTCTTCAGCTCGCCCTTGTCGGCCAGACCGTTGAGCGCACCCTGCAGCGCCTCGGCCAGATCGGTGGCTTCCTTCTTGACGGCCATGCCCACCGCCCACCCGTCCTTCGGCGCACGCGGCATCGGGATCGGCGTGATGGCGAAGCGCGGATCGCCCCGCAGCACCGTCTCGATCTCGGAGCGCAGACCCGCTGCGGCCGACACCTCGCCACGCTGCAGCATCTGCGCGGCCACGACGCCATCGGGGATCTTGGTGGTCAGCGTCTCGCGCAGGGCGCCCGACTCCGCGCCGATCATCAGCCAGCCCGCCAGCGACATGCCCGGCACCGCCGTGCGCACGCCGCGCAGCGGGTCCAGGCTGTCGAGGTCGGGCAGCGTGCTCAGGTCCCGCGCCACCACGACCCGCTCGCGCCAGTAGGGGCCGAAGATGCTCACGCGCGGGTTGTTCTGCATCAGCGGGCGGTCCACCGGCACATGCAGCAGCACGTCCGCCGGCCCGTAGCCCAGGATGTGCCCGCGCCAGACCATGTTGCGCAGGTCGTCGTTCATGTTCTCGTCTGCGGTGAACGGCAGCAGCGACACCTCCACGCCCAGCGACGCGGCGAGCGCCTTGGCCAGGTCGATCTCGATGCCCTGTCCCTTGACGTGGAACGGTGGCAGGTCGTTGTAGAGCCCCACGACCAGGCGGCCCCGCTCGCGTACCTTCGTGAGGGCGGACTTGTCCTGTGCGCTGGCGCTGTCCAGGCCGAGCAGGGCGCCGAGCGAGCCCAGCGCCAGGGTGGAAGACTGGCCGAGGAATGCGCGACGGCTGGCCGGCGTGTCGTGGGGGAAGGGCATGAGCAAACTCCGGTGGGGATCAGGGCAGCGGCTTCTCGCGGCGGGTTTCCAGGTAGGACTTCATCGCCCACATGGCTTCCTGGCTGAGCATGCCTTCGAACGGGGGCATGTAGACCGCCCCGTTTCGCACCTTGCCGCGGCGCACGCTGGTCAGATAGTAATCGTCCATTTCCTTCACGCAGGCATTGCGCTTTTTCTCGTCCTTGACGCCCACGCAGTCGTTGTCGAGCTTGCGCAGATCGGGCGCGATGCCGCCGGAGATCGCTTCGAGGCCGTGGCAGCGGGCGCAGTTCTGGTTGTAGGCCGAGGAGCCGACGGCGATGGCCTTGTCGTTCTTGCGGTATGGGTTCTCGGCGCGCCAGTCGGCACCCAGCTGCGGCAGGCTGGATGTGTCCACGGCTTGCGGGGTCACGTCGCCATGGGCCAGCGCCGCACTGCCAGTCGCGGCACAGAATGTGGCCAGGATTGCTGCGCGGAAGAAGTTGCCTCGTGCCATTCATTGTCTCCAGTCAAGAAAAGGGGCTGGCATCGTTTCTGCAATCGCTGTGCCAAGCAGGACTTCGGGCCTTGCCAGGGCGAGAAAACTAGGGTCTGTCCGCGGTTCTTTGCGCTGGTTTGCGCCTAAATTGCGCGTCAGGCTTGGGAAATCGCCACGGTTGTGACAGCAAAACGGCCGGATTGTGCGAATAGATGACACTGACCGGCGGGTGACAATGGCGTCCTCGCCCGTTTGACCCAGATCAGGATCCCAGCAGGATCACAGGAGACAAGTCCATGGCAGCTTCCTATACCCCGGCCTCGGCGGGACTGCGCGTGCGGGCCGCGCAGGGTGATGTGCGCCGCCCGATCGCCTCGGCACTGCCGCTGGACACCAGCCATGTCTCGAAGATCGACAATTCGCACGAACGCTGCGCCGCGCTGGGCCTGTCGCGCATCGAGCGGCTGGACTTCTCGCCGCTGGGCCGCTCGGACCTGACCGTGGCCCGCGAGCGCAACCAGCGCCTCTACGCCCACGCCGCTCCGGTGATGGAGATGCTGTTCGAGCAGATCGTCAACAGCGACTCGATGGTGGTGCTGTGCGACGCGACTGGCACGATCATCCATTCGATCGGTGACCACGATTTCCTGACGCGCGCCTCCAAGGTCGCGCTGCAGCCGGGCGTGAACTGGTCCGAGCAGTCCAAGGGCACCAACGCTGTCGGCACCGCGCTGATCGAGGAATCGCCCACGCTCGTCCACGCCGACGAGCACTACATGCACGCCAACCACTTCCTGACGTGCTCGGCCGCCCCGATCCTCGACCCGCGCGGCAACATCCTCGGCGTGCTTGATGTCTCCGGCGACCAGCGCACGTACCACCAGCACACGATGGGCCTGGTGAAGATGTCGGCGCGCATGATCGAGAACCACTGGCTCACCGACGACTACCGCAACGTGATGCGGCTGCACTTCCACAGCCGGGTCGAGTTCATCGGCACGCTGATGGAGGGCATCCTCGCGGTGAGCCAGGACGGCAAGCTGGTCGGGGCCAACCGGGGCGCGCTGGAGCAGCTCGGCCTGAGCGGGGCGGCGCTGCGGATGCACTCGCTGCCCTCGCTGTTCGGCACCAGCGTGCCGGCGCTGGTGGACCGCTTCCGCTCGCCGCTGGCGCAGCCGCTGCCGGTGGAGCTGTCCAACGGGCGGCAGTTCCACGTCTATGCCCGCTTCAACTGGCCGGTCTGGCACGGCATGGAAAGCGCCGCCTCGGTCAGCGATGTCACCCCCGTGAGCGAGACCCCGACCACTGCCGCGTCCGCTGCGTTCGCCACGGGCCAGGGCACTGCCACGCACCACGCGGCCGGCCCTGCCCGTGCCGCTGCGGGTGCCGAGCGCGCCGGCCTGACCAGCCTCACCACCGGGGATGCGCAGGTCGGCAGCCTCGTGGACAAGATCCGCCGCGTCATCAACCGTGACATTCCCATCCTCATCCTGGGCGAGACCGGCACCGGCAAGGAGCTGCTGGCCCGCGCCATCCACCAGGACTCCGAGCGCGCACGCCAGTCTTTCGTGGCCGTGAACTGCGCCTCGATTCCCGAGACGCTGATCGAGGCGGAGCTGTTCGGCTACGAGGAAGGCGCCTTCACCGGGGCACGGCGCAAGGGGGCGGTCGGCAAGATCGTGCAGGCCAACGGCGGCACGCTGTTCCTGGACGAGATCGGCGACATGCCGCTGACCTTGCAGGCCCACCTGCTGCGCGTGCTGCAGGAGCGCCAGGTCACGCCGCTGGGCAGCGCCAAGGCGGTGTCGGTGGACGTGATGCTGGTCTGCGCCACGCACCGCAACCTGCGCGAGATGATCGAGCAGAAGACCTTCCGCGAGGATCTGTACTACCGCCTCAACGGGCTGGCCGTGCGCCTGCCCCCCTTGCGCGAGCGCAGCGACCTGATGGTGCTGGTCGAGCGCATCCTGGAGCGCGAGAACCCGGACCGCCGGCTGCGCCTGAGTCCGGACGTGCTGCGCCTGTTCCAGGGCTACCACTGGCCGGGCAATGTGCGCCAGCTCTTCAACGTGCTGCGCACTGCCAGCGTGATGGCCGCCGGAGAGGCGTCGATCACCCGTGACCACCTCTCCGACGACTTCATCGAAGACGCCCGCCAGTGCGCCGCGCTGCGCCCGGCGACGGCCCCGATGCCGGCGGAGTCCGAATCCCCTGCGCGCGCGGCCACCGCCGAGGCGCCTGCGGTCGCGCCAGCATTCCCCCCCGTGGACGCCGACACCTCCGTCGGGCGCTCGCTGGAGGACATCGAGCTGCAGTCCATCCAGCGTGCGGTGGAGGCCGCGGGAGGCAACATCTCGGTGGCCGCCAAGCAGCTGGGCATCAGCCGCAACACCATCTACCGCAAGCTGCGCTGGAAGACGCCGCGCTGATGGACCTGTCGCGACAGGCCGTGGTGGTCGCGTACCTGTGTGTCGAGGACCACCGAAGCGGCATGGCCTTGTGTCTGGCTCAATCCCCGCCAAGGCCGAGGCGGTCGGGCTGTCGTCGCTCGACCGCGTACTTGAGCAGCGCGGCCACCCGATAAGCCCCATGCGCGAACTTGCCATACGGCAAGGTCGCGAACAGCGCCATCACCGTCCCGAGGTGCACCACGAGCAGCGCCGCCATCGCCCCCGTCTCGCGCCCGGCCAGCAGCGCCAGCCCCGTCAGGCTGACGAGGAACAGCAGCGTGATGAAGGCGCGGTCCATCGGCCGCTGCTGCGGGTCGCCGTGCAGCGGGTCGCGCTTCAGGTTCAGCCACAGCAGCCCCGCCGGCCCCACCAGCAACCCGAGTCCGCCGACGGTGCCGAGCAGCACCGGCAGGCTGGTGACGGGGTAGGGTGCCTGTTCCCCGAGCAGGTAGTGGTACAGCGTCGCCACCGTCGTCGAGGCGAAGCACAGCAGGAAGCCGCCCGCCGTCAGGTGGTGGAAGCGGCGGCGCCAGTGGGTGGTGCGGTCGTCGGCGTCGTGGCAGCCCTGGCCGTGGCCGCCGTCGAGGTAGCGCAGCCGCACGGCGTCCCGCGTCGCCTCGGCCACCGCCGCGCCCGGCACGTCGCCCTCCGGCGTCACCCCGCGCCAGAACCGGCCCACGCCGATCCCGAGCGCCAGCACCGCCCAGCCGAACACCGGAGCGAACAGCGCCACCATCAGCCCGTGCGGCAGCACCGCGTAGAAATTGCCCGCCAGCGGCTCGTGCCACAGCCGCCCGTGCAGCGCCAGCACCAGCAGCCCGAACAGCGCCAGCCCCGCCGCCAGCGCCAGCGCCACCACCGCGCCGTTGCGCCGGTACAGCGTGCCGAACGCCGTCGGCCAGGCGTGGTCGGCGTAGGTCGTCACCCGCACCTGCGCCATCGCCCGCGGCACGTTCAGCGCGAACTCGTGCGGCGGGGCGTACTGGCAGGCGTGCAGGCAGGCGCCGCAGTTGTGGCAGAGGTTGGCGAGGTAATGCGCGTCGGCCGGGGTGAAATCGAGCCGCCGCGTCATCGCCGGGAACACCGCGCAGAAGCCCTCGCAGTAGCGGCAGGCGTTGCAGATGCCCATCACGCGGGCGACCTCGTCGGTCTGCGCGGTCGTCTGGTGGGCCGGGACGAACTCGCCGCGCCCGAGCGCCAGCGCGTCGCGGGTCAGCGCCTCAAGCGTCTGCATGGGCGGCTCCTTGGCGTTGCCCTTGTTGCGCCAGCGCACTGCGGGCCGCCGACGTGCCGGCGATGCGGCCGAACGCCGTGCCGATCGACATGCCCACGCCGGCCGTGTAGCCCTGGCCCAGCACGTTGCCCGCCATCATCTCGCCGGCCACGAACAGGTTGTCGCTCGGCTGACCACCGAAATGCACCGCGGCCTGGTCGTCGGTCTTCAGCCCGAGGTAGGTGAACGTGACGCCGGGGCGCAGCGTGTAGCCGTAGAACGGCGGCGTGTCGATCGGCCTCGCCCAGTGGGTCTTGGCGGGGGCGACGCCGTCGGTGTGGCAGTCGTCGAGCCGGGTGTGGTCGAAGGTGCCGACGCGGCAGGCGCGGTTGTAGTCGTCGAGGGTCTGCATGAAGGTGGCTTCGTC
>JAAFKB010000028.1 GCA_013299055.1 Sphaerotilus sp.
GCAGTTCACGGACAAGCAGGCGGGTGCGGGCAAGGCGGTGGTGCTGAGCGGGAACGTGAGCGGGCTTGACGCGGGGAACTACAGCCTGACGATGCCGGCGGGCCTGGCGGCGACGATCACGCCGAGACCGATCCCGCTCATGGGACTGGCGGCGCAGGACCGGGTGTATGACGGAACAGTAGGCGTCACGCTGACGGGCACGCCAACGGTGAACGCCCTGGCGGGCGATCAGCTCACGGTGATCGGCAGTGCGGCAGGGGCGTTCGCGGACAAAGGGGCCGGGGTGGCGAAGCCAATTGCGGTGTCGGGTCTGACGCTGGGAGGTGCGGACGCGGGGAACTACAGCGTGGTGATCCCGACGAGCCTGACGGCGACGATCACGCCGAAGGCGCTGGTGCTGAGCGGCGTGACAGTGGCGGACAAGGTGTACGACGGGGGCGTGACGGCGACAGTGAACACGGGGGGGCAAAGCCCGAGTGTTGTGGTGGTCGGCGACGACGTGACGGTGAGCATGGTGGGGCAGTTCACGGACAAGCAGGCGGGTGCGGGCAAGGCGGTGGTGCTGAGCGGGAACGTGAGCGGGCTTGACGCGGGGAACTACAGCCTGACGATGCCGGCGGGCCTGGCGGCGACGATCACGCCGAGGCCGATCCCGCTCACGGGGCTGGTGGCACAGGACCGGGTGTATGACGGGACAGCGGGTGTCACGCTGACGGGTACGCCAACGGTGAACGCCCTGGCGGGCGATCAGCTCACGTTGACAGGGGTGGCGGCAGGGGTGCTGGTCGATCGCCATGCAGGGGTGGCCAAGCCGGTGGCGGTGTCGGGCCTGGCGCTGGGAGGTGCGGACGCGGGGAACTACAGCATGGTGCTCCCGACGAGCCTGACCGCGACGATCACGCCGAGGGCGCTGGTGGTGAGTGGCGTGACGGTGCTGGACAAGGTGTACGACGCAGGGGTGACGGCCACCGTGAACACGGCAGGGCAGCGCCAGAGTGGTCTGGTGGCGGGCGACGACGCGACGGTGGGTTTTTTGACGGGACAGTTCGCGGACAAGCAGGCCGGGGCGGGCAAGGCGGTGGTGCTGAGCGCGAGCACCAGTGGAGCGGATGCCGGGAACTACAGCGTGGTGGTGCCGACGGGTCTGACCGCGACGGTCACACCGAGGCCGATCTCGCTCACGGGATTGACGGCGCAGGACCGTGTGTATGACGGCACGGTGGGTGTCACGCTGACCGGCACGCCCACGGTGGGTGGGCTGGCGGGCGATCAACTGTCCGTCGCGGGCACGCCAGTCGGCACATTCGCCGATCCGGCTGTCGGGGCAAGCAAACCGGTGTCGGTGGCCGGTCTGGTGCTGAGGGGGGCCGATGCCAGCAACTACACGCTGGTGCCCTCGCGGTTGCTGACGGCCACCGTGCAGGCGGTCATGCCACCGCCGGTCGTCGGTGTCGCGAGCCGGTCGGAGGTCTCGCCCACCCGCACCACGACACAGGCCATGCTGGCACCTGCCATCGAGGTGGCGATGGAGATCACGGTGGGTGACGTCAGCCTCACCGGTGCCAGTTCCAGTGCCAGCCTTGGTGAAGGTGAAGCGGCCACCAAGGCGCAGGAAGAACCGACCGTCACCGCCAAACCCGCTGCAGCCGCCCCGACCCCTCCTGCTGTGGCGGCGGCGCCTGTGCCCGCTGTGACGACTCCACCGGCGGTGACCACGGCGCCGGCCTCATCCCCCAGGCCCGTCGTGGCATCGCCAGCCGTGACGGTGGGAGTGCCTCCTGGACCCGCAGGAACCACCTCCACCGAGCGCAGCACCCGGACGCCGACGGGCCGCTCGCCTGGGGTCGCGGCGGTCCCCGTGCCGATGCCCGAGCGGCCCAGGCCCGCGCAAGACACGACGGCGGCTGCGCCCTCCGCCCGGCCGATACGTGCGCCCGAAACCTTGTCGCTCCGCGACATCGCGGGAGGGACTCAACCCGAACAGGCCCTGGACCGCATCACCTCTGCATGGTCGGCGCAGGCCATCGCCCAGGGGCTGCCGGCCGAGCAGGTCCAGGCGGCCACGGCACTGTATGGCGCGTCGGTGACGCAGCTCATGGCCCGAGGCGTGCCACCCGACCAGGCCAGTGCGCAGGCGGCAGAGATCCTGGCCGCGTCTCGTCCCGGCACCCCAGGTGCGCCGGACTTCTCGGGCGGCAGCACCGCCGGGACGACGCTGGACCAGCTCGCCGCCAAGCAGGTGGCCATGGCCGTGGCGCGTGGTGTCCCGCAAGCCCAGGCGCGCGCCACCGCCCAGACCTACACCCGCTCCGTCGCACAGCTCATGGCGCGGGGCGTGCCACCACCGCTTGCCGTGGCGCAGGCATCGGCGGCGATGCCCCTGTCGGTGAATCCATCGCGCGGGAGTGTGGCGGGGGGCTCCGCGTCCGACCTGCTGGCGTCGAGTCCATCGGACGGAGGGCGTGCCGCCGTGACCCGTCTGGCCCAGGCCGCATCCCCTCAAGGCGAGCAGGTGTTCGGTCGCGCCTTGGGTGCTGCCGTCATGGCGGGCAACCACCTTGAGGAGGCCGTGAAGGTCGCACGCGAGGCAGCACAGGAGCAGGCGCGTCTGGCACGGGTGGACCAGTCGGTGACGGGGGCGCTGACCGGCGCCGGGCCTCGCGCCCTGATCGACGACCAGCCCAGCAGCGTGTCCAGGGGCTTGGGGAATTTGTTGGCGTCGGGTGTGACCCTGGAAAAGGCCGGGCAGGCCCTGCACGAGCTTCAGCAGGTCATGTCGGGTTATGCGAAGGCCGAGGCCCGTGACGAAGCGGCCCGTCTGGCGGTGCCTTCGTCATCCACCGACCAGCCGGTGGGGTCACAGGACGCCCTTCTGCAGAAGGCCAGGATCGTGCGCCTGCAGCAACGGTCCCCGGCTGGCGAGGCGCCGGTGAGCCCGGATGAGCTGGCCCGCGTCCTGGCCGAGCCGCAGTCGACCGCCCTGACCGCCGTGGCCAGCGGACGCCATGTCGCCGGGCACTTCACCTCGCCGGGGAACAGCCGCGTCTTCAACCGCGTCCTGTCCGCTGAACTGCTCAAGGGGGTCGCTCCCGATCAGGCCCTGCGCACCGCCCGGCGCGCAGAGCAGGACATGGCGCTGCGGATTCCGCTGCCGGCCCAGGCGGTCACGTTCCTCGCCCGCCATGCACGGTCCGAACTCAGCGTGGGCATGGAGAACGGCCAGCCCTTGCCCACCTGGGTGCAGTTCGACCGTGCGACGGGCAGCGTCCTTCTGCACGATGTGCCGCCTGACCGTGCCCGCGTCCGGGTGGTCCTGCGCGCGGCTGGGGAGCACATCAGCCTGGACATCGGGGAGGTCAGGCCCGCCCCGACGTCACCAGGCATCGCGAGCCGCAGGCCGTGACGGTTGGGCCCACGCTCACTGAACTCAGCACTGAAACGCTGACGCACTGAAACTTTGAGATTCCTATCGGGGGTTATCCATGAGCGAGAACAACGACGCAGCCCATTCCGTCTGGCTGGATCGCGTGAAGCTGCTGACCCAGCACAAATGGCGGGCCTTTGTGGTGGTGGTGCTGGCGGCCTTGCTGCTGGGGGCGGTGCTGTCGTATGCGACCCGTGTCCTGTTTGTTCAGGACGAGGCTTCGCGCCGCTCGCGCGTTGCCGTGGTCGTGCCCAAGGGCAGCCTGGATGGGCAGTCGATCGCACGGGGGGTGGCGATCTTCGTGACGGAGCACAACCGTCGACCGCCTCACCAGCGCACCGGCCCGGGTTCCCTGGAGGTCATCGAGTTCGACGAGACGGCCGAAGCCGCACAGCGCATTGCACAGGATCCGCGCATCATCGGCGTGGTCGGCTACACCCGGCGTGCCTTGCTGGACGAGGCCGCCCGGCGGCTGAGCGAGCGAAAACTGCCGATCGTGACGCTCCAGTCGCTTGACCAGCCGATCGACGGGGTGGTCTCGATGCGCATCAATGGCGTTGAACAGGGCCGCTTCGTCGGCAATTACGCCCGCAACATCGCCCAGCAGCGGCTGATGTACGTGATCCAGCAGTCCGGCGGCGAGTTTGACGCCATGGTGGAATCGTTCACCAGCCTCTACAAGCGGTTCGAGACCCCGGTGCGCGAGACCTGGACGTTCGATCCTCGGCAGGGTGGCGAGCAGACCCTTGAGCAGGCTGCCCAGTCCATCGGCCGGCTGGGCGTGGGGGCCGTGTTCGTGGCCGCCGAACCGGAGATCGCGGCGCGCATCGTGCATCGCCTGCGTGCCAGCGGCAGTGCCCTCGATTTCTTCGGCCCGGCCCAGCTCGCCACCCGTGCCTTCACCGAGGCCAGCGCGAAAATGGCGGGCAAGGATGGGGTGTCGATGCAGACCCACGGGATCGTGGCGGCCACGCCGGTGCTGTTCGACACGGCCAACCAGCAGGCGCAGATGTTCCAGTTGGCCTTCCAGCAGCAGCACGGCGGTGTCGCGCCGGACTGGGTGTCCACCGTGGCGCACGATGCCGCACGTCTGGCGGTCGAGCCGGATCGTTCCGGGACGGCGATTCAGGGCATCACCGGGGTGTGGTCCGCCGCATCGGGCTTGCTGGAGCTGCCCATCCAGATGGGGCTGTACAACGGCGAGCGGATGATCTCGGCCCCCGTGCAGTTGCTGCCGATCGCCAAGGGCGTCGGGTTCGACTACGTGGAGGCGCTCAAGCAGGGTCGTGTGCTCTACGTCAACGATCGCTTCATGTACAAGACCAACGTGGTCTACGTGGGCACCACGGTGCACGAGATCAGCGAGATCAATCCCACGGCGGAGACCGTCACCCTGGATCTGTCGATCTGGTTCCGCTATCGGGGCAGCTTCTCCCCGCAGGACCTGCTCGTCACCAACGCGGCGGAGCCTTTCGTGCTGGACAAGCCCGAGGAGATCATCGAGTCGCCGGACATCCAGTACCGCCGCTACCGGGTGAAGAAGAAGTTCAGGCTCAACTTCACGCAGGCGAACCGCACCTTCAACCAGCAGGTGGCCGGGATCACCTTCCGTCACCGGCAGCTCAACCGCAACAACCTGACCTATGTGGTGGACGTGCTCGGCATGCCTTCCGGGAACGACCTCGTGGCCGAGCTGCACAAGCGCAACGTGGTGGCGGGTGCCTCCGGGCTGCAGGTCTCCCACGCCTGGATGTCGCAGGACCTGGTGCAGGAGCGGGGCGAGGGTGCACCGCAGTACGTCGGCATGACCGGCGAGAAGGCCCTGTTCTCCACCATCACCCTGGGCCTGTCGCTCAAGAATGATGGCGTGTCGGCCCGGGACATCCTGCCCCCCGAGTTGTTCGTCTACCTGGGCATCTTTGGGTTCGTCGGGCTCATCACGGCGACGCTGATGGACAGTCGGCGCTGGGGACGCTACTGGGCGGAGCAGGCCTGGGTGATGCGCCTGATCTTCATGCCGCTGCTGCTGGCATCGCTGGGCAACCTGGTGCTGGACCAGGCGTTCGTGCATGCCGGACGCAAGACCGCCGGGATGCTGGTGCTGTGCTACGAGAGTGTCTGGTGGCTGATGGGGGCGTACCTGGCCGACATGGCGGTGCGGCGTTTCATCTGGACTCGACTGGAATCGCGTGCCCAGCGCGCCATCCCCAACATCATGAAATTCCTGGTGAGTTTCCTGCTGCTGTCGCTGGCCGTGGCCGGCATCACCGCCTTCGTCCTGAACCAGCCGCTGACCAGCCTGCTGGCGACGTCCGGGGTGTTCGCCATGGTGATCGGTTTTGCGGTCCAGGCCAATATCGCCAATATCTTCTCCGGCCTGCTGCTCAACGTGGAGCGTCCGTTCAAGGTCGGTGACCTGATCCGGGTGAACAACGTGCTCGGGACGGTCGAGGACATTTCGTGGAGAACCACCCGCATCAAGGCCAATGACGGGCAGATGATCAGCCTGGCCAATGCCCGCATCTCGGAAGCCCTCACCGAGAACCTCAGCAACGCCCCCGCCGGTCTGGTGGGCGAGACCATCCTGTACGTTCGCCCGGATGTGGAGCGTGCCGTTCTCGCGGGCCTGATCAAGGAAGCGATCGGTGGGATCGACGCCATCCTCTTCAAGGAACCCGGCCAATCACCCGCTCCCAAGATCGCGATGCGCGGACTGGAGTGCCTGAATGGTCAATGGGTGGCGACCTATTCGGTGAAATACCGGGTGGCCACGGAGTCCAAGAAATCAGAGGCGCGGGACAAGCTCTGGACCCGCTTTGGGCAGTTGTGCAAGGACAAATCGATCGCCTCGGTGGCGTCGGTGCCGCTGGCATGAACATGGACTCGGGGGTGTGTCACGTGTGGTGTGTGCCCTTGGCGCCTGGAGATCAGATCGCCGCATCGGTCTGGTCGGTGCTGTCACCCCAGGAGCAGGTTCGGGCCGGGCGTTTCCATCACCCCGAGGACCGGGTCGCGTATGGGGTCGCGCATGCGCTGCTGCGCCTGAGTCTGGGCCAGGCGATCGGGCCGCCGCACGCCGAGGCCCTCCAGTTCAGGGTGGGTGCCTTCGGCAAGCCCGCCCTGCAGGGACCGGGACCGCAGTTCAACCTGTCGCATTGCCGCTCCATGGTCTGTGTGGCGGTGTGCGCGCAGGGTGCTGTCGGTGTGGATGTCGAGCCGATCGACCGAGGCGAGGCGATGGACATGGTGGCCGTGGCGCGCGATGTGTTCACGCCAGCGGAACAGGCTCAGCTGGTGGCTTGCGGCCCTGGTCCTGCCAGGTCAGCCACGTTCATGCGGCTGTGGACCTTGAAGGAGGCGGTGGTCAAGGCGTCTGGCGCGGGGCTGTCCCATGACCTGCAGTCCTTTGGCATCGCACTGCACGAGGACACGCCGAGCCTGTGGCATCGGTCCAGCTTGTCTGGGCCATGGCAGCCCCAGGCAGGGGTTGGCTTGAGGCAGTGGCTGTGCGAAGGGCATGTGCTGGCGCTGGCGCATGTCGGTTGCGAACGGCCGGTGGTGCAAACCTGTGTCATGAACCTGGCGCAGGTGGCCGGCTGGGCTGAAGTGGTTCGAAATGGTTCCATGCTGCACAGATCTGCACTGCGGCAATCGAACATTCAACCGTCCTAAGATATGGCACAGGAAAAATTTCATCAAAATGGCATTTCTTCACGAATGACTTGCTGAATGGGGCCGCTTGCCCAGAGTGGCAGACTTTGAAAAGCTGATCAATTTTTGTAGAATCGGCAACACGCACACATAAAAAATAACATCAAAAATATCAAGAATCTTGCGAGGTTCCCTGTAAACCAAAAATCGCCAGCCTGTTCCCTTGGCGGCTGCGGTGTTGTCTTGTAAAGAATTTCTGGCGGGTGGCAGGCAATGGATGGCGGTCCGTGCTCAATATCGTTGTCGATGTGTGTCCATGCTGGATTTCAGTGGGGATGGCGGATGCCATCTCTGTTTTTGACTAGATTTGACTGGAATTCTCTTGCATAAAATGTCCACCTTCACGATCCGACCGGATCATGCGCCAGTTCCCCGCCATGGTTTCGGGGGGCTCAGGGCCACGGCGCTGGCTGCACTGACGTTGGCACTGACGGGCTGCGGAGGAGGGGATGACCCGGCCCCCTCTACCCTTGAGCACGTGTTCACTGCCGTGGTGGACATGGCAGCTTCACAGGACAACGTCCAAGGGGTGGCTGTCGGCATTCGTCTGGATGATGGTCGGGTTTGGATGCGCTCCGGTGGGTATCGGGATGCGGCCAAAACGAAGGTCATGGCGGACGATGCGGGCGTGCAATATCGCATCGGCAGTGCCACCAAGACCTTCACGGCCACGTCCGTGCTCCAGTTGGTGGATCAGGGCCTGATCGGGCTTGATGACACCGTGGCCACCTGGTTGCCCGACCTCAACGTCCCCAATGCGGGCACGATCACGGTCCGCCATTTGCTGGAAATGCGCAGTGGTCTGCGTGAATACTTGGCAGCCAAATCCCTCAATCTGGCCAATGTGACTGTTCTGCAGGAATGGTCGAATTTCGATAACGTGGCCGGAACAGGCACCTACGGCAATGCCAGTTATTCTCCGGCAGATCTGGTGAAAGCGTCATCGCAGAGGACGCCGCTGTTTGATGCCGGTAGCCTGATGCAATATTCGAATACCAACTATGCGCTATTGGGGCTGATCGCGGAAAAAGCGTCCTGCAGGGCGGCAAAAGGATGCCGGAGCATGGAGACGCTGATCAACGATGACATCGTCAAGCCGCTCGGCCTGACCGGGACCAATTTCCCGAGCGACAACAAGTTCACGAGCACGAATTATTCCGAAGCCTATCAACAGGTTCTGGATGGGCTTACTTATCGCGTGGCCGCCGGCACGCATTGGGACATGACCTTCACCGACCCGCGTGTGCCGTGGGCGGCAGGTGCCATGCTGTCAACGCCGACCGACGAGCTGGCCTGGGCGCGGGAGATGGCGCTCAACGAAAAGAAAATCCTCAGCGACGCTCTCTTCAAGAGCCGCATGTCGGTGAGCCACACCGATGGGTCGGTGAGCTATATCCCCGTGCGTTACGGCATGGGCATTTACTACCTGCCTTCGCTGGCCACGGGCTCCGAGCTGATCGGGCACAGCGGGCTGATCGGTGGTTACAACACCTCCCTTTTCTACAGTCCCTCGCTGAAACTGGCTTTGTCCGTGAACATCACCGGGGCGCTGGCCAATCCCGCTTCGTGGTTCCCGCTCTACGGTGCGGAAAGCGCCTATGACGGTGCCTTCCGCACCGAGGGCGGATTCAACACGCAGACCCTGGTCTGGAACCTGGAGCGCAACCTGCGCCTGGCCATCGAGAACACCGGCTCCTGCTCGACCCTGGGCGCGACCGTCGGGGACGGCGAGCAAGGCGCTTGCGAAGGCGACAGTGTCCGCACGCGCGCTCTTGCAGTGCAGGGTCGCTCGCTGACGGTCAAGCCTTCCGGGCGTTCGTTCAGCGCGAACAACATGGTCACAGATGAAGACTGGAACGCGTCCCTGGCGCCCACGACCGAGCCTCGTCCCAGCCTGACCGCCTATGGCAGCAACCTGTCGGGTGTGGTGGTGGGCGACAACGGCAAGGTCACCCTGCAGGCCAGCGCCATTCTGGAAACCATCGGTGTCGGCTCCAGCGGTGTCACGCTCACCGGCAACGGCGGTGATGTCACGGTGGCTGGCGTGATTCGGTCCATGGGCAAGAACACGGTGGCCCTGCGTGTCGATGAGACAGCCAAGAACAGTGTCATCACTGTGCCAAGCACCGCGAGGATCCAGGGGGATCTCGTGCTGACCGGCAATACCGTGCTGCAGTTGGATGGCGTGGTCACGGGTGTCGTGAAGGTGTCCGGGACCAAGGTGAAGATCACGGGCAGCGGGACGGTTTCCGGTGGGGTCGTGCTGGCCAGCGGCGCGCAACTGGTGGAAGGGTCGGACATTGCCAGGATGACCGCGGCCAGTGCGGCATCCCGAGCCAAGGCCATGGGTGTGTCGCCCTCGCGCAAGCTGCCGCCGCTGTACATGCAGTGACCATCTGATGGGGACGCCCGACCCGGGCGTGGCTGTACCACCACACGAACTGGCAGCGCCTCAGGGCGACAAGACCCATGCTGAAACGCGAGAACGTGGCCGATGTCTACCCTCTGACATCGTTCCAGGAAGGGCTGGTCTATCGGGAATGGGTAGACCGGACGCAGGACGGACCGCACGCCTACTTCCAGCAACTGGCCTTCCGGTTGCACGGCCCGCTCGACCTCGTGTGCTTTGAGCGCACCTGGCAGCTGCTGGTGGACCGGCACGCCATGCTGCGCACGGTGTTCCCGGAGAAATTCCGGGAGCGGCCGCTGCAGGTGGTGCTCAAGACGTGTCGCCTGAACCTGCTGCACGAGTCGCATGAAGGCCTGGACCCTGTCGAGCGTGATCGGGTGTTCCGGGCACGGTGCCAGGCCCGGCGGCTTGAACCGCTGCCGCTGGACTGCGCCCCCCTGATGCGCGTGTCCTGCCTGCGGTTCTCGGCGCAGGACCATGCCGTGATCTGGGATTTTCACCACATCCTGATGGACGGGTGGTGCATCGGCGTCGTGCAGCAGGAGCTGTGCACGCTGTACGAGTCACTGCAGGCCGGAACGCGGCCGCCCGCATCCAGGGCGCTGCCGTTCGGGCGCTATGTGTCCTGGCTCGAAGCCGGTCGCCAGCGCACCGATCTGGCCACTTCGACCTTCTGGCAGACCTATTTCCAGGATTTCCAGGGTGTCCCGGTCCTGCCGGGGCGGCGCCTGCACGCCCTGGCAGGACCGCGCGCACCCGCCTCCGAGACGCGTGACCTGGATCGTGACACGACACGACGGCTCAAGCACCTGGCCGCTTCGCACCGCAGCACGCTCAGCGACGTGCTGCAGGCGCTGTGGGGCGTGTTCCTGGCCAAGCACAACCACAGCCGTGATGTCCTGTTCGGAACGGTGCGCTCGCTGCGGCCGGTGGATCTGCCGGGCATCGACGACATGATCGGTCCCTGCATCGCCATGGTGCCGCTGCGGGTCCGCCATGCCGCATCCCAGAGCCTGGCCGACCTGCTCGACGAGATGGCCGGACAGCGGCACGCCTGGCTGGACCACGCGGCCTGCCCCTTGCCCGATGTGCTCGCGGCGGCCGGGCTGGCCCGTGACGCCGTGGGGCACTTCCTGGTGGTCGAGAACTATCCGCTGGCCGAGGCGTTCCAGGGCGATCGACAGGTCTTTGCAGGCGACCTCGTGGTCTCGGACGTGGCGTTCTGGGCTGTCAACGACTACGAGTTCTTTGTCCGCGCCACGCCAGGGCAGGGTGATGCCCCGGTACAGATCGACTTCGAGCACGACCGCCGATGTTTCGACTCGGCCGTGATCGCCGCACTGGCCGACCGTTTTTCTGACTTCGCGAGGCGCCTGTCACATCGGCCGCACGACCCGCTGGACGCCGTGACCCTGGTCTCGGCCCAAGAGCACGACCTGCTCAACCGGCAGTGGGGATCGGGGGCCGTTCCCGTGGCCCGCGAAACGGACTTTCGTGGCTGGTGGGCGGACCTGCTGGCTCGGCATGGCCCGCAGCCGGCCGTGCGCACTCGCCATGTCACCCTGGACTACCGAGCGCTGCACGCCAGCGCGGTCGGCGTGGCCCAGCACCTGTGCCAGCAGGGGCTGCGCGATGGCGATGTCGTGGCCTTGCTCGCGCACCCCGACGAGTACCTGGTGAGCGCGATGCTGGCGTGCCTGCTGCTGGGCGTGCCGTTCCTGCCGCTGGACCCGCAGTTGCCGGTCGAGCGGCGCGGGCGCGTGCTGCAGGACAGTGGGGCCCGCTGGCTGCTCGTCAGCCCTGGCGCCGGTCTTCATGGCCACAGTCAGGCGATGGCTGGCGTGCAGATCGTCAAGGTGGGCGTGGAGGTGAAGCCTGCGCTGCCTTCATGCAGTGGTCTGGATCTCGCGGTCATGCCCCCGCGCGTGGGCCATGCCGACACCGCCTATGTGATCTACACCTCCGGCACCACCGGGCAGCCCAAGGGCGTGTCGGTCGGCGTGCGCTCGCTGCTGAACTATGTCGGCTGGATGCAGGCGGAATTCGGCGTCGGCCCCGGCTCGGCCAGTGCGCTGCTCACGTCCGCCGCCTATGACCTGGGCTACACGGCGCTGTTCGGCACGCTGCTCACGGGAGGCTGCCTGTCGATCCTGGACGAGCAGGAGCGCCGCGACCCCGACGTGGTGCTGCGCCGCGTCGTGGACGAACGACTGACGTTCCTGAAGGCCACGCCCTCGTACTTCACGATGCTGGCGTCCTCTGCGGCGTGGTCGCGGCTGCAGGCGCCGGACCTGGCACTGGTGCTGCTGGGGGGTGAACCCCAGGACTTCGACCAGCTCGCCGCCTTCAAGGCCACCCACCCGCAGGTGCGTGTCTACAACCACTACGGCCCGACCGAGGCCACCATCGGCTGCATCGCCGGCTCGCTGGACGACCTCGTGGCGTCGGGCCGTCCGCTGCAGCGCCTGGGCCGGCCGATCGCGGGTGCGCGGGTGTTCCTCTGCGACGTGGCCCTGCAGCCGGTCCCCGCTGGGGTCGTGGGGGAAATGTTCCTGGGTGGCGACATCCTGGCCCAGGGCTACTGCGGCGTGGCGGCACGGGATGACACGCGCTTCATGACGCTGCCGTGGCTGCCGGGCGTGCGGGTCTACCGGACGGGCGATTTCGCTGAATGGACCGATGACGGCCGTGTGGTGTTCCATGGCCGGCGCGACGACCAGGTCAAGGTCCGGGGCTACCGCGCCTCGCTGTCGGACATCACCACGCGCGTGAAGGCGGCCCCAGGTGTCATCGACGCGGTCGTGATGCCGTCGGGCACCGGGACCGAGCAGACGCTGGCCGCCTACGTGGTGCTGGCGCCCCAGGCTCCTCAGACTCCTCAGGGGGCTGACCCCACGCGCCTGTTGCGCACGGCGCTGGCCGAGCAACTGCCGCCCGCCCTGATCCCGAGCGGCTTCATTCCCGTGGGCCGCATTCCGCTGACGGCCAACGGCAAGGTGGACCGCCGTGCCCTGGGCGAACTGGCGGCCTGCCATGGCCATGCAGAGGCGATGCGCGCACCGTCATGGCAGACACTGCCCGCCACCGCCCTGGAACGCACGGTCTGTGACGCCTTCGGCAAGACCCTGGGCCGGGACCGGGTTGCCCCCGATGACGACTTCTTCGACCTGGGCGGACACAGCATCAAGGCGGTCATGCTGGCCTCGCTGCTGCGCCGGACCCTGGGGAGCGAGGTGCCCATCCTGGCGGTGTTCGACCACCCGACACCACGGCGGCTGGCGCGTCGTCTGGGTGCATCGAGTTCGGGGAGCCATGGCGAGGCGGCGCTCATCGCCCTGCGCGAGCCGTCCAGGCCCAGTCATCACCACGTCGTCTTCATGCCAACCGTGCTGGGGACACCGGTCCAGTTCCGTGGCCTGAGCGCCACCCTGGCACCCAGTCTGCACTGCTGGGGTCTGCAGTGCCCCGGATTCGATGCCCCCACCGCTGCGCCGGTGGCTTCGCTGGAGGCCCTGGGCGGCCAGTTCGCCGACCTGCTGCGCTCGCTGTCCGGGTCTGTCGGCACGCGGGTGACCCTGGTGGGGTGGTCGTTCGGCGCCTACCTGGCCTGCGAGACAGCGCGCCAACTGGGCCGGCAGGTGGAAGGTCTGGAGTTGGTGCTGCTCGACATCCCGGTGCGCACAGCTCCCATCGCCTCTCATGTCCCGCCACTCGGCCCTTCGGCCTGGACATCGGACATCCACCAGCAGCTCGGCGCCGACCTGCCTCCGGCGGACCTGGTGCGCCTGCAGACCTTGGTCCACCACCACCACCGGCTGCTCGACGCCTATCGCTTGACGCAGCCTTTGCACTGCCCTGTGGTGGCCATCGAGGCACGGGAGGGTGCGATGCGGGCGGGCATGCAGGCGTTCTCGGCCTGGGCGCTGGCGGGCTTCGAGCACAGGACCGTGCCAGGGGATCACGACAGCATGCTCGCCGAGTCGAACTGGCCGGTCCTGCGGTCCCTGCTGGAGAAGCGTCCGCACCGCGAAGGCGCTGTGGCCCGAGGCCGTGTCGAGCCGGAGCCGGTGCATGGGACCGAGCACCAACGGCAAGGGGCTCTGGTCGCATGACAAGCCCTCATCCCCGTGCCGTGCCTGAGGTGCTGGACACTGACACGCTCGACGTGATCCAGTCGGATCGGCTGCGGGTGGCGCACTCCATCGTGCGCACGCACACCTTGCTGGCCGCCGGGGCGGGTTTCCTGCCTGGGCACGGGTGGGACGTGGCCGCCCTCGGGCTCGCCCAGATGGGGCAGTTGCAGCGCCTCAGCCAGCTCTACCGCATCGATTTTTCGGACGATCTGGCGCGCAAGCTCGTCGCCGTCCTGCTGGGCAGCTACGCACCGCTGCGCATGGCGGCCCCTGTGGCGGGCGTGCTCAAGATGGTGCCCCTGATCGGCCAGGTCGCCGGCTCGCTGTCCATGGCGGGTCTGGGCGGCGTGGTCACCCATGCCATCGGCAAGGTGTTCATCCAGCACTTCGAGTCGGGCGGCACCTTCCTGACCTTCGACCCGCAGCAGGTGCGGGCCTACTTCGAGTTCCAGGCTCGGCAGCGTGTGCGCGTGACGCGCCTCGCGGACGATCCAGGAGTCCAGACGTGACCCGATCGCCCCCCTTGACGCGGCTGACCCCGACGGCTGATCCGGCGCGATCACGGCGCTGGGGCCTGCCGGTGGTGGCCGGGCTGGCCATGTACCTGCCGGTGCCGCTGTGGGATCTCGCCCTGGAGCGGGAGCTGGCGCAGCAGGCCGTTCGCCGCGCCTGCCTTGCCGCCGGGATACAGCCCCAGGACGCCGAGATCGTGGCATGTCGCGACGCCATCTTCAGGGCCCTCGCGTCGGGTCACAAGGCAAGCTGGCTGTTCAACGGCCTCCTGGTGGCGGGCTATGTCGGCGGCACGGTCCTGCTGTCCGCGCTGGCCGCCGCCTCCGTGTCCTGGATCACCACCCGGATCGTCGAGCTGCACCTGCAGCGGCATGCCGACCTGACCAGCCTGACCGAAGACATCGCACGCGCCTCGTTCCTGTCGCTGGCCCGGCAGCTCGTCGCGCCCGGCGCGGTGCCAGGCGCTCGTTCACCACGTCCCACCCCTTCCGCTTTTTCGGCATGACCCTCCTCTCTACCCCCTTCGTCGTCGGTCTTGGCCTGTTCGTGGTCGGTGGCGCTGCCCTGGCACAGGACCGCCCAGCCGCCGAGACCCCCAGCGCCCCCCAGCCGACGGCCTCCGGCATGCAGGAGGCCAAGAGCGAGACGGCCATCCCCGTCGGCCTGTCAGAGCCGCTCGGCCCCCCGACCGATCCCTTCAACGACACGCGCACCCAAGGCCACGTCTGGGGGACGATGCGCTATGTGCCGGACGTGAACCTCGCCTACTACCACGAGACCAATCCGACCAAGGTCACCAGTGATGGCCCCAGCGACCAGGCGCGGGTCCTGTATGCCACCCTCACCGTGTCCGATGCCCAGGGCGGACCCCGCAAGCTCTTCGTCGGCACGGCGCAGACCCGGTTCAGCCACGTCAGCCTCGGCAGCGATCCCCGCCGCGTGCTCACCTACCAGGACCGCTTTTCCGTGATGGACTGGAAGGTGCCCGTGCGCCTGGGCTACAGCAGCGACACGATCAGCCGCGCCAGCTTCCTGTCGCGCAAGGTCAACACCGAACTGGGCGTGACCGTCAAGACCGCCGGCGTGGATGCCAACCGGGCGTGGGGCGACACCAAGCTCGGGCTGGGGTGGCGTGCCGGCGATGTCCGGATCGGCTCGGCCGCGACCTCGGACGGCACGGTCTACCGCAGCACCAACAGCAACACCTACCACACCCTGCGCGCCCGGCTGACCCAGCCAGTGTCCGAGACGACCGAACTCATCGCGTTCGCGCAAGCCCAGTCCTACGCCTACCGCAGCACCGGATCGGGCGACCCGGTCAATCCGACCTCCGACGTGCGCACGGTGACGGTCGGGGTGCAGCACCAGCTCACCGAGGCCCTGGCGCTGTCGGCGGACATCGGTCGTGCCCGCAAGACATCGGGCCGGGAAGACCTCGTGCCGGCCGCCAGCCACGGCGTGGGTTCGATCAAGGCCGGCTACACCCCGTCGTCCGGGACCGAGGCATCCGCAGCCTACATGGCCGGGGTCGAGGAACTCAATGACACGGGCGTCTCCAACCTCAAGACAGGCACCTGGTCGTTCGGCCTGGGCCACCGGATCTCCTCCACGCTCGCGACCACCGTGAGCTTCGACCGGACCCGCGTGACGACCCTCGAACTCGACGGCAGCGTGATCGACTCGAAGCTCTACGCCGCGCTGCTCTGGAAACCCCATCCGCGCCTGCTGGCGGCCGTGGCCTTCTCGCGCACCCGCCGCCAGGTTGCCGAGGGGCTGCAGGACTTCGTGCGGCCGTTCTCGAACAACCGCTACCTCGTCAACGTCACCTATTACCTGTGACCGTTGCCCTGTGACCTTTGCCCTTCGCCGAGCGACATGACCCTGCTGTACCCCTCACGTCCGATTCTTGCGCCGCTCGACCGTTGTCCCAACCTGGGGCATGCCTTGCGGGTCAGTGGCCAGGGCACGCGCGGCCTCACCTACATCCACTCCAGCGCCGACCATGAGCGGGTGCGCTACGCCGAGCTGGCGCGGCGTGCCCAGTCCGTGCTGGGTCATCTGCAGTCGCGTGGCGTCATGCCGGGCGATCAAGTGGTGCTGGTCACCGAGGATCTGGCGCTGTTCACGGCGCTGTTCTGGGCCTGTGTCCTGGGGGGCATCGTGGTGGCGCCCATCGCCACGCCCACCAACGAGGACGGGCATGCCAAGCTGGCCAACGTGATCGAGGCCCTGCCCGGTGCCTGGCTGGCCTGCGATCAACTGGACAAGGTGTCGGCACGGCTGCGCGAGGGAGCGGTCGCGCCGGCGCGTCGGTTGGCGCTGGACCGCACCCTGTTCGATGCGGCGCCGGGCCATGTGCATGAAGGTGCCTGCCTGGACGATGTGGTGCTGCTGCAGTTCTCGTCAGGCTCCACCGGTCAGCCCAAGGGGGTGCAGATCACCGGCCGCAACCTGCTGGCCAACACCTCCGGCTTCTTCCAGCGCTGCGAGATGGACGCCGAGCGCGATCTGCTGCTCAACTGGATGCCGCTGACGCACGATTTCGGCATCGTCTTCTGCCATGTGCTGCCGGTGCTCTTCGGTGTCGAGCAGGCCCTGATCCCCACGATGGTGTTCATGCGCCACCCGCTGATGTGGATGCAGAAGGCGTCGGAACTCGGCGCCACGGTGACGGCCGGTCCCAACTACGCCTACCAGCATTTCCTCAAGCGGTTCCGGTCGGACAAGGACCACGGCTGGGATCTGCGTGCGCTGCGGCTGGTCATCAACGGGGCCGAGCCCATCTCCTGCGAGCTGTCTCGCAGCTTCTTCCAGGCCCTGCACCGCTACGGCCTGTCTCCCCTGGCGGCCACACCGGGCTACGGGCTGGCCGAAGCGACCCTGATGGTCACGCTCAACCGGCCTGAAGCACCGTTCCAGTCACTGGTGCTGGACCGCCACCGGCTGGCACCCGGCACCGCCCTGGTCCGTCTGGCACCGGACCACCCCGACGCCATCGAGTGCGCCAACATCGGCCCGGCGAGCGACAACGTCGAGCTGCGCATCGCCGACGCCCATCGCCAGCCGCTGCCCGACGAGGTCATCGGCACCATCGAGACACGCAGCGCCTGCGTCACGCCCGGCTACCACGGCCTGCCCGAACTCAACCGGGCCACGATCAGCGAAGACGGCTGGCTCGACACCGGCGACCTCGGGTTCATCAGCGGCGGTGACCTGTACCTCACGGGTCGGCGCAAGGATCTGGTGATCATCAACGGGGCGAACTACTACCCGCACGACATCGAGGACATCGCCGCGCAGGTGCCCCCGCTCGACCTGAACATGGTGCTGGCCTGCGCCGTGCCGATGCCGGAGCAGAACCGGGAAGGGCTGGCGATCTTCCTGCGCACGCGAGACGAGGACGACGCCTTCTTCGCGCTGGCCGACCGTGTGCGCGACCACGTCCTGCAGCACATGGGCGTGCCCGTGGACCACTGCCTGCCGGTGCAGCAGATCCCCAAGACCACCAGCGGCAAGCTGCGGCGCTTCCTGCTGGCCCAGCAGTTCCAGGCGGGCGAGTTCGACGCGGCCGTGACCGCCTCGCGCGAACGCATGGCGCGTGGTCAGTTGCGCCAGGCCTGGGAGCAGGGCGAGCCGTCGGTGTGGCGGGCGGCGCTGGTGACCGAGGCGTCGCGGCTGGCGCCCTGGGCGGACTGGACGGTCCCTGACACCGCGCAGGCGCCCCTGATGGAGCTGGGGTTCGGGTCGCTGCGGATCGTCGAGTTCCTCAACCGGATCAACCTCGCGCTGCAGCAGCAGTGGCCCGTGTCGATGATGTTCGACCACGCCAGCGTGGACCGTCTGGCCGTACACCTGCTGACCCTGCGCCACCCGTCATCCGCGCTGCAGCCCGCCGCTTCGTCTCCGGCCGACCCGACGCCCGCGCATCCCGGCGCTGAAACCGGCAGCGGCGACATCGCCATCATCGGCCTGGGCTGCCGTTTTCCCGGCGATGCCGACACCCCCGAGGCGTTCTGGCAACTGCTGCTCGACGCCACCGACACCACGGGGCCGTTCCCGCCGGATCGCTGGCCAGCGGGGCTCAACGCGGCGGCGACCACCGACCGAGGGGCGTATCTCCGAGGGCTGGACCGATTCGATCACCGCTTCTTCCGCCTCACGCCCGTCGAGGCCGAGCGGCTCGATCCGCAGCAGCGGCTGCTGCTGACCGTCAGTTGGGAAGCGTTCGAGCATGCGGGGCTCGACCCGGTGCGCCTCAAGGGATCCGAGACCGGCGTGTTCACCGGCATCAGCGGTTCGGACTACGCCCAGGCCGAGGCCCGCAGCGGGCGCCTGGCCGACATCGGGCCATACGCCTTCTCCGGCAGCGCCACCAGCATCGCTTCGGGTCGCCTGTCCTTCTTCTACGGTTTGGAAGGGCCGAATGTCGCGCTCGACACCGCCTGCTCCTCGGCCCTGGCGGCGGTGCACTGGGCCGTGCGGGCGCTGCGGGCGGGCGAGTGCCACCTGGCGCTGGCCAGTGCCGTGAACCTGATCCTGAGCCCCGAGATGCAGGTCGGGCTCTCGCGCATGAACGCGCTGTCGCCGGACGGCCGCTGCCGGACCTTCGATGCGGCGGCCAATGGCTATGCGCGCGGCGAGGGCTGCGCCAGCGTGGTGCTCAAGCGGCTGGAGGACGCGCTGCGTGATGGCGACCCCGTGCGGGCGGTCATCAAGGGCAGCGCCATGAACCACGATGGCGCCTCCAACGGGCTGACGGCACCGAACGGCCGGGCGCAGGAAAAGGTGATCCGCGCGGCGCTGCGCGACGCCGGGCTGGCGCCGGGCGACATCGACTACGTGGAGGCCCACGGCACCGGCACGGCGCTGGGCGATCCGGTGGAGGTCATGGCGCTGGCGGCGGCCTATGGCAGCGGGCACGACGCCGACCACCCGCTCTGGGTCGGCTCGGTCAAGACCAACGTGGCGCACCTGGAGGCCGCAGCGGGCATGGCCTCGCTCTGCAAGGTGGTGGCGGCGCTGGCGCATGGCGTGCTGCCGCCGACGCTGCACCTGAACCAGCCCAATCCGATGATTCCTTGGGACACGGTGCCGGTGCGCGTGGTCGATCAGACCCGGCCATGGCCACCCGAAGCCGAAGCACAGGACCGGCCACGCCGTGCCGGCCTCAGCGCCTTCGGCATGAGCGGCACGAACGTCCACCTGCTGCTGGAGGCCGCTCCCGCCCGGCCGCCGGTCACGTCCGAGCCGGTGCCGACGGGTGGCCCGGTGCTGGTCGCGCTGTCGGCCCGAACCGAGGCGGCGCTGGTCGAGATGGCCCATCGACAGGCCGCCTGGCTACGCGCTCATCCCGATCGGCTGGACGATCTGGCCCGCACCGTGGCCTGTCATCGCACGCGCTTCCCGGTGCGCTGCAGCGTGACGGGCCGTGACGCGACGGGTGTGGCCGAGGCGCTGGAACGGCTGACGGCGGCCACGGCGACGACAACTGCGCCGGCCGTGGTCTTCGTCTTTCCCGGACAAGGTTCGCAGCAAGCCGGTGCCGTGCGCGACCTGATCGACCGCGAACCCGTCTTCCGTGCCGAACTCGAATGGGCGCAGCAGGTGCTCGATGGCTGTCTGCCTCGGCCGCTGCTGTCGTTGCTGCAGGACGGCCACCCCGAGGAGCTGGCCGAAACCGGCGTCACGCAACCCGTGGTCGTCGCCTGCGGACTGGCCCTGGCCGCCCTCTGGCGTTCGTGGGGCGTGCACCCGCAGGCGGTGCTCGGCCACTCGGTCGGGGAGATCACGGCGGCGGCCGTCGCCGGCGCGATCACGCCCGAAGCCGCCCTGCGCTTTGCGGCTCGGCGCGGGGCCCTGATGCAGCGGTTGCCGGTCGGGTCGATGCTGGCGGTGGCCGCTGGCGTGACCGAGGGGCAGGCGGTGGTGCAGACCGTCGGGGCCGACCTGTCCATCGCGGCGGTCAACGGTCCCCGGTCCCTCACGCTCTCTGGCACGCCCCAGGCCGTGGACGAGGCTGTCCGCCTGCTGGCGGTGCGCAAGCTGCGGCACACCCGGCTCGATGTCACACGCGCCTTCCACTCGGCCATGATGGACCCGGTCCTGGCGGAGCTGGCGGTGGCGGCGCAGGCGCTGCAGCCGGTCGAGCCCCGGATCGCCCTGCACTCCGGTCTGACCGGCGAGCGGGCGGACGTGGGGCTGTTGTCCGGACATCACTTCTGGACCCGCCATGCACGGGAACCCGTGCGCTACCACGACGCCCTGCTGAGCCTGGCGCTGCCCGACGCCCTCCACATCGAGATGGGCGCCCGCCCGGTGCTGGCCTCGCTGGCCGCCCTGAACCTGCCCGAGACGCCCTGGCTCACCTGCGCCGACGGGTCCGGCCACATGCTCGCTCCGGTGCTCGCGGGTCTGGGCCGGGCCCACGACCTGGGCTGCGAGGTGGACTGGACCGAGGTGTTCCGCCACCGGCCCGGTCGCCTCGCCGACGTGCCCCCCCATCCCTTTCAAGGTTCCACCCCCATGCTGTCCACTGTTCGTCCGGAGACTTCCGCCGCACTGCCTTCTGCGGGCGTGACCGGCCCTCGCCCTGCGTCCGTCCCGGTGTCTGCGCCGATGCCCGTGCCGATGGCAGACCCACGCACGGCGGTGCAGGCGGCCCTGCGCCGGATGGTGCGCAACGTGGCCGGTCTGCAGGACGCCGACATCGTGCCCGACGCCAACTGGTTCGCCCTGGGGCTCGACTCCTTGCTGGTGCTGCAACTGCAACTGGCGCTGTGCAAGGACTTCGGCGTGGACATCAAGCTCAACGAGGTGTTCGAGCACGGCACCACGCTGGATGACCTGACCACGCTGGTGGCGGGACGCCTGCCGCAGGACTCGCCGCTGCTGCGCGCCCCCGTGGGGTCGGTGGCTCTGGCGTCGGCGTCTGCGCAGGTGTCCGCACCGCTCGCCACGCCTGCCGTGGCCGTTGCCATGCCGCCGGTCGTGGCCGCTCCCGCAACCCTGGCGATGCCCAGCGGTGACCTCGAAGCCGTGCTGGCCCGCCAGATCGACGCGATGAGCACGCTGTTCCGGCAGCAGCTCGCGGTACTGCAAGGGGCAGACGTGCCGGCGGCCGCACCTGCCACGTCGGCCGCGCCCGTGGTGGTCCCGGTGAACCCGTCTTCGGCCGTCACGGCGCAGGCCCCGGCCAGCAGCCCGACCGACCAGCCCCCGACCCCGACCCGCGAGATCAAGGGCCTGTACAAGAAGATCACCAACCAGAAGGCCCACTGGGGCGCGGACAAGCTGGCCCATGTGCGCCGCCTCGCCGCCGACTACAACGCCCGCACCCCCGGCTCCAAGCGGCTCGCCAGCGAGGGGCGTTCCGTCTATGCCAACCCGCGCGCCGTGATCGGCTTCCGGCCCGAGTGGAAGGAGCTGACCTACCCGCTGCATGTGGAGCGCGCCGATGGTGCCCATGTCTGGGATGTCGATGGCCACCGCTACGTGGACATCACCATGGGCTTCGGCGCCACGCTGCTGGGGCACAACCCGTCCTTCGTGCGCGAGGCGGTGGCCGAGGAGCTGCAGCGCGGCGCGCCCCTCGGTCCCCAGACACCGCACGCGCTGCGGGTCGCCCGGCTCATCGCGGACATGACTGGCGCGGAGCGGGTCGGCTTCTTCACCACCGGCAGCGAGGCCGTGATGGTGGCCGCCCGGCTGGCCCGCGCAGTGACGCAGCGCACGCGCATCGTGATCTTCACCAACGCCTACCACGGCACCTTCGACGGCTTCCTGGCCATGGGCTGGGTCGATGACGGGCAGCCCCGGACCTATCCGCTGGCCGATGGCACGCCGGCGCGCATGGTGGAGGACGTGGTGGTGCTGCGCTACGGCGAGGCCCGGTCGCTGGAGATCATCCGCAGCATGGCCCACGAGCTGGCCGCCGTGCTGGTCGAGCCGGTCCAGAGCCGCGACCCGGCGATCCAGCCAGCCGCCTTCCTGCGCGAGCTGCGCCAGATCACCGAGGACAGCGGCACGGCCCTGGTCTTCGACGAGATGATCATGGGCTTCCGGGTCCATCCCGGCGGGGCCCAGCACCACTTCGGCATCCAGGCCGACATCTGCACCTACGGCAAGGTGGTCGGCGGGGGGCTGCCCATTGGCGTGGTCGCGGGCAAGTCGCGCTTCCTGGATGCGATCGACGGCGGCGACTGGCAGTACGGCAACGACAGCGTGCCCAGTGCCCGCACGGCCTTCGTGGCCGGCACGTTCAACAACCACCCGCTGAGCATGGCCGCCGCTGCAGCGGTGCTGACCCACCTGCACGAGGCCGGGCCGGCACTGCAGGAGCGGCTCAACGCCCGCACGACTGCCCTGGTCAACCGGCTCAACACCGTGTTCGAGCAAGAGCAGGTGCCGATCCGCTGCGTGCATTTCAGCTCGCTGTTCCGCTTCGAGTTCGCCGAGGACACCGAGCTGCTCAACTACCACCTGCTCCGGCAAGGCGTGTTCGTCTGGGAGGGCCGCAACTGCTTCCTCTCCACGGCCCACCGCGACGAGGACATCGACTTCCTGGTCGAGGCCGTGCGCCAGGGCGTGCGCGAGATGCGCAGCGGTGCTTACCTGCCCGCTCCGGACCTGTCGCCGCAGACCGCCCTCGTGGACAGCACCCCCGGGCGCTGAACGACCATGTGCGGCATCACAGGCATCTACACCCCGCACCGGACCACGTCGGTGGCCGCGTCCGTGCTGGACGCCATGACCGAGGCGGTGCGGCATCGCGGCCCCGACGAGCACGGGCAGTTCATCGCGCCCGGCGTGGGACTGGGCTTCCGGCGGCTGTCCATCGTCGATCTCGCGGCGGGTCAGCAGCCGGTGCGCAGCGGCGACGCCACGGTGGTCTCGGTGTGCAATGGCGAGGTCTACAACCACATGGCCCTGCGCCGGGAGCTGGAGGCGCAGGGACACCGCTTCGCCACGCGCTCGGACACCGGGATCATCCCCGCCCTCTACCAGACCTTCGGCCTCGACTTCGCCCGTCGGCTCAACGGCCAGTTCGCCTTCGCCGTCTATGACCAGATCCGGCACCGGCTCGTGCTCGGGCGCGATCAGATCGGCATCGCGCCGCTGTTCTTCGCGCAGACCGACGCCGGCGTGGTGTTCGGCTCCGAGATCAAGGCGCTGCTGGCCCACCCGGGCGTGTCGCGGGAGGTGGACCTGCGCGGTCTGGACCAGATCCTGACATTCCCGGGGATGGTGAGCCCGCAGACGATGGTGCGGGGAGTGGAGAGCCTGCCGCCGGGCACGGTGATGGTCTTCGAGGCGGACGGCAGCCGGCGATCGCTGCGCTACTGGGATCTGGACTACCCGCTGGCCGGCGACATCGACCACGGCCGCCGCCTGGAGGACTGCGTCGATGAACTCGATGCCGTCCTGACCCAGTCGATCCGCTACCGCCTGCAGGCCGATGTCCCGGTGGGCAACTACCTCAGCGGCGGGCTCGACAGCTCGCTCATCGCCGCGATGACCCAGGCCCTGACCCCTGGCGAGCGGCGCGACACCTTCTCGATCACCTTCGACGACGCGCGCATCGACGAAAGCCGCCACCAGCAGCGCATGGTGCAGGCGCTCGGCAGCCGGCACCACGCCTCGTGCATGCAGCCCGGCGACATCGTGGCGCGGCTGTCCGACATCGTGCGTTGCGCCGAGGCCCCGCTGCGCGAGTCCTACAACGCCTGCACCCTGGAGCTGTCGCGCCTGGCGCGGGAGGCCGGCATCAAGGTGGTGCTGACCGGGGAGGGCGCGGACGAACTCTTCGGCGGCTATGTCGGCTACCGGCTGGACGTGCTGCGGGGCGTGTCGGGTGCGGCCGAGGCGTCCGACGACCTGGCCGAGATCCTGGAGCGGCAGATGCGCGAGCGGCTGTGGGGGGATGGCGACTTCTTCTACGAGAAGGCTTACCACGCCTTCCGTGACACCAAGCGCACCCTGTATGCCGCCGCTCGCCAGGGCGATGTCGCCGACCTCGACTGCCTGCGGGACAGCCCGATCGACACCACCCGGCTGCGCGGGCGCCACCCGTTCCACCAGCGTTCGTACCTCGACTTCAAGCTGCGCATGGCCGACCACCTGCTGGCCGACCACGGCGACCGGGTGAGCTATGTCAATGGCGTGGAGGCGCGGTACCCGTTCCTGGACGTGCAGGTCATCGAAGCGGCCAGCCGCATCCCGCCGCACTGGATGGTGCATGAAGGCGAGGAAAAATATGTCCTCAAGCAGTTGGCGCGGCGCTACCTGCCGTCGGCCATCGTGGACCGCCAGAAGTTCAGCTTCGTCGCACCGAGCAGTGCCAGCTTCGTGCGCCAGGCCGCGCCGCAGGTGCGCGAGTTGCTGTCGCCGCAGCGCATCGCCCGCGACGGCGTCTTCGATCCCGCCGCCGTGGCGCAGTTGCAGCAGCAAGGTCGGCGCCCTGGCCACGAGCCGCACCAGACCTTCGACGACGACGTGCTGATGGTCGTGCTGACCTTCAACCTGTTCATGGACCTGTTCCAGCTCCGGGTGCCAGAACGAATGCCGGACGCCCTGCCGGCTGTCCTGGATGAGGCAATGGCGTGCGAGTCGGATGCCTGGTGAACCGGCTCCGTCCTCCTTGCTTGGTTCTCTTTCCTTATTTCTCCTATTTCCACTTATTCCGTGATGTCCATGCAACGCCCCGTCTTTTTCGAACAGTTCGAGCTTCAGGCCACCCTCCACGGCGACCACCCGGCCGTCGAGTCCGGTGGTGAGGCGTTCACGTATGCCTGGTTGAGCCAGACGTCGAACCGCATCGCCCATGCGCTGCTGCACGCTGGCATGCCGGCCCGCCAGCGCGAGGTGGTGGGGTTGTTCCTGCCGTCAGGGGCGGAGTACGTGGCGGGCCTGCTGGGGGTGTCCAAGGCGGGGGCGGCCTTCCTGCCGCTGCCGATCGACCTGCCGCCGGCCCGCCTGCGCGCCCACCTGACCCGCTCGCGGTGCCGCTTCGTCATCACCTCGGCCGAGCACCTGCCCCTGCTGCAGGACCGGCTGGACGGGCTGGATGGGCCGCCGGTGCGCTGCCTCACGCCACAGGACTGGGCCGACGAGGTGGCCGGGCAGGGGCCGGGCGTCGCCATCGGCCCGGCCGATCCCTGCTACGTGATGTTCACCTCGGGTTCTACTGGCGAGCCCAAGGCCATCCTGGGCCAGCACCGTGGCCTGAGCCACTTCCTGCGCTGGGAGATGGGCGAGCTGGGGCTGGGCGACCAGGTGCGCGGCTCGTGGCTGGCGCCCATCACCTTCGACGTGAGTCTGCGCGATGTGCTGGTGCCGCTGATGTGCGGTGGCACCGTCTGCCTGCCGCCGCAAGACGTCCGCACCCAGCCCCACCGGCTGGTGGCGTGGCTGCGCGAGCAGCGCGTGAGTCTGGTGCATTGCGTGCCGACCGTGCTGCGGCTGCTCAACCGGGCCATGGCCGATGCCGTGGCGAACAGTGCCGCGCCGGTGCCGGGGTCGGGGTCGGGGTCGGGGTCGGGGTCGGGGTCGGTGTTTCCCGCGCTGCGCCACCTGCTGGTGGCCGGAGAGCCGTTGCTGGCCTCCGACGTGACCACCTGGCGCCGTCTGGCCGGCACGCAGGCCGAGGTGCTCAACCTCTACGGCCCGTCCGAGACCACGCTGGCCAAGCTGTTCCTGCGCGTGGGCGAGCTGGCGGAGGAGGACCACGCGGTGCTGCCGATCGGTCGGCCCCTGCCCAACACGGTGGTGCATGTCCTGAACGACCAGCGGGCCTGCGTGCCCGGCGAGATCGGCGAGATCTGCATCGCCACCCCCTACCGTTCGCTGGGCTACCTCCACGCCCCTGAGCTGACCGCCGCCGCCTTCGTGCGCAACCCGCTGAGCCAGGATCCGTCCGACATCGTCTACCGGACGGGCGATCTGGGGCGGTTGCTGCCGGACGGCACGCTCCAGTGCCTGGGCCGCCAGGATGGACAGGTCAAGCTCAACGGCGTGCGCATCGAGCTGGCCGAGGTCGAGGCGGTGCTGCGCCAGGTGCCGGGCGTCGTGCAGTGCGCCTGCGCCGTGCATGTCCTGTCCGACCAGCGTGCGCTGCTGGTGGGCTACTACGTCCGGTCGGAAGGCGTGACGGAGCCGATCGCGCCGGAGGTGCTGCGCCACCACCTCGACCAGCACCTGCCCACCGCGATGCAGCCCCACCGCCTGATGGTGCTGCCAGCCCTGCCGACCACCGTCAGCGGCAAGGTCAACCGCAAGGCACTGCCCAAGCCCAGCGAGGTGTACTACGAGGCGGGGGGCTTCGTCGCGGCCGACACGCCGACCGAACGCACCCTCGCCGGGGTCTGGGCGGAGCTGCTGGACCTGCAGGAGGTCGGCGTCACCACCGATTTCCAGACGCTGGGCGGCGATTCCCTGCGGGCCATCCGGGCGCTGATGAAGATCTACCAGTGCTGCGGGGTCGAGATCAGCCTGCGGGATTTCTATGCCCTGAGCACCCTGCGTGCCTTGGCCCGCCACATCGATGCGGTCTCCTCGGTGTCCGTGGCCGCGCGCCCCCTGGCCATCCCGTGCGTGCCCGACCAGGCCAACTACCCCGCCTCGCCCGCGCAGGACCGGCTCTGGCGCCTGGACCGCATGGGCATCGCTCCCACCGCCTACAACCTGCCCACGGCCTACGAGGTGGCGGGCGAGGTGGACACGCGGGCGCTCCGGCTGGCCCTGCAGGATGTCATGGCGCGCCACGAATCGCTGCGCACCGTGTTCGTCGAGGTCGAGGGCCATGCGCACCAGCGGGTTCTGCCAGCGGCGGACGTGCCGCTGACGGTGGTGGACCTGCGCGAGCGCCTGCCGGCCGACGCCGAGGCCGAAGCCGACCGGCTGACACAGCTCAACGACGCCCATGCCTTCGACCTCGCCCACGGGCCGTTGCTGCGCCTGGTGGTCGTGCGGCTGCCGGATGCGCCGGAGGGCGAGCCCCGTCAGCGGCTGCTGTTCAACGTTCACCACATCGTCAGCGACGTGTGGTCCCTGTCCGTGCTGGCCAAGGAGCTGCAGCAGGCGTATGCCGCCCGCCGCACCGGCACCGGACCCGACTGGGCGCCGCTGGCCCTGCAGCAGCGCGACGTGGTGGCGTGGCAGTCGCAGCGGCTGCTCGCCGGCCAGCTCGACCGCGACCGCACCTACTGGCAAGAGCGGTTCGCCACGGTGCCCGCCCCCCTGGAGCTGCCCACCGATCGCCCGAGGCCCGCCACGCAGACGTTCCGGGGCCACACCTGCCGCCGCCGCCTGTCGGCCCGCACCACGGCCGCCCTGCAAGCCTTGGCGCAGGACCGGGGCTGCACTCTGTTCGTGCTGCTGGATGCGCTGGTCAAGGTGCAGCTCTTTCGCTACACCGGCCAGCCGGACATCGTCGTGGGCACCCCCGTGGCCGGCCGCGAGCACGCCGACCTCCAGGGCCAGATCGGCTACCTGGTCAACGTCCTCGCCCTGCGCGACCGCATCGAGGCGGCCCAGCCGTTCACCGGCCTGCTCGACGATGTCCGCCACACGGTGCAGGACGCACTGACCCACCAGGGCCACGCCTTCGATCTGCTGGTGGACGGGCTGAACCTGGCGCGGGACATGAGCCGCTCGCCACTGTTCGACGTGATGGTCGTGGTCGATACCTTCGATCCCGTGACCCTGGCGCTGGAGGGCGCCACGGTGAGTCCCTGTGGCTCGGAGAACGCCTGGAACTTCAGCCGCTTCGACCTGGTGTTCCATTTCCAGACCGAGGACGACCACCTGGTGCTCGACCTCAACTACAACAGCGACCTGTTCGACGTGGCCCGCATCGAGCGGTCGTGTGCCCATTTCGAGACCCTCGCCGACGCCGTGACCCTGGCGCCACACACGCCAGTGGGCACGCTGCCGCTGATCGCACCGGCGGAGCTGCAGCGGCTGCAAGACTTCTCCCGTGGCCCGACCCGTCCCCGAGACCTCCTCAGCATCCCGGCCTTGCATGCGGCCGTCGTGCGCGAACACGCTGACCGACCGGCGGTGATCGAGCAGGGCCAGAGCTGGACCCACGCCGAACTGCAGGCAGACAGTGACGCGCTGGCGGTCTGCCTGCGTGACCGCATGGCGGTGGCGCCGGGCGAGCGGATCGGGGTGTGGGCGCGGCGCTCGCGGGCCTCGCTGGTGGCCTTGCTGGGCATCCTGAAGGCTGGAGCGGTCTACGTGCCGCTGGACCCGGCCTACCCTGTCGAGCGCGTGCGCCTGCTGGTGGGCAAGTCCGGCAGCCGCCTCGTGCTGGCGGATGACGCGGTCCAGGCGGCCCAGGTGCCCGACTGTGGCGTGCCCGTGCGGAACGTGCCGGCCCTGCTCGACGAGCCGGTGTCTGCTGCCGCGCCGCTGGTTCTGCCCGAGCCGGGCGATGCGGCCTACATGATCTTCACCTCCGGCTCCACCGGCGAGCCCAAGGGCGTGCTGTGCGAGCACGGTGGCTTCGTCAACATGGCACTGGGCCAGATCGAGGCGTTCGGCATCACCCCGCAGGACCGGGTGCTCCAGTTCGCCTCGCCCGCCTTCGACGCCTCGCTGGCCAACCTCTTCATGGCCCTGCTGGCCGGGGCGGCCGTCGTGCAGCCGGAGCCGTCGGCGCTCGAATCGGCAGCCCATTTCGCCCAGGCGCTGGCGAGCACGCGCACCACGGTGGTGACGCTGCCCCCCACCTTCCTGCGCACGCTGGAGGGCATGCCGCTGCCGACGCTGCGGGTGCTCATCACGGCGGGCGAGGCGGCGGCGGTGCGGGAGCTGTGCCACTGCGCGAACACCCTGGCCGCCTTCAACGCCTACGGGCCGACCGAGACCTCGGTGTGCGCGACGCTGCAGCGTGTCGAGCCAGGCGATGCGGACCGCGTGCGCCTGCCCATCGGGCGTCCCCTGCCCAACACCGAAGTCCGGGTCGTGGACGCGCAAGGGCAGTGGGTGCCCATCGGCGTGCCGGGCGAACTCGTCGTCGTCGGCCCCGGCGTGGCCCGTGGCTACCACGGCGAGGAGGCCCTGACGCGGCGCAGCTTCGGCGTCGATCCAGTCACGGGCGCACGCACCTACCGCAGCGGCGACCGTGCCTGCTGGCAGGAGGACGGCACGCTGGACTTCCTGGGCCGCCATGACGACCAGGTCAAGGTCTCGGGTTTCCGCATCGAGCCGGCGGAGGTCGAGCACGCCCTGCGCGGCTGTGCCGACGTGGCCGATGGCGTGGTGGTGCCGGTCGCGCGCCCGGATGGCTCGCTGGCCCTGGCCGCCTACTACTGCACCACGCCGCGCGTGGAGCTGTGGCCCTCGGTCGCCGAGTTCTACGTCTATGACGACGTGGTCTATTCGAGCATGGCCAACGACGTGGAGCGCAACCGGCGCTACAGCGGGGCCTTCGCCGCCCACCTGAAGGGCAAGGTGGTGCTCGACATCGGCACCGGCCCCTTCGCGATCCTCTCGCGCCTGGCGATCGACGCCGGGGCGGCCCATGTCTACGCCGTCGATCTGCTGGCGTCCACGGCGGAGAAGGCGCGCCAGACGGTGCAGCGGCTCGGGCTGTCCGACCGCATCACGGTGCTGCAGGGCGATGCGCGCACCATCGAGCTGCCCGAGCGGGCGGACGTGTGCATCTCGGAGATCGTCGGGGCCATCGGCGGCTCGGAGGGTGCGGCCGACATCATCAACCATGCGCGGCGACTGCTGAAAGACCCGACGGCGATGCTGCCCCAGCGCAGCGTCACGCGCCTGGCGGCGGTCAACCTGCCCGAGGGGAGCTTCGAGTGGGGCTTCCCGGAGGTGGCCGCGCACTACGTGGAGCGCATCTTCGCCGACATCGGCCGCCCGTTCGACCTGCGCCTGTGCGTGAAGAACCTGCCGGCCGACGCGATCGTGTCCACGGTCGGCGTGCTGGAGGATCTCGACTACACGCGACCCATGGCGCTGGAAGCCCAGCACATGGAGGAGCTGCACATCACCCGGTCGGGACCGGTCACGGGGCTGCTGGCCTGGCTGCAGTTGCACGTCGATGCCGACCATGTGGTGGACATCCTGGAAAACCCCGCAAGCTGGTTGCCGGTGTACATCCCGCTGGACCTCGGCGACGACACGGTGCTGGGGGAGGGCGACCGCCTGCAGCTCGGCATCCACCGGACCCTGGCGGACAACGGCTTCAACCCCGATTTCCATTTCAACGGCTGCGTGCGACGGGCGGCAGGGCCCTCGTTCGAGTTCTACGCCAACACCCTGCATTTCGGCGATGGCCACCGGGCCACGCCGTTCACCGCCCGGCTGTTCGCGTCCGAGCAGGTGCCCCGGGTGTCGCGCAGCACGGCACAGGACATCCGGACGGCCCTCGCCCACCGACTGCCTGCGCACGCCGTGCCCGCCTATGTCGTGCCACTGGACCGGCTGCCCCTGACCGTCAGCGGCAAGGTCGACCGCAAGGCCCTGCCCAGCCCCATCGTGGCCGTGTCCTCGGCGGCACACCGGGTCGAAACGCCGCTGGAGCAGGTGATCCGCCAGGTGTGGGAGGCCGTGCTGGGCCGTGACTCGATCGGCCTCGACGATGACTTCTTCATGCTGGGCGGGGACTCGATCCGGGCAATCCAGATCGTGTCGCGGCTGCGGCGCCTTGGCCTGCGCACCGAGATCCAGGACATCTTCCAGCACCCGACGATCGCCACCCTGGCCCCTGCCGTGCAGCCCCTGGACGCTCTGGCGGAGCAGGGTGAGGTGACCGGCCCCGTCGCGCTCACGCCCATCCAGCGGTGGTTCCTCGACTTGTCAGGCGAGGCCCCCCACCACTTCAACCAGGCCATCGGGCTGACCCGGAACGACGGGCCCTGGGACGTGACCGCGCTGAGGCAGGCGTTGCAGGCCGTGTGGCAGCACCATGACGGCTTGCGTCTGCAACTGCCCGGTTTTCCGCAGCGAATCGAGCCGGTCCTCACGGCGGCGGGGCGGGATCCCGTGTTCATCGAGGTCACGCTGGACACGTCGGATGTGGGCGGCCTCGATGCGGCGACCCGGCGATTGCACACGGCCCTGCGCCTCGATGGTGAGGCTCCTCTGTTCGGGGCACTGCTGGTGCATGGCGACGGGCGGGATCATCTGGTGCTGGCCGCCCACCACCTGGTCGTGGATCGGGTGTCGTGGGACATCCTGGCCGAAGATGTCGAGACCGCCTACGAGGCGGCACGGCAAGGCACGGCGGTGCAGTTGCCGTTCAAGGGATCCTCGGTGCTCGATCACGGCGCGTTCCTGGGCCATGTGATGCACGAGGCCGACTTGTCCGCGATGCGCACCTACATGGCCGGGCTGTGTGCGTCACCGCCGTCGCTGGCAATGGCGCACACCCACCGTGCAGGCGACATGACCACGCTGCAGCACACCCTGGAAGCCGCCGCCACACGCACCCTGATGCAGCGTGCCGCCGGCAGCGCAGCGGTTGCCGGCAGCGCCCTGGAGGATCTGCTGCTGGCCGGGCTGGCAGTGGCGCTGCGGGATGGCCTGGGACGCCAGGGCACGCTGGTGACGCTGGAGTCCCATGGTCGGCAGTGGCCGGCACGCTTCTCGTCGCACGCACCGTCCCTTGATGTGTCGCGCACGGTGGGCTGGTTCACGACGTATGTGCCGATGCAGCTGGAGGCGTCACCAGGTCAGGATCTGGCAGCGGTGGCCCGTGCAGTTCGAACCCGCCGGGACACGATTCCCGACGCTGGCTGGAGCTACAGCCTGCTTGACCTGCACCCCGACATGCTCGAAGGCCGCCACCAGCGCCGTGCGGACATCGGCTTCAACTACCTGGGCGTGTTCGAGGATGGTGCCACCGACACGGGCACCGTGGCGGTGGACTGGTCGCCGGCCGGCGAGCCGATCGGTGCCGACACCCGCAGCCCCCATGCGATCGACCTGCTGTGTCGGGTGGCGGGCGGGCGGCTGGAGCTGTCGCTGACCTTCGACCCGGCTGCGGTGACCTCGGCCCTCGCGCAGCGGCTGCTCCACGAACTCACCCGTGCGCTGACCCTGGGGGAGGGAGAGGACGACGCCGTGGCCATGTCCATCGCCTCCAGCCACTCCTTCACGTACCAGATGTCCGAACAGGATCTGGATGAACTCCTCGATCTTTGATGCCTTGATTTGTGGGTCCATCACCCTTCCCCGGCCCTGACCCCGGCCCCGGCCCTGGGCCACGACCGCTGACGGTCGATGGCCTTGAGCAATTTCACACCCTCCACAACCTGATGACCAACAAGGTGAATTCATGAGCGAAGAAACGATCGAAGTGACTGCGGTGCAACCTGAAGCCCAAGCTGCAGCGGCCCCCGCATCCGCTGCCGTGCACACGGAGCTGCGCCGCGATCAGCAGGCAATGGCGCTGGTCTCCAGCTATGTCCCCTGGGCCGCCAGCGCGGGCATGATCCCGGTGCCGTCGGTGGACCTGGCCGCGCTGCTGGGCCTGCAACTGCGCATGCTGGCCAAGCTGGCGAAGATGTACGAGGTGCCCTTCGTCGAAAACGGCGTCAAGAGCACGGTGACGGCGCTGCTGGGCACGGTGCTGGCCAGCAGTGCCGGGGCGAGCCTGGGCTCCCTGATCAAGGCGGTGCCCGTGGTCGGCACCTACATCGGCTTCGCCGCCGCACCGGGCGCGTTCGCGGCGGCAACGTATGCGATCGGGCGCGTGTTCGTGACGCACTTCGAGGCCGGTGGCACCTTCCTGGACTTTGACCCCAAGAAGACACGCGACTACTTCACCGCAGAATTCGAGAAGGCCAAGGCCGCGCCTGCCGCCTGATCGTGTCCGAGCAGGTCCATGCAAGGGCCTGCGGGGGCGGTTGTCGCCGCCCCTCTCAATTCCCCACGCCATGAACCCCATGCAATTGCTGTTCGCCCCGTCCTTGTCGATCCTGCTCATGGTCGCAACGTCCCTCGGGCATGCCCAGACAATTCAAGGGGTGGGCTCCTCCTTCCCGACGGCCCTGTACAACCAGTGGGCCACCATCTACCAGAAGCAGACAGGCGTCTCGGTCCAGTACACCTCCATTGGCACCACGGAGGGCTTGAACACCATCAAGAAGGGCAAGGCGGCCTTTGCCGCCAGCAACCGCCCGCTGAAGGCGGAGGATCTCGATGCCTTCGATCTGCTGCAGTTCCCCGTGATCATGGGTGGTGTGACACCGATCGTGAACCTGGCGAACGTCGGCGCCGGGCAACTGCGGCTGAGCAACGCGGTACTGCTGGACATCTATTCGGGCAAGATCAACCGCTGGACCGATCCGGCCATCCGCCGGCTGAATCCCGAGACTCGGCTCCCCGCCGCGCCCATCACCGTCATCACGCGCCAAGACCCGTCAGGCACCACCTACCTGCTGAGCCATTATTTCTCGCGGATCAGCCCGGAATGGAAGGCGGGGCCGGGGACCGGCACGACGATCAAGTTTCCGGTCGGGTTCACGGCCAAGGGGCTCGAAGGCTTGATGACGCTGTTTTTCCGGCAGCCCAACTCGATCACGTATGTGGACTATGCGTTTGCCCGCAAACACCGGCTGACCTATGTGCAGGTGCAGAACAAGGCGGGGAACTTCGTGGCACCCAATTTCAGCTCGATCCAGGCGGCTGCCCGCAGCGCCTCCTGGACAGGCGCGATGTCCAACGTCACCACCGACGCCCCGCATCCGTCCGCGTGGCCCATCGCCAGTCCGTCCTACATCGTCATGCGCCGACAACACGCCGACCTCGATGCAGCTGCGGATGCTCAGCATGCACTGGTATTTTTCAATTGGGCCTACAACCAGGGTGATCAGATTGCAGACGACATGGACTTCGTTCCATTGACATCGGATGTCAAGGCGGCGGTCATCCGCAACGTCACGGATCTACTGAAGTGAGCCTAGTGTCGTGTCACACCTCGATTGACGGATAGAGCCGCTGGAGCTTGACCCGAACCGTGTCGGTGGTGAACTGCCAGTGCGGCGTCCACCCTCCATTCTTGTCGCTTCGATGCCTCTGGCAGGGCGGTTTCGCCAACAGCCATCACCGTCAAGTCAGCCGTGACACGACACTACGTGCAGTTGGTGATCGACAGCAACTGGGTGCCGCAGCTCATGCACACGCCACCGTTCCCCGAGTACCCGTCCGGCCACTCGGTGCAATCGAGTGCCGCGGCCGCCGTGCTGGGGTCGATCTTCGGGTCTGGTGTTGCCTTCACCGACAACACCCACAACGACCGGGGCTGGGGACCGCGCACCTTCCGCAACTTCAAGGCGGCGGCCGTCGAAGGGGGGCCGGTTCAAGGCCGCTGCGTGGCCCGGCGGGTCATGGCATTGCAGTTCAAACCATGGATCGACTCGACCCCGTTCTGCCACCAGCCTCACGGCCCGCTCGCGCACATCGGGTGAACAAACGAAGGAGCCTCCTCAAAATCCGGGGCGGTTCAAAATGCGGAAGACCGAGATTTGGTCCGGCGCAACAGGCCTCAGTCTTCCGAAGAGAAGCCCGATGCCTTGACGATCGGACCCCAGCGCTCGAGTTCCTTCTTCACGATGGTGGTGAACTCGGCACTCGATTCCCCCTCGACGTCGAACGACATCTTTTCCAGGCCCGCCACGACGGGTCTGGACTGCAATGCGGCACGTACTGCCGCATTCAGCTTGGCCACGGTGGGTGCGGGCGTCTTGGCTGGCACGAACACCGCAAAGTACTCCTCGGCCTCGACATCCTTGAACCCGGCCTCGGCAAAAGTCGGCACGGCGGGCAGGAAACGCGAACGCTTGGCGCCGCTGACCGCCAGGATCCGGATCTTTCCGGAGCCGGCGTGCTGCAGCACCTCGGGCAGCACGTTCACCCCCGCCTGGATCTGCCCGCCCAGCAGGTCGGACACCAGCGGGGCACCGCCCTTGTACGGCACATGATTCAGCGAGAGGCCCGCCGCACGCCCCAGCATCGTGCCCACGAAGTGCGGCGTGGCGCCGGCCGCGGGAGAGCCGAAGTTGGCGTCTTTCGGGTTGGCCTTGGCCCACGCCACGTAGTCCGCCAGCGTCTTGACGCTGGCCGGAACACCCGAGCTGACGCTGAAGGCGAACGTCACCTTCGCGACCGAGCTGACCGGCGTGAAGTCGGCCAGCGTGTCGTAGCCCAGTTTCTTGTAGACGTGCGGGTAGATCGTCAGGATCGATGCCGGCGTCACCAGCAGCGTGCTGCCGTCGGCGTCACCTGCCTTGACCGCCTGGGCACCGAGCCGCCCGCCGGCGCCCGCCTTGTTGTCGACGAGGGTGCTGGGCGCGTAGCTGCCGCGCAACTGGTCGGCCAGCAGGCGGGCCACCGAGTCTGCAGCGCCGCCGGCGGGGAAGCCGACGACGATCTTGAGCGGCTTGTCGATCACGGTCTGCGCTTGCGCTTGCGCATGCACTTGCGCATGCACAGACAACGCGGCGAGCGCAGCGGCCAGCAGCGAGGAAAGAGGGCGACGATTGAACATGGAGGTCTCCGTTGGCGTTGGAATGTGTCTCAGTGAAGCTGGGGCAGGCCGATGATGTCGCGTGCCTCGCTCGGCGTGGCCGGCTCGTAGCCCATCTCGCGCACCAGGCGCACCAGGCGCTCGACCAGTTGCACGTTGGTCGCCAGCACGCCGTGCTCGTAATACAGGTTGTCCTCGAGTCCCACGCGCACATGCCCGCCCAACAGCAGCGAGTGCATCGAGGCCGGCAACTGCGCCGGGCCGATGGCGCTGACGTTGAACACGCTGTCACGCGGCAAGTGGTCCACCATCGTCTGCAGCAGGCGCGGCGTGTAGGGCAGCCCGCCCTGGAAGGCATTGGCACCGATGACGATGTTGACGAACGGGCGGCCCGCATCCAGGCCTTCGTTCAGCGCACGCGGCACGTCGGCCACCACGTCGTGCAGGCTGAACACCTCCCACTCGGGCTTGATGCCACGGTCCTTCATCATCTGCGCGATCTGGCGAATGCGGGAGGGCGGCGTCGCGACCAGGATCTCCTTGCCACCGAAGCTGGCGATCACGGTCTGCGCATCCAGCGTGCACATCTCCGCGCCTTCGCCCTCGATGCCCTTGAGCCGTTGCTCCCACTGGATCTCCCACAGCCCGTTGGGCAGCGGGCGCACCATGTCGCCGTCGATGCCGCCGCCAGTGGAGTTGTTCAGCACGATGTCGCACCGGTCGCGGATCAGGCGGTTGATGCGCGTGTACACCGCCGGGTCGCAGGTGGCCTGGTCGTCGGCGCGGCGCGCATGCACCGCCACCACGCTGGCACCGGCGTTGTAGCAGCGGTAGACATCGTCGGCGATCTCCTGCGGCTGCGTCGGCAGGTTCGGGTTCATCTTCTTCGTGGCCATGCCGCCGGTGGGAGCGATGGTCACGATGACCTTGGGTTTGCTCATGCTCATGCGTGTCTCCTGGGGTGGCACGTTTGCCACGACACGCATCATTGCGGCCGGCGCTTCACGCCGCAGTCGATGCTCCGACAGTTCAGGTCAGGGTAATCACGGGGGTGCGGCAAGGGCTGGCTCGCGCGTTCCTCGTGCCTATTCCGCCATGCGTCGCAGCCCGGGCAGGTCCATCACGACGATGCCACCGTACTCGCTGCGCACCAGCCCTGCGTCCTTGAAGCGCATCAGCGCGCTGTTGCAGCTCTGGCGCGACACCGCCGCCAGGTTGGCCAGTTCTTCCTGCGACAGTTGCAGATGCCGCTCGCCGTGCGGGTTCAGCAGGGGGTGGACCATCCCCACCAACGCCCGCGCCACCTGGCTGTCGGTGTCCAGCAGGCCGTGTGCCACCAGGCTGCCCATGAACCAGTGCAGTCGCTCGTTCACCTGCCTGAGCAGGTGGTCGTTGAACGAGGAGCGGCTGCGGCGCAGCCAGTCGAAAGTCTCTCGCGGGATCGTCGCCACCCGACTGTGGCGCACCGCGACCAGGTCCGACTGCCGCACCGTGTCGCGCACCAGCGTGCCCTCGCCGAACCAACTGCCCACCGACTGGCCACCCAGCGTGATGCTGCGGCCGTCGCGCCCGGTGATGGACCACTTGATCAGGCCTTCGAGGACGCCGAACCAGGCATGCTGGCGTTCGCCGTGGTGGCCCAGTGATTCACCCGTGGACAGCGCGCGTTCGGATGCATCGGCACGAACCTGCGCCTTCGCTGGATCGTCCAGTTCGGCAAACCACGCCGACTGGGCCAGCAACTGGTCCAGCGTCAGCGAAGGCGTGGGGGGGTGGCGCTGTCGGCGCATGGTCATCTCCGCGCGGGCCGTTCTCTGGCCGCTGTGTCGTCATCCATGCCAGGGGAAAACCCTCGGGCAGACTGTCGTTGCATCGACTGTGCTTGCATGCAGGCTTCGGGACAATCCACCGCATCCCACTCCGTTGCCCGCACCCCGTGAACCTCGCCCAGCCCCGCAGCAAGACCATTGTCCACCACGTGGACGTCCAGTTCGGCGATTGCGACCCGGCCGGCATTGTCTTCTTCCCCCACTATTCGCGCTGGATGGATGCGGCCTCGCACCACTTTTTCATGGCTTGCGGCCTGCCGCCGTGGCGTGCCCTGCACGCGCTGCCCGGTTGCGTGGGCGCCCCGCTGCTGGAGATCCACACCCGCTTCCACACGGCGGTGACCTACGGCGAGCGCATCGACTTCCACACCTGCGTCGAGGAGTGGCGCGGCAAGGTCTTCATCCAGCACCACCGGGTGATGCGCGGCGACGACCTGATCTGCGAAGGGCGGGAAACGCGGGCCTTGTGCGTGCGTGACAGCAGCGGCAAGCTCAAGGCCGTGCCGGTGCCCGACTTCATCCGGGCGGCGTGTAGCGCCTGACCATCGCATGACCATTGCATCAACGAGGAGTTCTCATGACGGCACAGCAGGCTCAAAAGGTTCTGATCACGGCGGGCGCCGGCGGTATCGGCCGCGCCATGGCGGCCGCGTTTGCCGCGACGGGGGCGAGGGTGCATGTCTGCGACCTCGATGCCAAGGCGCTCGATGGTCTGCGTGCCCAGATGCCGGGCACGACGGCCAGCGTCGCCGACATGGACCCGGCCGCCTGGGATGCGGTGCTGCGCGTCAACCTCACGGGCACGTTCACGGTCACCCAGTTCGCCATCCCGCACCTGAAGCAGTCCAGCGCCGCGTCGATCGTCGTGATGTCGTCGCTGGCGGGCCGCTTCGGCTACCCCAACCGCAGCCCGTACTCGACCACCAAGTGGGGACTGATCGGCTTCACCAAGACCTTGTCGCGCGAACTCGGCGAGTTCGGCATCCGCGTCAATGCCATCCTGCCCGGTGCCGTTGACGGCGCGCGCCTGCAGCAGGTGTTCCAGGGCCGGGCGGCGGCGTCAGGCCGCACGGTGGCCGAGGAGCAGGCGGCTGCGCTGGCCAACCAGTCGATCAAGCGTTTCGTGGACCCCGCCGACATCGCGGCGCTGGCCGTCTTCCTGGCGTCCGACGCCGGGCGATCCATTTCCGGCCAGTTGCTGCCGATCGACGGCGATTCGCAAAGCGCGGCCTGATCGCCACGCGCACTTCAACCCCAGGAGACAGGCAATGCAGTTCTACAAAGATGGCTTCCGGGGCGGCAACCCCGATGTCAGGCAGGCCGCACCCCACCGGCGCAACCGCGGCGTCCACGAACCGCTGCCCGACCAGGTGGACGTGCTGATCGCCGGCACCGGGCCGGCCGGCCTGTGCCTGGCGGCGCAACTGGCGCAGTTCCCGGCGATCGAGACGATGATCGTCGAGCGCATGCCCACGAACATCATCAAGGGCAAGGCGGACGGCATCAACACGCGCACCATGGAGATGTTCCAGGCCTTCGGCTTCGCCGACAAGGTCAAGCGCGAGACCTGCTGGGTGAACCAGACCGCGTTCTGGATGCCCGACCCCGCCAACCCCGACCACATCCAGCGCGTGGGACGGGTGCAGGACGTGGCCGACGACAGCTCGGAGATGCCGCACATCCTGATCAACCAGGCGCGGCTGCACGAGCTGTTCCTGGAGGTGATGAAGAACTCCCCTTCGCGGCTGGAGCCGGACTACAGCTGGGAGATCGTCGGCCTGACGATCGACCCCACGACCGACGACCACCCGGTGACGGTGACACTGAAGGATGCCAGCGGCGTGAACTGGTGGGCCACCCGCACCGTGCGCGCCAACTACGTCGTCGGCTGCGACGGCGCGCACTCTGCCGTGCGCAAGGCCATCGGCGGCACCCTGCACGGTGACGCCGCGCACCAGGCCTGGGGCGTGATGGACATCCTGGCCAACACCGACTTTCCCGACGTGCGGCAGAAGTGCCTGATCTCCTCGGCCAGCGAAGGCAACGTGCTGATCCTGCCGCGTGAAGGCGGCTACATCTTCCGCATGTACGTCGAGCTGGACAAGCTCAACGTCGGCGAGAAGGCGGCCCACCGAAAGCTGACGCAAGACGACATGATCGCGGCGGCCAACCGCATCATCCGGCCCTATGCCATCGACGTGAAGGAAGTGGTCTGGTGGTCCATCTACGACATCGGCCACAGCATCACCGACCGCTTCGACGACGTGCCCGAAGGCAGCGACCGCAACCCCCGCGTCTTCACCGCCGGCGACGCCTGCCACACGCATTCGCCCAAGGCGGGCCAGGGCATGAACGTGTCGATGCAGGACACCTTCAACCTGGGCTGGAAGCTGGTGCATGTGCTGCAGGGCCGGGCCGACGCCAGCCTGCTGCGCAGCTACTCGCGCGAACGCCTGACCGAAGCGCAGCGACTGGTGGAGACCGACCATGCGTGGTCACGCATCATGTCCGCCCCCACCACGCAGGCCGAGCGCGACGGCACCGAGGAGCCGCGCATCATCCGCCAGTTCAAGCAGAACCTGGAATTCACCGGCGGCACGGCGGTGAAGTACGACGCCTCCGCGCTCATCGGCCCCGCCACCCACCAGGCACTGGCCCAGGGACTGGAAATCGGCCGCCGCTTCCACTCGGCGCCGGTGGTGCGGCTGGCTGACGTGATGCAGATGCAGCTCGGTCACGTGGCCGAAGCCGACGCGCGCTGGCGCCTGTACGCCTTCGCCGGCCGGGGCGACAGCGCCATGCCGGGTTCGGCCATGCACCGTCTCGCCGAGTGGCTGGAGACGCACCCGGACTCGCCCGTGCTGCGGCACACGCGGCCGGGCGAGGACATCGACGCGGTGATCGACGTCCGCGCCGTGTTTCAGCAGACTTTCGAGCAGTTGGCCTGCGAGAACATGCCGTCGCTGCTGAAACCGAAGACGGGCAGACTGGGCTTGCAGGACCACGAGAAGGTCTTCTGCGTCGATCACAAGGGCGTCGGCGACATCTTCGACATGCGCGGCATCCAGCGCGAGACCGGATGTGTGGTGGTGGTACGGCCCGACCAGTACGTCGCCCACGTGCTGCCGCTCGACGCCTGCGATGGCCTGTCCCGGTTCTTCTCCGGCGTCCTGCGCAGCGCAGGCTGATCTCGACGACTGCTTGAACCGGCGGGTCGGCCGCATGCTGGCGTTGGAGGCCAGGAGGTACGGCATGTGTGCAGCCCTGAACGATGGCAGACAATGAGCGCCTGGACTGACAGAAGGAGGCCCGAATGGGAACGCCGTACGAGAAGGACGTGGTGGCCTGGGCGATGGAGCAGGCCGCGCTGTTGCGCTCGGGTCAGCTCTCGGCGCTCGACATCGAGCACATCGCCGAGGAGATCGAGGACGTGGGCAAGAGCGAAAAGCGCGAACTGGCGAGCCGCATGGCAGTGCTGTTGGCGCACCTGCTGAAGTGGCAGTGCCAACCCGGCCGCCGCGGCAGCAGTTGGAGTCGCACGATCAAGGAGCAACGCAAGGCCATTGCGGCGGCGATGCGTCAGACCCCCAGCCTCAAGGCATCGCTGCGCGATACCGACTGGTTGGCAGGGACATGGTCTGATGCGGTGACCAAGGCAGTCGATGAAACGGGGCTGGACAACTTCCCGGAAGATTGCCCGTGGTCGATGGAGCAGGTGCTGTCGGCGGAGTTTTTGCCTGAGGCGTGACCCGAGCGCACCTGGGAAGGTGTGCTGCGCTTGCACAAGTAAAAGATTGATGGGGGTACTTTTTGCGCCCTGCAGAGGCGGCACGGCCCCGACTGTGCCGGCGTGATCGCCGCCCGGCACGCCTTTGCGGCCCGACGCCGTCTCACCTGCCGACCGCCCCCACTACACTTGCCCCATGAGCCCCGCCGCTCCCGCACTGCCCCGCAAGAAGCTGCCCGTCGGCATCCAGACCCTGGCCAAGTTGCGCGACCAGGACTGCTACTACGTGGACAAGTCGGGCATGGCGATCGACCTGATCGAGTCGGGTTCGTACTTCTTCCTCAGCCGTCCCCGGCGCTTCGGCAAGAGCCTGCTGGTGGACACGTTCAAGGAACTGTTCGAGGGCCACCGCGCGCTGTTCGAGGGGCTGGCCGCCGAAACGCGCTGGGACTGGTCGCAGCGCCATCCGGTCGTCCGCATCAGTTTTGCTGGCGGCGGGCTGGGGAGCCCGGAACGCCTGGAGCAGCGCATCTTCGAGATCCTGGACGAGAACGAAAAGCGTCTGGGTGTGCAGTGCCAGCACCAGAGCGTTTCCGGCCGGTTCAGTGAGCTGATCCAGCGCACGCGCGAGCGCCATGGCGCCACCGTGGTCGTGCTGGTTGACGAACATGACAAGCCCGTCCTTGATCATCTCCATGACCGCACCCTGGCCGCCCAGATGCGCGAGGGCGTCAAGGCGCTGTACGAGAGCCTGAAGTACGTCGACGAGCACCTGAAGTTCGTCTTCCTGACCGGTGTATCGAAGTTCAGCAAGGTCAGCCTGTTCTCGGGTCTGAACCAGTTGGTCGACATCACGCTGGACCCGCGCTGGAGCGCGCTGTGCGGCTACACCGACGAGGACATCGACACCGTCTTCGCGCCGGAGCTGCCGGGGCTGGACCGCGAGGAGATCCGGCGCTGGTACAACGGCTACAACTGGCGCGGTGTGGGCATCTACAACCCGTTCGATGTGCTGCTGCTGTTCGACAGCCGACAGTTCAAGGCCCACTGGTTCGACACGGGCACGCCCACCTTCCTGGTCAAGCTGCTGGCCGAGCAGTCCTGGTTCACGCCCGATCTGGCGCAGTTGAAGGCCGACGAGATGGAGCTGCTGAGCTTCGAGGTGGAGCAGATCGGCGCGGTGGCCCTGCTGTTCCAGGCTGGCTACCTGAGCGTGCATGCCGTCGAAGAGACCGAGACGCGGGAGCTGATCTACACGCTGGGCTACCCGAACCGGGAAGTGGAGATGAGCCTCAACCGGGTGCTACTGCCCGGTTATGGCGTACAGGGGCGAGCCGCTTCGCTCAGCCGGCAGTCACTGCTCAAGGCGCTGCGCGAGCGGGACTGGATCGCCATGGAAACGACGCTGCGGGCGCTGTTCGCCAGCATCCCGAGTGACTGGTACCGCAAGAACCCGCTTGCAGGCTTCGAGGGCCACTACGCCAGTGTGTTCTACAGCCACCTGGCCGGGCTGGGGCTGGACCTGCGGGTCGAGGATGCGACCAACCAAGGGCGCATCGATCTGACTTTGGTCCAGCAAGAACAGGTGTTCCTGTTCGAGTTCAAGGTGGTGGAACTCGTGCCACAGGGCAAGGCCCTCGCGCAGATCCGCGACCGGGGCTATGCGGACAAGTACCGCGGCCGGGGTGAGCCGATCCACCTGATCGGCGTGGAGTTCAGCCGAGTCGATCGCAACATCGTGGGCTTCGAGGTCGAGTCCCTCGCTGGGTGACCGTGACGCCAGACCGCCCGCGCGGCCGTCCACGCGGCACACAGACCCGGCTGCTGCACGAACACGCGGGCCACCTCGGGCGCCACCACTTCGCTTTCCTGCGCGCGCTGCTCGACGGTGTCGAACTGGAGCAGGCCTGGACGCGCTACCTCGCGTTTTCGGGTGGGCCGAGCGACCGGCGGCACTTTGTCAGCCGCCTGCGCCAGGTGGTCGAGGCGATCGAACACGCGGGGGCACGGCAGGCGTGCGCGGCCGAGCTGGCGGTGGCGCTGCCGGCGCTGCGCACGCTGCCGG
>JAAFKB010000029.1 GCA_013299055.1 Sphaerotilus sp.
TGCGGAAAACTCGGCAGTACCCAGCCGATATCGCCGCGCCCAGACCATCATCGTACTCAGGCTGACCCCTGCGATCGAGGCAATCTCTCCCCATGTTCGCCCCTGCAGCCGCAGGCGGTGCGCCTGCGATCTCAGCAATTGCAGGCTGTCTTCAGAGAGTTGGCGGGCGTCAGTCTTGTTCATCAATCCATTGTACTGTAATTTATTGCCTAGTTAATAGATTCCTCGACCACGAAACCACCAAGCTCGACGCCCTCATCACCGAACAACGCACCCTGATCGACCTCCTCAAGGAAAAGCGTCAGGCGGTCATCTCCCATGCCGTGACGAAGGGGCTGGATCCGCGGGTGCCGATGAAGGATTCGGGGGTGGAGTGGCTGGGGGAGGTGCCGGAGCATTGGCGAGTTGTGCCGCTAAAACACTTGGTGGTCGAAAGCGTGGCGGGGCCTTACGGAGCCTCACTCACCAAGAGCATGTATACGACATCCGGGTATCGCGTCTACGGCCAACAGCAGGTCATTCCTGATGACTTCACCGTCGGTGACTACTACATCTCCGAAGAAAAGTACGAGGAAATGCGTCGGTACACCGTCTTTGAGGGTGACGTACTGGTCAGCGTGATGGGAACCATCGGAAAAGTTGCAGTGGTCCCGCCGAATGCTGAGCCTGGAATCATTAACCCTCGTTTGGTCCGCTATCGATGCGGAAGTCAGATCCGTCCGAGATTCCTGCAACGGATTCTTATGTGCGAGACGCATCAGGAACATCTCAACTTTGAGGCCAAAGGGTCGACGATGGATGGCCTGAATATGACGACCCTTGCAACGGTTCCTATACCCGTTCCACCTGTTGAAGAGCAGGATCAAATCTTGGCCGGCTTATTTGAGCGAGTCGGGTGGCTCGACTCGCTCGTTAAAGAAGCTGAATCCGCGATAGCACTGCTGCAAGAGCGCCGCAGCGCGCTGATTTCCGCCGCCGTCACCGGCAAGATCGACGTGCGCCAAGCGGCATAAAACAGAACTTCAGGGGGAAATACAAATGGCCGGCCTGCACACCGAGATCCATTTCGAAACCGAGATCTGCGCCCGCCTCGCCGAACAAGGCTGGCTGTACGCCGAGAACGACGCCGCGCAGTTCGACCGCACCCACGGCCTGTTCCCGCCCGACCTGCTCGCCTGGATCGAAGCCACCCAGCCCGACGCCTGGACCCGCCTGACCAAGACCCACGGCACCGCACTGCCCAAAGTGCTGGCCGAGCGGGTGCGCAAGAGCCTGAACGAGCGCGGCACGCTGGACGTGCTGCGCCGGGGCGTGGAGATGCTGGGCCTGCGCGAGCCGCTGAGGCTGGCCCAGTTCAAGCCGGCGCTGGCGCTGAATGCGACGACGCGGGCCCACTACGAGGCCAACCGCCTGCGCGTGGTGCGCCAGGTCACGCACTCGCCCAACAACCCGCAGGCCGAGCTGGACCTGGTGCTCTTCCTCAACGGCCTCGCGGTGGCCACGGTGGAGCTGAAATCCAACTTCACGCAATCCGTCCACGACGCGGTGGACCAGTACCGCTTCGACCGCCACCCGCAGCCGAAGGGCGGCGTGCTGGAGCCGCTGCTGGGCTTCCCGGGCGGCGCACTCGTGCATTTCGCGGTCAGCCAGTCCGAAGTGATGATGGCGACCCGGCTGGCGGGCCCGGCCACGGTGTTCCTGCCGTTCAACCGCGGCCACGACGGCGGCGCCGGCAACGCGCCCAATCCCGCGGGCTTCGCCACCGCCTACCTGTGGGAAGAGGTCTGGGCGCGGGAGAGCTGGCTCGACATCCTGCACCGCTACCTGATCGGCAAACGCGACGACAAGAAGCAGCTCAAGAGCGTGGTCTTCCCGCGCTACCACCAGCTCGACGCCACGCGCCAGCTCGTGGCCGACGTGCTGGCGCAGGGGCCGGGGCAGCGCTACCTGGTCCAGCACTCGGCCGGCTCCGGCAAGACCAACTCCATCGCCTGGACCGCCCACTTCCTCGCGGACCTGCACGACGCCGCGCACCGCAAGCTGTTCGACAGCGTGCTGGTGGTGAGCGACCGCAACGTGCTGGACGTGCAGTTGCAGGAAGCCCTGTTCGACTTCGAGCGCAACGCGGGCGTCGTGGCGCGCATCACGAACGACAACGGCGCCAAGAGCGCCCAGCTCTCGCAGGCGCTGAAGGACGGCAAGAAGATCATCGTCTGCACCATCCAGACCTTCCCCTTCGCCTTGAAGGCGGTGCAGGAACTCGCGGCCACCGAGGGCAAGCGTTTCGCCGTGATCGCCGACGAGGCGCACAGCTCGCAGACGGGCGAGGCGGCGGCCAAGCTCAAGACGCTGCTGTCGGCCGAGGAGTGGGCGGACCTGCAGGACGGCGGTACCGTGGACGCCAACGACATCGCCGCCGCCCACATGGCCGCCCGCGCCGGGGACAGCGGGCTGACCTACGTGGCCTTCACCGCCACACCCAAGGCCAAGACGCTGGAGCTGTTCGGCCGCAAGGGCGCGGACGGTCTGCCGCAGCCGTTCCACGTCTACTCCATGCGCCAGGCCATCGAGGAAGGCTTCATCCTCGACGTGCTGAAGCACTACACCAGCTACCAGCTCGCCTTCAAGCTCGCCCACGACGGCAAGAGTTACGACGAGGCGCAGGTGGAGCGCAGCGCGGCGATGAAAGGGATCATGCAGTGGGTCCGGCTGCACCCGTACAACATCGCCCAGAAGGTGCAGGTCGTCGTCGAGCACTACCGCGAGAACGTCCAGCCGCTGCTGCAGGGGCGGGCCAAGGCGATGGTGGTGGTGGGGTCACGCAAGGAGGCGGTGCGCTGGCAGAAGGCCATCCGCGCCTACATCAGCCGCCAGCACTACCCGCTGGGCGTGCTGACCGCGTTCTCGGGCGAGGTGGACGACCCGGACAGCTACCCGGATGCCGTCACCGAGGCGTCGAAGGAGCTGAACCCGGGCCTCAAGGGGCGCGACATCCGCGACGCCTTCGCCGCGCCTGAGTTCCATCTGCTGCTGGTGGCCAACAAGTTCCAGACCGGGTTTGACCAGCCGCTGCTGTGCGGCATGTACATCGACAAGGTGCTCGGCGGCATCCAGGCGGTGCAGACGCTGTCCCGGCTGAACCGCTCGCACCCAGGCAAGGACACGACCTACATCCTCGACTTCGTCAACGAGCCGGCCGAGATCCTCAAGGCGTTCAAGACCTACTACCAGACGGCCGAGCTGGACGCCACCACCGACCCGGACCTCGTCTACGACCTGCGGGCGAAGCTCGACGCCGCTGGCCACTACGATGATGTCGAGGTGGACCGGGTCGCCAAGGTGGACCTGGACCCGCACGGCACGCAGAAGCAGCTCGACGCGGCCATCGCCCCGGTGGCCGACCGCCTGCTGCGGCGCTACAAGGCCGCGGCGGCGGCGCAGGCCAAGGACACGCTCGATGCGCTGGCGCTGTTCAAGAACGACATGGGCGCCTTCGTGCGGCTGTACGCCTTCCTGAGCCAGATCTTCGATTACGGCAACACCGACATCGAAAAGCGGTTCCTGTTCTTCAAGCGGCTCATCCCGTTGCTGGAGTTCGGCAGGGAGCGCGACACGGTGGACCTCAGCAAGGTGGTGCTGACCCACCACACCCTGAAGCACCACGGTCGGCAGGCCATGGGGCTGCAGGCGGATGGCCGCTACCCGCTGGCGTCCATCGACGCGCTGGGCAGCGGGGCGGTGCAGGAAAAGGACAAGACCTACCTGGACGAGATCATCCAGAAGGTGAACGGCCTGTTCGAGGGCGCGCTGACCGACGGCGACCAGCTCGTCTACGTCAACGGCGTGCTCCGAGGCAAGCTGCTGGAGAACGAGACGCTGCTGCGCCAGGCCGCCAGCAACACCAAGGAGCAGTTCGCCAACTCGCCGGACCTGAACGATGCGCTGCTGCACGCCATCATGGACGCGCTGGACGCCCACACCACGATGAGCACGCAGGCGCTCGGTTCCGAGCGGGTGAGGGCGGGGCTGCGCGACATCCTGCTCGGGCCTGCACAGCTCTACGAGGCGCTGCGCCGTAGGCACAATGCACACCCATGAACGAATTGAACACCATGAACGCCCCGCGCATCGGGTTCGTGAGCCTCGGCTGTCCGAAGGCGCTGACGGATTCCGAACTGATCCTGACCCAGCTCAGCGCCGAGGGCTACGCCACCAGCAAGACCTTCCAGGGCGCTGACCTGGTGATCGTCAACACCTGCGGTTTCATCGACGATGCGGTCCGGGAAAGCCTGGACACCATCGGCGAGGCGCTGGCCGAAAACGGCAAGGTCATCGTCACCGGCTGCCTGGGCAACCGCACCGGCGACGGTGGCGGCAACCTCGTGCGCCAGATGCACCCCAGCGTGCTCGCCGTCACGGGGCCGCACGCCACGCAGGAGGTGATGGACGCCGTCCACCTGCACGTCCCCAAGCCGCACGACCCATTCATCGACCTCGTGCCCGCCGCTGGCATCAAGCTGACCCCGAAGCACTACGCCTACCTGAAGATCAGCGAGGGCTGCAACCACCGCTGCTCGTTCTGCATCATCCCGTCGATGCGCGGCGACCTCGTCTCGCGGCCGATCGGCGATGTGCTGAACGAGGCGCGGGCGCTGTTCGAGGGCGGCGTGAAGGAGCTGCTCGTCATCAGCCAGGACACCTCCGCCTACGGCGTCGATGTCAAGTACCGCACCGGGTTCTGGGATGGCAAGCCGGTCAAGACCAAGATGCTGGACCTCGTGGCGCAGCTCGGCGAGCTGGCCAAGCAGCACGGGGCCTGGGTCCGCCTGCACTACGTCTACCCGTACCCGCACGTCGACGAGATCCTGCCGCTGATGGCCGAGGGGCTGGTGCTGCCCTACCTGGACGTGCCGTTCCAGCACGCGCACCCGGACGTGCTCAAGCGCATGAAGCGGCCCGCCAGCGGCGAGCGCAATCTGGAGCGCCTGCTGAAGTGGCGCGAGGCGTGCCCCGACATCGTGGTGCGCTCGACCTTCATCGCCGGCTTTCCGGGCGAGACCGAAGCCGAGTTCGAGTACCTGCTCGACTTCCTGAAGGAAGCGCAGATCGACCGCGCCGGCTGCTTCGCCTACTCGCCGGTCGAGGGCGCGCCGGCCAATGCGCTGGACGGTGCGCTGCCGGATGCCGTGCGCGAGGAGCGCCGCGCCCGTTTCATGGCCGTCGCCGAAGCCGTCTCGACCGCCAAGCTGCAGCGCCGCATCGGCTCGGCCATGCAGGTGCTGGTCGACAGCGCCCCGTCGATGGGCAAGAAGGGTGGCGTGGCGCGCACGTATGCCGACGCGCCCGAGATCGACGGTACGGTGAAGATCCTGCCGCCGACCAAGGCGTCGAAGACGATGAAGGTCGGCGACTTCGCGCGGGTGCGCATCGTCGGCACCTCGGGCCATGACCTGGTGGGTGAACTGCTGTGAGTGACCGGCTGACGACGGACCTGATCCACCACCCGTACACCGCACCGGCCGAGTTTGACGCGCTGCCGCCGGGGGTGTTCAAGGCGTCGTCGGTGTTCTTTCCGAGTGTCGCGGCCTTGCGCGAGCGGCGCTGGGACGACAAGAGCGGCTACACCTACGGCCTGCACGGCACGCCGACCACGTTCACGCTCGAAGCCCGGCTCGCCACGCTCGAAGGCGCGAAGCATGTGCTGCTGGTGCCGAGCGGGCTGTCGGCGATCACGCTGGTGGACATGGCGCTGCTGTCGGCGGGTGACGAGGTGCTGCTGCCCGACAACGTGTATGGGCCGAGCCGCAGCTTCGCCAGTCACGAGCTGCAGCAGTGGGGCATCGCACACCGGCTGTACGACCCGATGGACCCGTCCTCGCTGGTGGTCGCGCTGACGCCGCAGACGAAGCTGGTCTGGCTGGAGGCACCGGGGTCGGTGACGCTGGAGTTCCCGGACCTGCGCCGGCTGGTGCGCGAGGTGAGGGCGCACGCGCCGCAGGCGGTGGTCGCGCTCGACAACACCTGGGGCGCCGGGATCGCGTTCAACGCCTTCGATCTCGGCGATGGGCTTGCGGTGGACGTGACGGTGCATGCGCTGACCAAGTATCCATCCGGCGGTGCGGACGTGCTGATGGGCTCGGTCGCGTGCCGGGACGATGGGCTGTACCGCCGGCTGGCGTGGTGCCACAGCCGGCTCGGGCTGGGCGTCGGCGCCAACGATGTCGAGGCGCTGCTGCGTGGCCTGCCATCGCTGGCGCTGCGCTACGCGGCGCAGGACGCGGCGGGTCGGCGCATCGCCGCGTGGTGCCAGGGGCGGGCCGAGTTCGTGCGTGTGCTGCACCCGGCGCTGCCCGATTCGCCGGGCCATGCGCACTGGGCGGGGCTGTGTTCGGCGGCGGCCGGGCTGGTCACGGTCGAGTTCGATCCGCAGTGCAGCGCGGCGCAGGTGGATGCGTTCGTCGATGCGTTGCGGCTGTTCCGCATCGGCTGGTCGTGGGGCGGGCCGGTGAGTCTGGCGGTGCCGTACCAGCCCAAGGCGATGCGGGCGCTGGCGACACCGTACCGGGGAACGCTGGTACGGCTGTGCATCGGGCTGGAGGCGGTGGAGGATCTGCTGGGCGATCTGGAGCAGTCCCTGGAAGGTAAAATAAGATACTAACGGATAGGCATTGTTGTACAGCGCACCCACGACACAAAACACAAACCAGAGCCCCCCGGCAAGCCGGGAGTCTTGAAAGAACGACTGCGATTTCGATCACCACGCCTTGGTCCAGCAGAGCTGGCAGATGGCAGATCCGTGCTCAGGTGGGTGAGCCGTCCTGCGGGGGCAACTGGATCGGCAGGTCTTCGCTCACGTCCAGCACACCGTGGACACCGCGCATCGCCGCCAGTGCCGCAGGCGCTGCGCTGCCGGTGATGCAGCCGATCTCGCGCATCGTTTCTCCGATGGCAAGACCGGCCTGCGCCAGATCCCGGGCGATGTCGTCGATCGGGCGCTCGTCACCGACCGTGACGATGCAGGACAGGACAGGTTGGTGTTGCATCATGGTCTGAGACTAGCCCAGACGCCAGCATTCGCACAATGGGGGCATGCATCACGGGGCCTGGACCAGTCCACGACCGACGCGAGTAGCTGGATAGGGCCGTGCCAGCGCGGTCGCCTGCAGCCGGTTCCACAATGCCTGACCGCGCAGACCGGCGTTCGACTGCGCCCACAGTGCCGCGCAACCGGCCACATGCGGCGTCGCCATGCTGGTGCCGCTGATCGTGCGGTAGAGCGTCGGGCGGGGCCAGGCCGAGTAGACATCGCGGCCGGGTGCAGCAATCTCGATCTTGCCGAAGTTCGAGAACGACGATGGCGCCAGGCTCGGGTCCAGCGACGCGACCGACAGGATCGTGGGCGAGTTTGCCGGCGCGCCCGTGGGCCCGGCATCGTTGCCCGCTGCGGCCACGATCAGGCAGCCCGCCCGGAGTGCCGCCGCCCCGGCATTGGTGTAGGACGCCTGCACCGGCATCGCGCCGCCCAGCGACATCGAGATCACTTCGCACCGGTTCGCGATGGCCCAGTTCATGCCGCCCAGCACCGACGCGGTCGTGCCCGAGCCGGCGTTGGTCAGCACCTTGCCGATGTACAGCCGCGCCAGGTGACCGATGCCGTAGCGGGGGATGCTGCCGGCCGGGGCTTTCGGGCCTGCAGCCGTGCCGGCGCAGTGGGTGCCGTGGCCGTTCAGGTCCTGGACGGGCTGACCGACGAACGTGGCGGTGGCGGCGATGCGGCCGGCGAACGCAGGGTGGCCGGTGTCGATGCCGGTGTCCAGCACCGCGATCTTGATGCCCGCGCCGGAATACAGGCTCGGCAGCACCCTGCAGCGGATCAGGCCCCAGGTCGCGCCAAGCACCTCGGCTTCGGGTTGCTCCTCGGGTGGCGCAGGCGGCGGCTGACCAATGTCCTGGATGATGGCGTGGACGGCACTGGAAAATCCCCGCAGGAATTCGCTGTTCGACGCAAAGAAAAACTGCTCTGGCTCGATGGCGAGAATCGACGCATCTGCCGAGCGGACCGCATCGTCGTTCAGACCGTGCTCGGCCATGGTGGCATCGCTGGCCAGTGCGACACCGATTTCCGGAAATACCAGGGCTTCGGCGCTGGCCACGTCCATTTCATCGACTGCCTGGTCGCGGAATTCCCGCGCATCGGCCACGTCAATGCTGCGGGAACGCAGTGCGCGAATCCCTTCTTCGGCCATGCCTTCGCGGAAGGTGATGATTTTTCGGCCAGTTTCCATGCGGGTGTCGCCGCGTTCCATCGCGGCCAGCAGCAGGGATTCGATGGTGGAGAGTCCAGGGGTGTTGGTCGTGGCCATGGTGAGTTTCCTCGGTTTGCCCGCAATACACCGATGGTGTGAACACCATGGCACGGCCGGCATGGAAGCACTGTAAGAGGCGTCTGCGACACTGTCCACGCAGTGTTCCGTAACATTGGGGATAGGCGCGCCGCGCAGGCGAGCGGCTGTTCGCGTTCCCCGGACAGCGCACGCCCACACTTCTATAATCGAAAGCTTTGCTGCACCAAGCACTTAGAGCCAACTTAGCGCCATCTAGCGTCGAAAGCACCGGAATGAAAGCCTCAGAGATTCGCGCCACCTTCCTGAACTTCTTCGAGTCCAAGGGGCACCAGATCGTGGCCTCGTCGCCGGTCGTGCCGGGGGACGACCCGACGCTGCTGTTCACCAATGCGGGCATGAACCAGTTCAAGGACGTGTTCCTGGGCTTCGACAAGCGCCCGTACAGCCGCGCCACCACCAGCCAGAAGTGCATCCGCGCCGGCGGCAAGCACAACGACCTCGACAACGTGGGCTACACCGCGCGCCACCACACGTTCTTCGAGATGCTGGGCAACTTCAGCTTCGGCGACTACTTCAAGCACGACGCGATCCAGTACGCCTGGGAGCTGCTGACCGAGCGGTTCGGGCTGCCCAAGGACAAGCTCTGGGTCACGGTGTACTCCGAGGACGACGAGGCTTACGAGATCTGGAACAAGGTGGTCGGTGTCCCGGCTGAGCGCATCGTGCGCATCGGGGACAACAAGGGCGGGCGTTACCTGTCCGACAATTTCTGGATGATGGGCGACACGGGCCCCTGCGGCCCCTGCACCGAGATCTTCTACGACCACGGCCCGGACGTGGCCGGTGGTCCTCCGGGCAGCCCGGACGAGGACGGCGACCGCTACATCGAGATCTGGAACAACGTCTTCATGCAGTTCAACCGCACCGAAGACGGCGTGATGCACAAGCTGCCCAAGCCGTCGGTGGACACCGGCATGGGTCTGGAGCGGATCACGGCGGTGCTGCAGCACGTCCACGCGAACTACGAGATCGACCTGTTCGTGGCGCTGCTGGCCGCGGCCAAGAACGCGGTGGACTTCGCGGCCGGCGTGACCGATGGCGGTGCTGGCTGCGACGCGACCAGCCCGAGCCTGAAGGTCATCGCCGACCACATCCGCGCCTGCGCGTTCACGGTGGCCGATGGCGTGATCCCGGGCAACGCCGGTCGGGGCTTCGTGCTGCGCCGCATCGCCCGCCGCGCCATCCGCCACGGCTACAAGCTGGGCGCCCGCGCACCGTTCTTCCACACGCTGGTGCATCCGCTGGCCGTGCAGATGGGCGACGCCTACCCGGAACTGCGGAGTAACGCCGACCGCATCTTCAGCGTGCTGAAGCAGGAGGAAGAACGCTTCTTCCAGACCATCGCCAACGGCATGGAAATTCTGGACGGTGCGCTGGCAGCGGTCGAGGCATCGGGCACCAGGCAGATCGACGGTGACACCGCGTTCAAGCTGCACGATACCTACGGCTTCCCGGTGGACCTGACCGCCGACGTGTGCCGCGAGCGTGGCGTGACGGTCGATCAGGCCGGTTTCGAGGCGGCGATGAACCGCCAGCGCGACCAGGCCCGCGCCGCCGGCAAGTTCAAGATGGCGGCCGGCCTGTCGTACAGCGGCGTGCCGACCGCGTTCCACGGCTATGAGCACCTCGCCTGCGAGACCTCGAAGGTCGTTGCGGTCTATGTGGACGGCAGCCAGGTCGAGCAGGCGAACGCCGGCGATGACGCCGTGATCGTGCTCGATCACACCCCGTTCTACGCCGAAAGCGGTGGGCAGGCGGGCGACACAGGCGAGCTGCGCAACGGCACGACCCGCGTGGTTGTCGAGGACACGTTCAAGATTCAAGCCGACGTGTTCGGCCACCACGGCCGCATTGCCGAAGGTTCGGTCAAGGTCGGCGACACGTTCGCGGCCAAGGTGGACGCCGAACTGCGCGTGAAGATCGTGCGCAACCACAGCGCGACGCACCTGATGCACAAGGCGCTGCGCGAAGTGCTCGGCGCCCACGTCCAGCAGAAGGGTTCGCAGGTCACGGCCGACCGCACCCGCTTCGACTTCGCGCACAACGCGCCCATGACCGACGCGGAAATCCGGCAAGTCGAGGCCCTTGTCAACGCCGAGATCCTCGCCAACGCCGCCGCGAACGCCGAGGTGATGGCGCTCGACGATGCGCAGAAGTCCGGCGCGATGATGCTGTTCGGCGAGAAGTACGGCGAGACCGTGCGCGTGCAGACGATCGGCTCCAGCAAGGAACTCTGCGGTGGTGTCCACGTTCGGCGCACGGGCGACATCGGCGTGTTCAAGATCGTGGCCGAGTCGGGTGTCGCGGCGGGTATTCGCCGAGTCGAGGCGGTGACGGGCGACGGCGCGCTGGCGTATCTGCAGTCGCTGGAAGCCACGGTGAACAGTGTGGCGGGTGCGCTCAAGGCCGCGCCGGCCGAGATCGCCCACCGCATCGGCAGCCTGCAGGACCAACTGCGGGCGCTGGAGAAGGAAGTCATCGCGCTGAAGGGCAGGCTGGCGTCGAACCAGGGGGACGCGCTGGTGGCACAGGCGATCGACCTGAACGGGCTGAAGGTGCTGGCCGCTGTCCTGGAAGGGGCGGACGCGGCCACGCTGCGCACGACGATGGACCAGCTCAAGAACAAGCTGAAGACGGCGGCGATCGTGCTGGCAGCGGTCGATGGCGCGAAGGTGCAGATCGCGGCAGGGGTCACGGCCGACTCGACGGGCAAGGTCAAGGCCGGCGAGCTGGTCAACTTCGTCGCGCAGCAGGTCGGCGGCAAGGGCGGTGGCAAGCCGGACATGGCGATGGCCGGCGGCACCGATGCGAGCAAGCTGGCCGGTGCGCTGGCGAGCGTGCGCGGTTGGGTGTCGGAGAGGATCTGAGCATGACCGCAGTGCCGGATGCCGAAGAAGTCGATCCCTTTGCGCCAGTCCAGTCCCCGCGCCTGTGGCGCGACGAGATCTGGACCGCCAAGGTCATCAAGAACGAAGGCGACGAGGGCTGGGCGGTGTCGATGACGCGCCACGGCGAATCCGAACCCGCGCTCGTCGCCCCGTGGACCATGGGCCGCGACAAGAAGAACCCCAAGCCACTGGACATGGCGGCGTTCAACACCTGGGTGAAGACCGCCTCCGAGGTGCTGCGCCGCCACGAGCAGCAGCTCCACGCGATGCTGCACAAGAGCGCCTACGTCTCGACAGACAACGGCCGGGTGCTGGTGACGCTGGACATCGTGCCGGACGACATCGAGCCGAGCGCGACGCTGCGGGCTTTCGATGCGGACGGGGGCGAGCTGGCGGCGGTCAAGGTGTCGCCGGGCTTCAAGCTCAACGGGGCGTCGGCGCTCGCCTGGGTCGAAGCGGAGTTCGCCCGCCCCGCCTCGTCACAGCGGTGAGACCTTGCGGCGCCAGTGCCCGCCAAGTTCGACCGCGAAGCTCTGCGGAATGAACCGCTCGAAGCCCGCGCCAGGGTAGTTGGTCAGCTCACCCACATAGACCCGGTCGTTCACCACATAGCAGTCCACCCGCAGGAACTCGAAGTCCTGCGCCAGTCGCCGCGTGATCTCGATCATCTCGGCCAGCGGTGCGGGGCGCGGGTCGGGTGCGTGGTTGGGCAGGGTCAGGCGCACCGGCAGCAGCTGCCAATCGGTGTCATAGAGGTTGCGTGTGTGGCGGCAGAAGCGGCCCCGGTCCACCTGGATGAAGCGCACCGCGCCACCGACCACGTACAGCTTGTAGTCCGCCGGCACACTGCCGCGCTCATCGACCAGCAGCGTTTCGGCGATGACCTTGCCACGCAGACGGTCATAGCACCACTCGCGGTTCATGCGCCCGTACTCGCTGTCCAGCCAGCGTTGCAAGGTCAGGCGCAGCTGGGCTGCGTCGGTGTCCTCGCCTGGCCGCAGGAACAGCACCTGGCCGCTGCCGACTGTCGGCTTGAGCACGCAGGGACGCGGCAGCGTCTCCAGCGGCACTGCCGCCGCGTGGGTCCACAGTCCGAGCGCGGGCACCAGGTACCGTGGTCCGACCGTGCGTGCCACATGCTCGCGGGTGAGCGCCTTGTCGGCGGCGACGTGCAGCAGCGGCGAGCGGCAGCGCAGCATGTAGGCGTGGACGTGCTCGTTGAAGGTGCGCGGCCGGTCGTAGTCGGGCCAGACGCCGAAGTAGAGCCGGTAGCCGATCGCCAGGTAGCGTCGATCCGACAACCACATCCCCAGCTGCCGTGCGAGCAGCAGGTCCGGTCGGCGGATCCGTGCGACCCGGCGGGCGAGGTAGCGCATGCGGGCACCCAGCCCGATCGGTGACGAAGAGGTGGTGACAGGCATCGGGTCGGCGCAATCGGCTCGGAATGGCTCAGGTCAGGTGGGTGCGCAGTGCGCGGAACCAGCGGCGCAACCGACCGGAGGTGTTGGTCATGGCCATGCGCGTGGCCCAGGCCGTTGGCACCAGCAGCACCACTGCGAGCCAGAGCTGGGCGACCCGCCGCTCGGCCCAGGTGTAGCCTGGACAGGCCGCCAGCGATGCCGCTTGCATTCGCAGCAGGGACGTGGGCGTGTCGTTCGGATAGGGATGGCGGTCAGGTTCGGTGCGCAGTGACAGTGCGCGGCTGCGCAGGGTCCACGGCGCATGCAGCGGCGGCGGCGGCACGGCATGGCCATCCACGCGCGCGAGCAGCGCCAGCGCCGCGGCACGCCGGTGGTGTTCGATGCGCAGCACGTCGCCATGCCGGGTCGGAATGTTGCCGAAGCAGCCCCGCGAGCGGTTGGCGGTGGAGTGAATGCGGTAGGCGCCCAGAGCCTGCGGTGCGCTGACCACGTGACCGTTGAACGCGCTCAGCAGGAACGGCGGGGTGTCCGCTGCCCGGCGCCAGGCGGCTTCTTCGAGCGGAAAGTAGCGGTCGATGGCGCTGCGGCGGTAGAGATTGCCACTGGAGGGTGGGCCGCCGTAGGTGCCGAAACGTTCGATGAGCAGGTCGACCCGGCCCTCGTGCATCAAGAAGGGGATCTGGCGGCCCATGCAGGCGCCGTCCGAGGCGATGCAGCGCAGCGGGAACTGGATCTTGGCCACCCCGTCCCGCATCCAGGCGGCGCAGGTGGCGAGCGCGTCCGGATCGAGCAGGTCATCGGCGTCCAGAAACAGCACCCACTCGCCCTGGCTCATCGCCAGACCGGCATTCATGGCACTGGCCTGACCGCGGTTTTCCTGGCCGTACCAGGTCTGGATGCGGTGGCCGTAACGCGCCATCACCGTCCGCGAATCGTCGGTGGAGGCGTCGTCACAGACGATGGTCTCGACCTCGATGCCGCGTGCCGCAGCCGAGGTTTCCTGCGCCAGCGCACTGTCGATGGCCGCACCCAGGTAGCGGCCATAGTTGAAGTTGTTGATGAGAATGGAGATGCGCATGCGAGGCCCAGGAGTAACACAAGGATACTGGCTCGCGGTGTGTGCAGAAATCCCGTTGATCAGGCATGTGGCCCGCCTGAACGCAGGGGGATCAGGGGGAGGCCGCAATGGCCTCGGGATAGAGACCATGCACCCGCCCGAACAGCCGGGTCAGCCCGAGCAGCACGTCAATCTGCGGCGTGGGCAGTCCGACACGCTGGCCGATTTCGCGCACGGCGGTGACGATCGCGTCCAGCTCGATTGGCCGGCCAGCGTCCACATCCTGCAGCATCGAAGTCTTGAACGCGCCCAGCCTGGCCGTGACCAGATGCCGCTCCTCGGGAGGCTGTGCGATGTGGCAACCGATGCGCTCGCCGATCCGGGCGGCCTCGGCCATCGCGTCGGTGCAGAACTGGCGGGTCAGCGGGTCGGCCAGCACGCGGTCGATGGTGGCGCCGGTGAGGGCGGAGATGGGGTTCATCGTCAGGTTGCCCCAGAGTTTGTACCAGATGTCTGCCCGCACATTGGCCGAGTGCGTCACGTCGAATCCCGCCGCCGCCAGCAGCGCCACCACCTGCGCCGAGCGTGCGCTGTGCCCGCCGAGCGGTTCGCCGATGACCAGCCCTTGCCCCATGCGGTGCTGGACCAGACCTGGCTCGGGCACGGCGGTGCTGGCGTGGACGACACAGCCCAGCACACGGCGCAGCGGGATGGCCTCGCGGATGGCGCCGCCGGGGTCCACGCTGTCCAGCGGTGCATCGCCCAGCACCGGCTGGCCTTCGAGGAACCACCATGGCACGCCGTTCATGGCAGGCAGGACGACGGTTTCAGGGCCCAGCAGCGGCCCGATCTGGCGGGCGACCTGTGACAGGGCCGGGCCTTTGACCGCGAGGATGACGAGATCCTGTTCCCCTAGATCGGCGGCGTGTTCCGACACGGCCGCCACGGGTGCCTGCAGCAGTGCATCGCCCTGGCGCAAGCGCCAGCCGTGGTGCCGCAGAGCGTCGAGCGTGGCACCACGGGCGATGGCGCTCACCTGCGCCTGCCCGCTGGCCGCCAGGCGCGTGCCGATGAAACCGCCGATCGCACCAGCGCCGAGGATGCAAATGTTTTTCATGGGTGACCAGTCTGTTTCAGCTCACGATGTAGGCTGCAGCCCCGGTGGCAATCAGCAAGCCTTCGTCATTGTGGAGGCGCATCTGGGTTGAACCGACCCGCCCACCCAGCCGCGTGACCTCGGCGCTGGCGATGAAGTGCTGGCCGATGCCCTGGCGCAGGTAGTCGATGCGCAGGTCGATCGTGCCCATGCGCCCGAAGCGGTGCATCACCTGCTCGGTCGATTCGTCGGGATGTTTTTCACCGATGGCGGTGGTCAGGGCAAAACCCCCCACGGCGTCGAGTGCGGCCGAGATCACGCCGCCGTGCAGCCGTCCATAGAGGAAATGCCCGACGAGTTCCGGGCGCATCTCGAAGCGCAGACGTGGCGCTGCGGGATCGAGTGAGTCGACCTTCAGGCCGAGGACCGTGTTGAAGGTGAGGCGCTGCTCCCAGAGTTCGGTGATGGCGAGGTGCAGGCGCTGCTGTTCCTCGCTGGTGCGGCGCTGGACGGATTTGGTGTGGGCGTGGGCATTGTGCGGCATGGTGCGGACGATGTTAGCGGGAGGAGGGTTGCGCTATCGTCGCGTGCATGACGCTGCCTGCACGCCCCGACCGATTCGACCGACTGGACGCCCTGCGCGGGCTGGCGATGGTCTGGATGACCGGCTTTCACCTGGCCTTCGACCTGAACCAGTTCCACCTGATCCCGCGCCAGAATTTCTATGCCGATCCGTTCTGGACCCTGCAGCGCATGGCCATCGTGACGCTGTTTCTGGGCTGCGTCGGGCTGTCGCAGGCGGTGGCGCAGGCGCAGCAGGTGGACGACTCGCGCTTCTGGCGGCGGTGGGTGCACATCGCGGGCTGTGCGCTGCTGGTGAGTGCCGGGTCGGCGCTGATGTTTCCGCGCAGCTGGATCAGCTTCGGGGTGCTGCACGCGGTGGCGGTGATGCTGCTGACCGTGCGGGGGCTGCGGCCGGTGCGGTTGCCCGCGTGGGGCTGGATCGTGCTGGGGGGGGCGGTGCTGGCGGTGGCGTCGAGCGTGTCGCATCCGCTGTTCGATGCGCGCTGGAGCAACTGGCTGGGGCTGACCACCCGCAAGCCGATCACCGAGGACCATGTCCCGCTGCTGCCGTGGTTCGGCGTCGTGGCGGTGGGGGTGGGGGTGGGGCAGTGGGTGCTGAGGCACCGCCCGTCGCTGCTGCAGGGCGGATTGCCTGCTTCGCTGCAGCCGCTGGCGCGGCTGGGGCGGTGGTCGCTGGCGTACTACATGCTGCACCAGCCCGTGCTGATCGGGCTGGTGATGGCCGCAGCGTGGACCAAGGCGCAGGCTTACTGAGCGCCGAACTTGTAGTCGGTCTTGGCCTTGGCCTTCAGGTCTTCACGGAACTTGTTCATCTTGGCCTGCTGCAGGCGCTGGCTGAGCTGCGGCTTGACCTCGTCCAGGCTCGGGAAGCTGGCGGTGCGTGTGTCATCCAGCTGGATGATGTGGTAGCCGAACTGGCTCTTCACCGCGGTTTCGGTGAACTTGCCCTTTTCCAGCTTGGTCATGGCTTCCGAAAACTCGGGGACGAAGTTGCCCGGTGCGGCCCAGTCCAGATCGCCGCCGTTGGGGGCCGAGCCCGGATCCTTGGAGTTGGCCTTGGCGAGGTCGTCGAACTTGGCGCCGGCCTTGAGCTGGGCGATGAGCGCCTTGGCCTCGTCTTCCTTCTCGACCAGGATGTGGCGGGCACGGTATTCGTTGCCACCTGCACCGCCCGCGCCCTTGAGCTTGTCGTACTCGGCCTTGAGTTCCGCGTCCGAGACGGTGTTCTTCTTCTGGTAGTCGTTGAACAGCTCGCGGATCAGCAGGCTCTGGCGGGCCACGTCCATCTGGCTGCGGTATTCCTCGCTGCGCTGCAGGCCACGCGCTTCGGCTTCCTGCACGAAGATCTCGCGCAGCACGAGTTCGTCCTTGACCTGCTGCTCCAGCTCCGGTGTGCGCGGCTGGTTGCCTTGCTTGGTGACCTGGGTCATGAACGACTCGAAGCGTGCCTTGGGCACTGCCTTGCCGTTGACGATGGCGATGTTCTGGGCCGAGGCCAGCGCCGGCAGCAGGGCCGCCGCGAGAGCGACGGCGGACACGGCGAACGAGAGCTTCTTCATGGAGTGCGGAACCTTTTAGAGAGTGAGGAATTCAATCGCCAACGCATGGATACCCAGGGGGATCAACTCGGCGACGGCATCATACACAAGCCGATGTCGGGCAATTCTGGGCAATCCGGTGAACCGTTCCGAGTGGATGCGGACCCGGAAATGCCGTCCGGAAGCGGCGCCCGCATGCCCGGCGTGGAGATGACTTTCGTCGATGACCTCCAGCGCCGAGGGACTCAGATGCTGGTGCAGCGCCTGCTCGATGGCGAGGGCGGTGACGCCAAAGGAGGGGATGGCGTCCATGCTTACTCGCTGTCGGGGGACTTTAGGTGGCGCGTCAGGTAGAAACCTTGAGCGACCATGAACACGAGCATGAGGCCCATGCCACCGAAGGACTTGAAGGAGACCCAGGTGCTGGTGTCGTAGGTGTAGGCCACCCACAGGTTGAGCACGCCCATGAAGCTGAAGAACGCGATCCAGGCCAGGTTCAGGTTGCGCCAGACAAAGGCCGGCAGCTCGATCTGTTCGCCCATCATCAGCTTCAGCAGGTTCTTGCCCGCCAGGAGGGGACTGAGCCAGAACGCGGCGGCCATCACCCAGTACAGCACGCTGGGCTTCCACTTGATGAAGGTGTCGTTGTGGAAATAGATCGTCGCGCCACCCATGACCGTCACCAGCCCGAGGCTGACCCACAGCATCGTGTCCACCTTCTGGCCGCGCACCTTCAGGTACACCACCTGCAGCATGGTGGCCAGGATGACCACCACCGTGGCCAGCAGCACAGGCGCTTCCTTGGGCCCGACCACGCCGGACATCATGAAGCCGAACCAGTCATTGGCCAGCGCAGCGGCTTCGTCGGGACGTTTCTCGGCCTGGTTGAAAGTCAGGAAAAACAGGACGATGGGCAGGAAGTCGAGGATGATTTTCATGGTGGGCGCGAGTCTAGCGAAGCAGCTGCCCCGGTCTTCAGGACGAACACGAAATTTCCAGTGAACCTGCCCATTCAGGGGGCAGGACGGCATATGCAGCGTGTTCAGGCTGTTCGTCGAAGGGGCGGATCAGCACACGGTGCAGGCGCTGGACCTCGGTGTAGTCGCCCGCCTCGGCCTGGCGGATGGCCAGTTCGGCCAAGTGGTTGCGCAGGATGAACTTCGGGTTGACGGCGTGCATGCGCGGCTGGCGTTCGGCATCGACGCTGTGCTCGGTGCGCAGGCGGGCGTCGTAGCGCAACACCCAGGCGTCGAAGCCTTCGCCGTCGAGGAACAGGTCACGCACGGGCTCGGGCTGCGCGGCTCCGACCACACCGATCCGGTGTTCGCCCAGCAGCCGCCATGTCAGCGTGTAGTCGACCCGGTGCCGCGCCATCAGCCGCAGCAGCTCGTCGCTGAGGGCCTGGTCGTCGGGCTGCTCGGTCAACAGACCCAGCTTGGCGCGCATGTGCTGGCCAAGCTGCCGGGCGAAGGTGTCGGGGTAGTGCGAGAGGGCCTCGGTGAGCACGTCTTTGACGCGCTCGTCACGGCCGTCTCCCTCGCCGCCGTCGATCAGCGGCACCAGCGCCTGCGCCAGCGCGTGCAGGTTCCAGTACGCGATCTGCGGCTGGCGGGCGTAGGCGTAGCGGCCCTGGTCGTCCGAGTGGTTGCAGATGTGCATCGGGTCGAAGCCGTCGAGAAACCCGAACGGCCCGTAGTCGATGGTCAGCCCCAGCAGGCTGAGATTGTCCGTGTTCATCACGCCGTGGCAGAAGCCGACCGCCTGCCAGCCCGCCACCATCACGGCCGTGCGGTGCGCGATCTCGGCCAGCAGCGCGGCAACCGGCTGCGCGGCGTCGCGGCAGTGCGGATAGTGGTGGTCGATCACGCAGTCGACCAGCCGCTGCAGCGCGCTGAAATCACCGCGCCCACCGTGCTGGGCATGGTGACAGAAATGCTCGACATGCCCGAAGCGCAGGAAGCTGGGCGCCGTGCGCGTCACGATGGCAGCGGTTTCGACCGTCTCGCGGCGCACCGGCAGGTCGGACGCCACCAGCGCCAGCGCCCGCGTCGTCGCAATGCCCAGCGCGTGCATCGCTTCCGAGCACAGGAACTCGCGGATCGACGAACGCAGCACCGCCCGGCCATCGGCGCGGCGCGAGTAGGGTGTCATGCCGCTGCCCTTGAGCTGCAGCTCGCGCGGGCCGTTCGGGCCGTCCACCTCGCCGAGCAGCAGCGCCCGGCCGTCGCCGAGCTGCCCCGCCCAGACGCCGAACTGGTGGCCGCTGTAGACGGTGGCGGCGGGATCCATCCCGGGCCAGGGTGTGCCGCCGCTGAACGCGGCCAAGGCACCATCCTGCTGCCACCAGTCGGTCGGCCAGCCCAGTTCGGCAGCGGCGGTGTCGCTGGTGGCGACCCAGCGCGGATCGGGCAGCGGCTGGCCAGGTTGCCGGTGGGCGAACGGCGCGTCGAGCCGGGTGTAGCGGTTGCGCCAGGGCAGCGCGGAGGGGAGGAAAGGCATGGCCGGCAGTGTAGCCAGCGGCTTGCACGGCTGTCGCTTCAGGGACATGCTGGTCCACCCATGCGGCGCGATGCTCGCCCGCGTTCCACCACCGACTCAGGAGACTTGACGACATGACCACCCGCCCCCTGATGGCCCAGATGATGACGATGCCGCTGATGATTTCCTCGCTGCTCGTCCATGCCGCCCGGCACGCGGCCGACACCGAAATCGTCTCCAAGCGTGTCGAAGGCGACCTGCACCGCTACACCTACCAGGACGCCGAAGTCCGCAGCCGCAAGGTAGCGCAGGCCTTGGCCCGGCTCGGCTGCGAGGCTGGCGACCGCGTGGCCACACTCGCCTGGAATGGCTATCGGCACTTCGAGATCTACTACGGCGTTTCCGGTTCGCAGCTGGTCTGCCACACCATCAACCCGCGCCTGTTTCCCGAGCAGATCGCCTGGATCGCGGCGGATGCAGCGGACAAGGTGCTGTGCTTCGACCTGACCTTCCTGCCGCTGGTGGAAAGACTCGCGGCGCACCTGCCGACGGTGCAGCACTTCATCGCCATGACCGACCGAGCCCACATGCCTGCGCAGACCGGCCTGCCGAACCTGCTGTGCTACGAGGAGCTGGTCGAGGCCGAAAGCGGTGACTACGCCTGGCCCGTGTTCGACGAACTTTCCGCATCGAGCATCTGCTACACCTCGGGCACCACCGGCAACCCCAAGGGTGCCGTCTACAGCCACCGCTCGACCATCCTGCACGCCTACGCCTCGGCCATGCCGGATGCGATGGATTGCTCCTCGGCGGACGTGATCCTGCCGGTGGTGCCGATGTTCCATGTCAACGCCTGGGGCTTGCCGTACAGCGCGGCCATGGTCGGAGCCAAGCTGGTGTTTCCGGGGCCGCACCTGGATGGCAAGTCCTTGCACGATCTCTTCGAGTCCGAGCAGGTCACGTTCAGCGCCGGGGTGCCGACCGTGTGGCTCGGGGCGATCAACTACATGAAGGCGAACAACCTGAAGGTGACGAGCCTGAAACGCACGGTGATCGGCGGTTCGGCCTGCCCGCCATCGATGATGCGCACGCTGGAGGACGACTTCGGCATCGAGGTGATCCACGCCTGGGGCATGACCGAGCTGTCGCCGCTGGGCACGCTGTCCAAGCTCAAGGCCAAGCACCAGCGCCTGCCCGCCGACGCCCAGCACCGCCTGCTGGAAAAGCAAGGCCGCGTCATCTACGGCATCGACATGGCCATCGTCGGCGATGACGGCACGGAGCAGCCTTGGGACGGCCGCAGCACGGGGGATCTGGTGGTGCGCGGCCAGTGGGTGGTCAGCGGCTACCTGGGCCGCACCGAGTCGCCGCTGCAGTCGCTGGGCGGACAGGACTGGTTCCCCACCGGCGACGTGGCCAGCATCGACGCCGATGGCTTCATGCAGATCACCGACCGCAGCAAGGACGTGATCAAGTCAGGCGGCGAGTGGATCAGCTCCATCGACCTGGAGAACATCGCCATGGCGCACCCGGCGGTGATGGAGGCCGCCGCCATCGCCTGCGCACACCCGAAGTGGGACGAGCGCCCGCTGCTGGTCGTCGTGCGCAAGGCGGGGCAGGCGGTGACGCGCGAGGCGCTGCTGGCGTTCTATGACGGTCGCATCGCCAAGTGGCAGATCCCGGACGATGTCGTCTTCGTGGACGAGCTACCGCACACCGCCACCGGCAAGCTGCAGAAGCTCAAGCTGCGCGAGCAGTTCAAGGGCCATGTCCTGCCGACGGTGGCGTGACGCGCGCCTGACCACCTTGTCCCGATAGCGACAGTCGATAGTGGAAGTCCCTGACGCTGCGCTGTCGGGGACTGATCCACCATCGCTGCACCTCGCCGCACGACCGGCGCAACGCAAAGGAGACCTCGACATGACGACGATCCAGATGAACAGCAGCCTCAAAGCCGGCGTGCTGGCGGCCCTGACCCTGTGTGCCTCGGCTGCCTTTGCCCAGAAGGGCGAGACAGTCAAGATCGCGTGGATCGACCCGCTGACTGGCCTGATGGCGCCCGTTGGCCAGAACCAGGTCAACAGCTTCCGCTTCTTCGCCGAGAAGTTCAGCGGCGCGGCCAATCCGGCCGGCGTGAAGTTCGAGGTCGTGCCCTTCGACAACAAGCTCAGTCCGGCCGAGTCGCTGACGCAGCTGAAGGCGGCCATCGACCAGGGCATCCGCTACGTGACGCAGGGCAATGGCTCCGGTGCTGCCGCGGCACTGATCGACGCCGTGAACAAGCACAACGAGCGCAACCCCGGCAAGGAAGTCATCTACCTGAACCACTCGGCAGTGGACCCGGACCTGACCAACAGCAAGTGCAGCTACTGGCACTTCCGCATGGACGCCGACACCTCCATGAAGATGGAGGCGCTCACCAGCTTCATGAAGGACCAGAAGGACGTGCAGAAGGTCTTCCTGATCAACCAGAACTACGCCCACGGCCACCAGGTCGCCAAGTACGCCAAGGAAATCATGGCCCGCAAGCGGCCGGACGTGCAGTTCGTCGGTGAAGACCTGCACCCGCTGGCCCAGGTGCGCGATTTCGCCCCGTACATCGCCAAGATCAAGGCCAGCGGCGCCGACACCGTGATCACCGGCAACTGGGGTTCCGACCTGTCACTGCTGCTCAAGGCCGCCAACGAAGCGGGTCTGACGGCCAAGTTCTTCACCTACTACACCGGCGTCACCGGCACCCCCACCGCGCTGGGTGCCCAAGGCGACGGCCGCGTCTTCCAGGTCTCCTACAACCACTACCACATCCCCGGCCAGATGGAGAAGTGGCGCGACGAGTTCCAGAAGAAGTTCGACGCCGACTTCTACACCGGCAGCGTGATCCACATCTATACCGCGCTGGGCGAGGCGATGGCCAAGGCGAAATCGACCGAACCGCTCAAGGTCGCGGCGGCGCTGGAAGGGCTGAAGTTCAAGAGCTTCAACGGCGAGGTGGAGATGCGCAAGTCCGACCACCAGATGCAGCAGACGCTCTACATCACCCGCTGGCAGAAGGCCGACAAGAAGTACAGCTACAGCCCGGAGAAGACGGGCTACACGCTGGTGCCGGTGGCGACCTACGAGCCCTACGTGGCCAGCACGCCGACGTCCTGCCAGATGAAGCGCCCCGGCTGAACCCGGGCGACACCGGGACAGCCATGACGACGCAGTGACGACGGGACGGCCGTGGACCAGCTCATCATCAACCTCCTGAACGGCTTCAGCTCCGGGCTGCTGCTGTTCATGCTCAGCTCGGGCCTGACGCTGATCTTCAGCATGATGGGCGTGCTGAATTTCGCGCATGCCAGCTTCTACATGGTCGGCGCCTACCTCGGCTACGCCCTCACTGGCGTCATCGGCTTCTGGCCGGCGCTGGTGCTCGCGCCGCTGCTGGTGGGCGGACTGGGGGCGCTGTTCGAGCGGGGGGCGCTGCGGCGGGTCCACAAGTTCGGCCATGTGCCGGAGCTGCTGATCACGTTCGGCCTGTCGTATGTGCTGCTGGAAGTGGTGCAGCTGATCTGGGGCCGCACCTCGGTGCCGTTTGCGCCGCCATCGCAGTTGCAAGGCTCGGCGTTCACGATCGTGCAGTCGTCGGTGCAGGGACTGAGCATCGTGCTGGGGCAGGCGCCGGCCGAGCTGTGCCAGAACACGGCCAACGTGGTCGTGGCCTGCTCGCGCTTTCCCCTGACGCGGGCGTTCATGATGGGCGTGGCGCTGCTGATGCTGGTGGCGCTGTGGGCCTTGCTGACGCGCACACGGATCGGCCTCGTCATCCAGGCGGCGCTGACCCACCCGGAGATGGCCGAGGCGCTGGGCCACAACGTGCCGCGCGTGTTCATGCTGGTGTTCGGCAGCGGGTGCGCGCTGGCCGGGCTGGCCGGGGTGATCGGCGGCATCACCTTCGTCACCGAGCCGTCGATGGCGGCGGTGGTCGGCTCGATCATCTTCGTCGTCGTCGTGGTCGGCGGCATCGGCTCGCTGGCGGGGGCGTTTGTCGGCTCGATCCTGGTGGGTCTCTTGCAGACGCTGCCGCTGACAGTCGATGGCTCGCTGGCGACGCTGTTCAACCAGCTCTTCGGCGCCGGCATCGGGCCGCAGACACCGGGCTGGCCGCTGCTGCGCATCACGCTGGCCCAGGCAGCACCGATCCTGCCGTACCTGCTGCTGGTGCTGATCCTGATCTTCCGCCCCAAGGGGCTGCTCGGCACGCGGGAGGGCTGACGGGTGAGTGCCGGTATGAAGTCATTCCATTTCAAGCCCTGGAACGTCGGGCGCTGGTTCATCTGGGGGCTGTTCGCACTGGTCCTGCTGGTGGCGCCGACGCTGTGGACCTCCGGGTTCGCGCTGACGATGCTGTCGCAGATGGGCATCGCGATCATCGTCTGTCTGTCCTACAACCTGCTGCTCGGGCAAGGTGGCATGCTCAGCTTCGGCCACGCCGTCTACAGCGGGCTGGGCAGCTACCTGGCCATCCACACGCTCAACCAGATCGGCGCCGGCACGCTCGGCCTGCCCGTCAGTCTGGTGCCGCTGGTGGGCGGGCTGGGCGGGCTGGCCTTCGCGGCGCTGCTGGGCTACGTGACCACGAAGAAGGCGGGTACCACCTTCGCCATGATCACCATGGGCGTCGGCGAGCTGATCTGGTCGATGTCACTGATGCTGCCGGAGTTCTTCGGCGGCGAGGGCGGCATCTCGTCGAACCGGGTCATCGGCCAGCCCTTCCTGGGCATCACCTTCGGCCCGCAGGTGCAGCTCTACTACCTCATCGCGCTGTACTGCTTCGTCTGCACCGCGCTGATGTTCGCCTTCACCCGCACGCCGCTGGGCCGGATGCTCAACGCCGTGCGCGACAACCCGGAGCGGGTCGAGTTCATCGGCTACAGCACCCAGCGCATCCGCTACATCGCCTTCATGATCGCGGGCTTCTTCGCCGGCATCGGTGGCGGGCTGGGCGCGCTGAACTTCGAGATCGTGACGGCCGAGGTGGTCAACGCGCACCGCTCGGGCGCCTACCTGCTGTTCGTGTTCCTGGGGGGCGCCACCTTCTTCTTCGGGCCGATCCTGGGCGCCATCCTGATGGTGATCGCCCTGGTGCTGCTGTCCGAGCTGACGATGGCCTGGCTGCTGTACCTGGGGCTGGTCTTCCTGTTCATGGTGATGTACGCGCCGGGCGGACTGGCCAGTCTCATCATGATGAACCTGCGCGTGGCGGCCTTCGGCAAGCTGCGGCGGCTGTGGACGGCGTATCTCGGGCTGTTCGGCACGGGGGCCACGGTGCTGGTCGGCGTCGGCGCCATGATCGAGATGGTCTACCACCGCCAGCTCAACACCGCGCTGGGATCGGAGCTCAAGTTCCTCGGCGCCACGCTGGACAGTGCCAGCGCCAACACCTGGATCGGCGCCGTGTTCGTGCTGCTGGTCGGCGTGGGGCTGTTCGAGCTGACGCGGCGCGAGTTCAAGCGCCAGTGGGACGACACCCAGGGCGAGATCGAGAAGGAAATCAAGCGCCGGGAGGCTTTGTGAGCACCACCACGCCCATTGCGGTCGACTTTGCCGTCGAACTCGACAACGTCCACAAGTCCTTTGGCAAGACGCAGATCATCCGGGGTGCGCAGCTGCAGGTGCGTCCCGGCGAACGCGTGGCGATCATCGGCCCCAACGGCGCGGGCAAGTCCACGCTGTTCAACCTGATCAGCGGCCGGCTGGAGCCCACCAGCGGCCAGATCCGCCTCTTCGGCGAGCGCATCGACGGCAAGACCCCCTACGAGATCAACCGCCGCGGCCTGGCGCGCAGCTTCCAGGTCAGCAACCTGTTTCCCAAGCTGAGCGTGTTCGAGAACGTGCGCTGCGCGGTGTTGTGGAGCCTGGGCTACCGGTATGCGTTCTGGAAATTCCTGGCCGACCTGAAGGACGCCAACGAGCGCACCGACGAGCTGCTGGAACGGCTGCGGCTGGACAAGCGCCGCGACGTGCTGGCGATGAACCTGACCTATGCGGAGCAGCGGGCGCTGGAGATCGGCCTGACGATCGCGGGCGGCTCGCAGGTGATCCTGCTGGACGAGCCGACCGCCGGCATGAGCCGCAGCGAGACGACCCGCTTCATCCAGCTCATCCGCCAGGTCACCGAAGGCCGCACGCTGCTGACGGTGGAACACGACATGGGCGTGGTCTTCGGGCTGGCCGACAAGATCGCCGTGCTGGTGTATGGCGAGGTGATCGCCTTCGACACGCCGGAGGCCGTGCGCGCCAATCCTCGGGTGCAGGAGGCGTATCTCGGCTCCGTCCTGGCGCAGGGACACTGAAGACCCCATCCCCCTCACACACATGCTCGAACTCGACAATCTCCACGCCTACTACGGCAAGAGCCACGTCCTGCACGGCGTGACCATGGCCATCCAGCCGGGCGAGATCGTGGCGCTGCTGGGCCGCAACGGCTCGGGGCGCTCGACCACCGTCAAGACCATCATGGGCCTGGTGGACGGCCAAGGCTCGGTGCGCTGGAAGGGACAGGAGATCCTGGGGCGCAAGGCGTATGACATCGCCCACCGGGGCATCGGCTACGTGCCCGAGAACCGCGACATCTTTCCCAGGCTCACCGTCCACCAGAACCTGATGCTCGGGCAGAAGGTGGCGGGCCAGTCGGGGCGCTGGTCCTTCGACGACATGTACACGATGTTTCCGCGCCTGAAGGAGCGCCAGCACACCGAGGCGGGCGTGCTGTCGGGCGGCGAGCAGCAGATGCTGACGCTGTGCCGCACGCTGATGGGCGACCCGGACCTGATCATGATCGACGAGCCGACCGAAGGGCTGGCCCCCAAGATCGTCGAGCTGGTGGGCCAATACCTGCGGGAGCTGCGGCGGCGCGGGATCAGCGTGCTGCTGGTGGAGCAGAAGCTGACCATCGCGCTGGAGGTGTCGCAACGCTGCCTGCTGATGGGGCACGGACGCATCGTGTTCGAGGGAACGCCCGCCGAGCTGAAGGCCAATGCCTACATCCGCAAGGAGTGGCTGGAGGTGTGACCCGTGGGGTGATGGGCATGAACTCCTGCTATCTTCAGCGCCCCGATCCCCTCACAGGAACTCCCCATGCCCATTTCCATGTCCTCTGCCAGCCTCCCCGTCTTCACCACCTTGCTGCGCAACCTGAGCCACTGTCTGGACAAGGCCGAAGCCTCCGCTGCTGCACGCAAGTTCGACGTGAACGTGCTGGTGCAGGCCCGCCTGGCCCCGGACATGCTGCCCTTCGCCTCGCAGATCCGCATCGCCTGCGACGCCGCCAAGCTGGCTGCCGCCCGTCTCGGCGGCCTCGATGCCCCCAAGTTCGCTGACGACGAGACCACCTTCGCCCAGCTCAAGGAGCGCATCGCCAGGACGCTCGACTTCCTGGCCACCGTGCCCGCTGCCGCGATCGACGGCACCGAGGACAAGGCCATCACCTTCCCCGTCGGCCGTGATGGCACGACCCGCACGATGCAGGGCGAGGCGTACCTGAAGCACTGGGCGCTGCCGAACGTGTTCTTCCACGTCACCACCGCCTATGCGCTGCTGCGCCACAACGGCGTGGACCTGGGCAAGGTGGATTACCTGTTGGGCGCTACAGTGCCTGCATGACACCTGCCACCCTGTCCGCACGCGACGACCCTGCGCTGGCGGCGCGCCGCGATGTCGCCACCATTGGCCTGATCGGCCTGGCCCACGGCACCTCGCACTTCCACCACCTGCTGCTGCCGCCGCTGTTCCCGCTGTTCATCCGTGATTTCGGATTGAGCTATTCGGAGCTGGGGCTGCTGGTGACCGTGTTCTTTGTCATCTCCGGGGTCGGCCAGGCGCTGTCGGGCTTTCTGGTGGACAAGGTGGGGGCACGGCCCGTGCTGTACGCGGCGATGGGCAGCTTCATCGTCGCCTCGCTGGCCGGGGCGATGGCGCAGGGCTACGCGGGGTTGATGCTGGCCGCTGCGCTGGCCGGGCTGGGCAATGCGCCGTTCCATCCGGTGGACTTCACCATCCTGAACAAGCGGGTCTCGCCGCAGCGGCTGGGCCATGCGTTTTCTGTCCACGGCATCAGTGGCAACCTGGGCTGGGCCATGGCGCCAGTGTTCCTGATCGGGGTGTCCTCGGCCTTCGGGAGCTGGCGGGCGGCCTACCTGGGGTCGGCACTGGTGGCGGTGGCGGTGCTGGGGGTGCTGTACTGGCGGCGCGATGCGATCGACGACCGGCAGGGGGCCTGGTCCCACGCACAGCCACAGCCCGGTGCCACACCGCCCGCTGGGGCTGCTCCGGCGCCAGCGGAACACCCGATGGCCTTTCTGCGCCTGCCGTCGGTGTGGCTGTGCTTCTCGTTCTTCTTCTGGACCACGGCGGCGCTGGCGGCGATCCAGAGTTTCGCCAGTCCGGCGCTGGTGCGGATGTACGGCCTGCCGGCATCGGCCACGGCGTTCGTGGTGACAGGCTACATGCTCTGCGGCGCAGCGGGCATGGTGGTGGGGGGGTTCCTCGTGCAGCGCGTGGCGCGGCTGGAGCAGACGATCGCCTGGGCGATGGCCGGATCGGCGGGGCTGCTGGTGCTGGCGGGAACAGGCTGGTTGCCGGGGACGGCCGCGGCCGCGGCGGCGGCGCTGGCGGGACTGGGCACCGGGCTGGCCGGACCGTCACGAGACATGCTCATCAAGCGTGCCGCGCCGCCGGGGGCGACGGGGCGGGTCTATGGCACCGTGTATTCGGGCCTGGACACCGGCTTTGCGCTGGCAGCGCCCGTGTTCGGCGCGATGCTCGACCACGGACTGGCAGGCGAAATCTTCACCGCGGCGGCGGGGGCGATGCTGCTGGGCATCGGATCGGCCGCCGTGGTGGGTCGGGGCTTGCGGCGCCCCTGACGAGCTTGCCGATCAGGCGGCCTTGGAGACGGCCTTGGTGACTTGCTGCAGATTGGCTTCAGCGGCGCTGACGGCTTGCTTGGCCGCCTTCTGGGCCGACTCCATGGCGCTGGTGCTGGCGGCCATGGCCTGCTTCATGAACGCGACGGCGCTTTCGCTGCCTGCCGGGGCGTTCTTCAGCGCGGCTTCGACGAAGCCCTGCACCGATTGCTGCGAAGCGGCGACTTGCGTCTCGAACAGCTTGCCGATGTCGGCCTGGGTGGCGGCGGCGATCTCGTAGACCTGGCGGCTGTAGGCGGTGGCCTTGTCGGCAGCAGGCTGCAGGATGCTGGACTGCAGGGCCGCCAGACCTTGTGCATCCTTGACCGACAGCAGCGCCTTGGCGTTGGCAGCCGATTCGTCCAGCGCAGCGCGGGCAGTCTGCAGGTTCAGTTCCACCAGCTTTTCCACGCCACCGAAGGTCTTCTGGCCCAGCGCGACAGCGGTGTCCAGTTGGGCTTGGGCGGCGGCGGCGAATTGATCAGCGTTCATCATGGTGAGCAGTCCTGTTGGGCTAGTGAAGTCGTGGGGCATGGCTTTGCTGCGGTGCAGCATGGAATCCAGTATAGAGGCTGCGAACGCGATTGCAAGTCAGAAATGTTGCGGCGCAGCATTCTTCAGGCAAAAAAAACCCGGTGGATGCACCACCGGGTGGAAGGTACCTGAAAGCCATCGTTCGCCTTCGCGCAGTACCGAGGAGACAACCAAGTGCAAGATGCCGGAGCCGGCACCTCGCCTTTCTACCGATCGGGGCAAGACGTGAAAGTTCAATCAGGGGGCGGAATTTCCTGAAATTTCCTTTGTCCCTTTGCGCCTCGACCCGCCTGGACGCAGGACGGGGTTTCAAGCCGTCTCAAGCCATCGGCACAATGCGGCGATGCGCGCCTATTACGCCGACCACTTTGTGCTGCCTCTGCCCGACGGACACCGTTTCCCGATGCAGAAATACCGTCTTCTGCGCGATGCAATCGTGGTTGAGCTGCCCGGCGTGCGGCTGGCCCAGGCGCTGCCCGCCAGCGAAGGCGAGCTGGCCCTGGTCCACACCCCCGGCTACGTGGACGCGGTGCTGCACGGCACGCTGACCACCGTCCAGCAGCGCGAGATCGGCTTTCCGTGGTCGCCAGCGATGGCGGAGCGGGCGCGGCGCTCGGTTGGCGCCACCGTCAGCGCGGCGCGGGACGCCCTGCGCGAGGGCATAGCGGCCAACCTCGCTGGGGGGACACACCACGCCAGCGCCGACACCGGCAGCGGTTTCTGCGTCTTCAACGACCTGGCGGTGGCGGCCCGGCTGATGCAGGCCGAGTGGTTGCGCCAGCACCGCCGCGTGCTGCGCGTGGCGGTAATCGACCTCGATGTCCACCAAGGCAATGGCACAGCGTCGATTTTTCGTGACGATCCGACCGTCTACACGCTGTCCGTGCATGGTGCCAAGAACTTCCCTTTCCGCAAGGTGCCCAGCGATCTGGATGTGGATCTGCCGGACGGCTGCACCGACGCACCGTACCTCGCCGCCGTGGACGCCGCGCTGTCGCAGCTCTGGCAGGCCCACGCTGACCAGCTCCCCGGCCTCGTGCTCTACCAGGCGGGCGCCGATCCGCACGAGGGCGACCGGCTTGGACGGCTCAAAGTGAGCGCAGCCGGTCTGGCCGAGCGGGACCGCCGGGTCTTCGCCGCATGCTTTGACCGCGGCATTCCCGTGGTGCTGACGATGGGTGGCGGCTATGGGCACGTCATCGAAGACACGGTGGCGGTGCAGCTGCAGACCTACCGCGCCGCGCTGGCGCACTGGACACACTGGCAAGCCCGCGATCCTGCTGCACAGCTCGGCCACGCAACCCGGCAATAATCGGCAGCCTTGCGCCTGAACCCACCTCCGAGACCTGCCCCCATGCTCACCGACGACCAGCGCCGCGCCGCCGTGGACGACGCCATCACCAGCCGCCGCTCCCTGCGCGCCTTCCTGCCGACACCCGTGGCCCGCGAGACCATCGAGGACATCCTGCGCGTGGCCGCCCGCGCTCCGTCCGGCACCAACACGCAACCGTGGCAGGTCCACGTGCTGACCGGCGCAGCGCGGGACACCCTCTGTCAGCGCATCCTGGCCGCCCACGACGATCCTGCGGTGGCCGCTACCCACACCGAGGAATACGCCTATTACCCGACACAGTGGCAGTCGCCCTACATCGACCGCCGCCGCAAGGTGGGCTGGGATCTGTACGGCCTGCTGGGTCTGGCCAAGACCGACAAGGCTGGCATGCACCGCCAGCACGGACGCAACTACACCTTCTTCGACGCGCCGGTCGGTCTGATCTTCACGATCGACCGCGTGATGCAGCAAGGCTCGTGGCTCGACTACGGCATGTTCCTGCAGAGCATCATGGTCGCCGCCCGTGCCCGGGGGCTCGACACCTGCCCGCAGGCCGCGTTCACCCAATACCACCGCCTGATCGCCGAGCAGCTCGGGTTGGGCGCGGGCGAGATGGTGGTATGCGGCATGGCGCTCGGCCACGCGGACCCGGATGCCATCGAGAACACGCTGGTGACCGAGCGGGCAGCCGTGAGCGAATTTGCCACTTTCCATGGCTGAACCGACAGCTGCTGTGCCGGATCGGGGCGAACGCGGTGGTGGCGCCGGGCGCCATCCTGCGGGCCGGGCAGGTGGTGCAGCGGACATCACTGCTGGACCAGGAACAAGGAGACAATCCGTGAAACCCATGACACTGAAATCCGCAGGCCGCGCTTTGGTGGCGGTTGTGCTGGGCGGTCTGCCGCTGTGGTCGCAGGCCGCAGAGGTCGATGGAGCGGCGCTGTCGGCCTGGTGGGGTGTGCCCTTCGCGGGCATCCTGCTGTCGATCGCGCTGTGCCCGCTGCTGATGCCGACGGTCTGGCACCACCACTACGGCAAGATCTCTGCCGGCTGGGCGCTGGCCTTCCTGCTGCCGTTCGCCGTGGTGTTCGGGCCGGGTGTGGCGGGTGCAGGACTCGTGCATGCGCTGGTGGCGGAGTACATCCCCTTCATCGTGCTGCTGACCGCGCTCTACACCGTGGCGGGCGGCATCTACGTGCGCGGCAACTTCCACGGCAGTCCCGGCTTCAATACCGTGCTGATGCTGATTGGCGCGGTGCTGGCCAGCTTCATGGGCACGACCGGCGCCTCGATGCTGATGGTGCGCCCGCTGATCCGCGCCAACGACAACCGAAAGCACGCTGCGCATGTGCTGGTGTTCTTCATCTTCATTGTCAGCAACGCGGGCGGCTCGCTCACGCCGTTGGGTGATCCACCGCTGTTCCTGGGCTTCCTGAAGGGCGTGGACTTCTTCTGGACCGTGCGCCACATCTTCCCGGAGACGCTGTTCCTGGTCGGTGCGCTGCTGGCGATTTTCTTCGCAATCGACACCTGGTATTACCGCCGTGAAGGGGTGACCCGTGCCGACCCGACTCCAGATGACCAGACCTTCGGCATCGAGGGCGGGATCAACGGTGTGCTGTTGCTTGTGGTGGTGGCCCTCGTGCTGATGAGCGGCACCTGGAAGCCAGGCATCACCGTCGATCTCGCCGGTACGCCGGTCGGGCTGGAACAGCTCGTGCGGGACGGGGCACTGATCGCCGTGGCGCTGTTGTCGCTCAAGCTGACCCCGGCAGCGGCGCGCGAGCAGAACCAGTTCAACTGGGCGCCGATGCAGGAGGTCGCCAAGCTCTTTGCCGGCATCTTCCTGACCATCACGCCCGTGCTGGCGATGCTCAAGGCGGGCATGGGTGGGGCGTTCGCGCCGATCGTCGCACTGGTGACCGCGCCGGATGGGCAGCCGATCCCGGCGATGTACTTCTGGGCGTCGGGGGTGCTGTCGTCCTTCCTCGACAACGCGCCGACCTACCTCGTGTTCTTCAACCTCGCGGGCGGCGATCCGCAGGTGCTGATGACCACGCTGGCTCCGGTGCTGGCGGCCATCTCCGCCGGTTCGGTCTTCATGGGCGCCAACAGCTACATCGGCAATGCACCCAATCTGATGGTCAAGGCCATCGCCGAGGACCGGGGCGTGACGATGCCGAGCTTCTTTGGCTACATGGTGTGGAGCGTGGGCATCCTGGTGCCGCTGTTCGTCCTGATGACCTTGATCTGGTTCCGCTGACATGACCCGACCCTCCCTCCTCATTGCCCGCCGCATCTTCCCTGCCGTCGCCGAACGGCTGGCCGTCCACTTCGACGTGGAGACCAACGACGCCGACACCCTCTGGAGCCGCGAGGAACTGATCCAGCGCCTGCGGGGCAAGCAGGGCGTCTTCGTGACCACTGGCGAGCCGATCGACGCCGCGCTCGTGGCGGCCTGCCCGGAGCTGAAGGCGGTGTGCTCGATGGCGGTGGGCTACAACAACATCGACGTGGCGGCCTGCCATGCGCGGGGCATCACGGTGACGAACGCGCCGGATGTGCTGACCGAGACGACGGCCGACTTCGGCTTCGCGCTGATGATGGCAGCGGCGCGGCGCATCCCGGAGAGCGAGCATTTCCTGCGCAGCGGTGCGTGGACCAAGTGGGCGCCGGACTTCTTCGTCGGCGCGGACGTGCATGGCGCGACGCTGGGCATCCTTGGCATGGGCCGCATCGGGCAGGCGATCGCACGGCGCGGCCACCTGGGCTTCGGCATGAACGTGCTCTACCACAACCGCTCGCGTCTGGCCCCCGAGGCCGAAGCACCGATCGGCGCACGCTGGGTGGACAAGGCCACGCTGCTGGCCGAGGTCGACCACCTGGTCATCGTCGTGCCGTATGGGCCGGCGTCGCACCACCTCATCGCCGCGGCCGACCTCGCGCAGATGAAGCCGACCGCGACGCTGACCAACATCGCCCGCGGTGGCGTGGTCGATGACGCGGCGCTGGCGATGGCGCTGCGTTCGGGGCAGCTGGGTGCCGCGGCGCTGGACGTGTTCGAGGGTGAACCGGCCGTGCATCCGGCGCTGCTGGGGGTGTCCAATGTCGTGCTGACGCCGCACATCGCCAGCGCGAGCCTGCCCACGCGGCTGGCCATGGCACAGCTGGCGGCGGACAACCTGATCGCGCTGCTGAACGGCGGTGAGGCCAAGACGCCAGTGCCCGCGCCGAAGCCAGCAGCCAGCACCTGAGACCGGCAGACTGGCCGTTCAGCCGATCTCGATGGCGAGCTTGCCGAACTGCGCGCCGGACGCCAGCCGGTCCAGCGCGGCATGGGTATCGTCCAGCGGGTAGCGCCGGTCGATCACCGGCCGGATCAGACCGCGTTCGCACACCCGCAGCAAGTCGGCGAACTCGCCCAGATCCCCCAGCGTAGAGCCCATCACCTGCAGCTGGCGGATGAAGAGCCGACGCAGATCGGCTGGGGGCTGGTCCCCGGTGGTGGCGCCGCAGGTGACGAGCCGGCCTCCGCGCACCAGCGATTTCAGCGCGCTGGACCAGACGGCTGCCCCCACGTTCTCGATCACCACGTCCACGCCGCGTCCGTCGGTCAGCGCCAGCACGCGGCGGGCGATGTCCTCGCGTGCACCGTTGACCGCGTGGTCGGCGCCGAGGGCCAGGGCACGCTGGAGCTTGTCGTCGTCGCGGGAGGTGACGATGGCGGTGGCGCCGGCCATCTTCGCCAGCTGCAGCGCCGCCAGCGACACGCCCCCGCCGACCCCGAAGATGAGCACAGTCTCCCAAGGCTTCAATTGCGCCTTTGTGAACAGCATCCGCCAGGCGGTGAGGTGGTTGACACCGAGGGCGGCGGCTTCGGCCCAGTCGAGCGCGGCCGGCTTGGGAAAGACATTGCGGGCGGGCAGGGTGACGAACTCGGCGAGCGTGCCGTCACGGTGCTCGCCGAGGTAGGCCACCGACGTGCAGAGCACCCCCTGGCCGCGCAGGCAGAACGCGCAGCGTCCGCAGGCAATGCCCGGGTGCAGGACGACCGGCTGGCCAGGGCGCAGCAGGGGATCGTCGTGGTCGGCTTCCTCGACGGTGCCGGCGCCGTCCAGGCCCATGGTCTGCGGCAGGCGGTGGGTGATGCCGGCGCCGCTGTCGCGCATGTAGAGGTCGACGCGGTTGAGCGTGGCGGCCTTCAGGCGCACCAGCACGTCGCCTGGACGGCGCTCAGGGCGCGGGCGTTCGCCGAGGGTGACGACTTCGTTGCCGCCGTGGCCGGTGAGGTAGACAGCGCGCATGGGGGGCTCCTGAAACGCGGTAAATTCCCGCGGACGATTGTTGCGGGTGATTTCCGCGATTGGAGACCTCAATGCTGACCGACGCCCAACTCAAGGCCATCATGCCCAACATGCCGGCCGCTCGCCGGGCGCTGTTCCTGCCCGCGCTCAACCGCACGCTGCAGACCTACACCATCCACAACCGGCTGCGGGTGGCGGCGTTCCTGGGGCAGCTCGCGCACGAGTCGGGGGAGTTCCGCTACATGGAGGAGATCTGGGGACCGACCGCGCAGCAGTTGCGCTACGAGCCGCCCAGCACACTGGCGACCCGGCTCGGCAACACCCAGCCTGGCGACGGCAAGCGGTTCAAGGGCCGGGGGCCGATCCAGATCACCGGCCGCGCCAACTACAAGCGTTACGGCGATCTGCTCGGACTGAACCTGGTGGGCCAGCCGGAGCTGGTGGCCTCGCCCGGCGTGGGGCTGTCGGCCGCGGGCATGTTCTGGCGCACCAACGGCCTGAATGCGCTGGCCGAGCTGCAGGACTACCGCGAGATCACGCGCCGCATCAACGGTGGCTACAACGGCTGGGAAGAGCGGCTGCGCTACTACGAGGCCGCCAAGCGGGTACTGGGCGCGGCGTTCTCGGTGTCGAAGTCCGCCGCCGTGTTGCCCGCCACGACTGCCCGCGCCCGCAGCGCCGAGGCGAGCACACCGTTTGCGCTGCCGGTCAAGATTCCGCGCACGGCCGTGCTGCGTGGGCAAGAGGCCATCGAGGCCACGGCGGACTGACGGCATCCGCCCTCAGACACTCAGCAGCTTGTTGACCAGCTCGGGAGTGGTCGCCGCGCCGTACTTGCGCATCAGCCGCGCCCGGTAGACATCGACCGTGCGCGGGCTGATTCCCAGGCGCCGCCCGACCAGCTTGCTGGTCAGCCCCTCCACCAGCAGCGCCGCGATCTCGCGCTCTCTTGGGGTCAGCTCGGCCTTGATCTGGCGCTTGGCCGAGAGGTCGTCGAAGCTCCAGATGCCGGCCGCGTGCGGGTCAGCCGGGTCGAGCGCACGGCCCGTGACGTGGCACCAGAACAGCGGCTCGCTCCCGAGCGGCACACGCAGCCGCTTCATCACGCGGTCGTCGGCGTAGCGGCCGGTGGCGTCCAGGCTGGCGATGATGCGTGCCCCGGTGCGCTCGAACTCGGCGTGGCTCGGGTACAGCACCTCGAAGCTCTGGCCGACGAGCTGCTCCCGTGTCGCGCCGAACACCGTCAGCACCTGCTGGTTGCAGTCCACCACCAGCCGGTGGCGCGACAGGATCAGGCCGACCGGCGCGAGGTCGAACGCGGTGCGGTAGTCCAGCGGTTCCCGCGGTCTCAGTGCTTCCAGGGTTCCCATTACTCAATTCTACGTACTGTCTACGTAATGCATTACGTACTACAGTTCGCCGTCCGAAACTCGCGGAGATTTCCCCCATGAACAAGGTTTACCCCAGCGCGGCGGCGGCCCTCGACGGCCTCGTGCGCGACGGCCAGCTCATCGCCGTCGGCGGCTTCGGCCTGTGCGGCATTCCCGAGGCGCTCATCGACGCGCTTGTGGCCAGCGGCGCGCAGAACCTGACCGCCATCTCCAACAACGCCGGAGTCGATGGCTTCGGTCTGGGCAAGCTGCTCAACACGCGCCAGATCAAGAAGATGATCTCCAGCTACGTCGGCGAGAACAAGGAGTTCGAGCGCCAGTACCTGGCTGGTGAACTTGCCCTCGAATTCACGCCCCAGGGCACGTTGGCCGAGAAGCTGCGCGCCGGCGGGGCGGGCATCCCGGCGTTCTTCACCAAGACGGGTGTGGGCACGCTGGTGGCCGAAGGCAAGGAACTGCGCGACTTCGACGGCGAGACCTACGTGATGGAGCGGGCGTTGATGCCAGAACTCTCGCTGGTGAAGGCGGACGTGGCCGACATGTCCGGCAACCTGCGCTTCAACAAGACAGCGCGCAACTTCAACCCGGCCGTGGCGATGGCGGGCAAGGTCTGCGTGGTCGAGGTGGAGCGCATCGTGCCGACCGGCGAGATCGCCCCCGACGATGTCCACCTGCCGGGCATCTACGTCCACCGCATCGTGCTCAACGCCACGCCCGAGAAGCGCATCGAGAAGCGCACCACCCGCGCCCGCGCCTGACCCCGCAGCCCCCAGGAGAACCCACATGGCATGGACCCAAGACCAGATGGCGGCCCGCGCGGCGCAGGAGCTGCAGGACGGCTTCTACGTCAACCTCGGCATCGGCATCCCCACCCTCGTCGCCAACCACGTGCCCAGCGAGGTCGAAGTCTGGCTGCAGAGCGAGAACGGCATGCTCGGCATCGGCCCCTTCCCCTACGAGGATGAAGTCGATCCCGATCTCATCAACGCCGGCAAGCAGACCGTCACCACGATGCAGGGCTCGTCGATCTTCGGCAGCCACGACAGCTTCGCGATGATCCGGGGCGGCAAGATCAACCTGTCCATCCTCGGCGCCATGCAGGTGACGGACAAAGGCGATCTGGCCAACTGGATGATCCCCGGCAAGATGGTCAAGGGCATGGGCGGGGCGATGGACCTCGTGGCCGGCGTCAAGCGCGTGATCGTCTTGATGGAGCACGTCGCCAAGAAGAAGGACGGCTCGACCGACCTGAAGATCCTGCCCGCCTGCACGCTGCCGCTGACGGGCGTGGGCGTGGTGGACCGCATCATCACCGACCTCGGCGTGTTCGACGTGACTCCCGAGGGTCTCAAGGTGGTGGAGACCGCGCCGGACGTGACGCTGGAGGAGATCGCCTCCAAGACGGGCGTGCCGCTGGTCTGAACACGGCAGGGGCGGCGGACACACCGGACCGCCCCGCGATGTCCGTCATCCCCGCGACGCTGGCTGGCCCTACACTTCGCGGTTTCCTCGTTCACAGGTTCCCGGAGTCGCCCAGATGCAGCGTTTCAACTTTCCCATCGTCATCATCGATGAGGACTTCCGTTCGGAAAACACCTCCGGTCTGGGCATCCGTGCGCTGGCACAGGCGATCGAGAAAGAGGGCTTCCAGGTCCTGGGCGCCACCAGCTACGGCGACCTGAGCCAGTTCGCGCAGCAGCAGAGCCGGGCCTCGGCCTTCATCCTGTCCATCGACGACGAGGAGTTCACCCCTGGCCCCGAGCTGGACCCGGCGGTGCTGAGCCTGCGCAAGTTCATCGAGGAGATCCGCTTCCGCAACGTGGACATCCCGATCTACATCTACGGCGAGACGCGCACCAGCCAGCACATCCCGAACAGCATCCTGCGTGAGCTGCACGGCTTCATCCACATGTTCGAGGACACGCCCGAGTTCGTGGCGCGCCACATCATCCGCGAGGCCAAGAGCTACCTCGACGGACTGGCCCCGCCATTTTTCAAGGAACTGATGGACTACGCGCAGGACGGTTCGTACTCGTGGCACTGCCCTGGTCACTCGGGCGGCGTCGCGTTCCTGAAGAGTCCCGTCGGCCAGATGTTCCACCAGTTCTTCGGCGAGAACATGCTGCGCGCCGACGTGTGCAACGCGGTGGAGGAACTCGGCCAGCTGCTCGACCACACCGGCCCGGTGGCGGCCAGCGAGAAGAACGCAGCGCGCATCTTCAACGCCGACCACTGCTTCTTCGTCACCAACGGCACGTCCACGTCCAACAAGATGGTCTGGCACCACACGGTGGCCCCGGACGACATCGTGGTGGTGGACCGCAACTGCCACAAGTCGATCCTGCACTCGATCATCATGACCGGCGCCATCCCCGTGTTCATGACGCCGACGCGCAACCACTACGGCATCATCGGCCCGATCCCGCAGAGCGAGTTCAGCCGCGAGACCATCGAGGCCAAGATCGCCCGCAACCCGCTGCTGGCCGGGATCGATGTCAAGACGGTGAAGCCGCGCATCATGACGCTGACGCAGAGCACCTACGACGGCGTGCTCTACAACACCGAGACCATCAAGGGCATGCTCGACGGCTGGATCGACACGCTGCACTTCGACGAAGCCTGGCTGCCGCACGCCGCGTTCCACAAGTTCTACGGCTCCTACCACGCGATGGGCAAGAACCGTCCGCGCCCGAAGGAAGCGATGGTCTACGCCACCCAGTCCACCCACAAGCTGCTGGCCGGACTGTCGCAGGCGTCGCAGGTGCTGGTGCAGGACGCCCAGCACCAGAAGCTCGACCGCCACCTCTTCAACGAGGCCTACCTGATGCACAGCTCCACCAGCCCGCAGTACGCCATCATCGCCTCGTGCGACGTGGCCGCGGCGATGATGGAGCCGCCTGGAGGGACTGCGCTGGTCGAGGAGAGCATCAAGGAAGCCCTGGATTTCCGCCGGGCGATGCGCAAGGTGGAAGACGAGTTCGGCCACGACTGGTGGTTCAAGGTCTGGGGACCGGAGGCGCTGGCGGGAGAGGGCATGGGACGCTCGGATGGCTGGGTGCTCAAGGCCAACGAGTCCTGGCACGGCTTCGGTGACCTGGCCACCGGCTTCAACATGCTGGACCCGATCAAGTCCACCATCATCACGCCGGGGCTCGACATGTCCGGCTCCTTCGACAAGACCGGCATCCCGGCGGCCATCGTCACCAAGTTCCTCGCCGAACATGGCGTGGTGGTGGAAAAGACGGGGTTGTACTCGTTCTTCATCCTGTTCACCATCGGCATCACCAAGGGCCGCTGGAACACGCTGCTGACCGCGCTGCAGCAGTTCAAGGACGACTACGATCGCAACCAGCCGATGTGGCGCATCCTGCCGGAGTTCGTGGCCAAGTTCCCGATGTACGAGCGCATGGGCTTGCGCGACCTGTGCCAGCAGATCCACGAAGCCTACGCGGAAGGCGACATCGCCCGGCTGACCACCGAGATGTACCTGTCGGACCTGCACCCGGCGATGAAGCCCAGCGAGGCCTATGCCCACATCGCCCACCGCAAGACCGAGCGCGTCGAGATCGACCAGCTCGAAGGCCGCATCACCACCTCGCTGCTGACGCCGTACCCGCCGGGCATCCCGCTGCTGATCCCGGGCGAGCGGTTCAACCGGAAGATCTGCGACTACCTGCGCTTCACCCGCAAGTTCAACGACCGTTTTCCCGGCTTCCACACCGACGTGCATGGTCTGGTGGAAGAGGACATCGGTGGCGGCCAGCACCGCTACTACGTCGATTGCGTGAAGGCCTGACGCTTGACGCTGGGTGTCGTCTTTGCCTTGGTCGCGGGGCTGGTGTGGGGGCTGGTGTTTGTCGTGCCACTGCTGCTGCCGCAATACCCGGCGGCGTTGCTGACGTGCGGGCGATACCTGGCCTTCGGGCTGATCGCGCTACCGCTGGGCTGGCTGGACCGGGAGCGGCTGCGTCAGTTCACCCCAGCTGACTGGCGGGAGGCGCTCAAGCTCTCGGCAGTCGGCAACCTGCTGTACTACCTGTGCCTGGCCGCGGCGATCCAGCGCGCGGGTGGACCGCTGCCGACCATGCTGATCGGCACGCTGCCGGTGGTGATCGCCATCAGCTCGAACCTGCGGGACAGCCACCGTGACGGGCGGCTGCCGTGGCGCAGGCTGCTGCCCTCGCTCGGGCTGATCGTGGCCGGCATCGCCTGTGTCAACCGGGTGGAGCTGCAGCACCTGCAGGCGCAGACCGACTTCGATCTCGGGCGCTATGCGAGCGGCGCGGTGCTGGCCATCGGCGCCGTCGTGTGCTGGACCTGGTACCCCATGCGCAACGCCGACTGGCTGCGCGCCCACGCCGACCGCAGCCCGCGCACCTGGGCCACGGCGCAGGGGCTGATGACACTGCCGCTGGCCGTGCTGGGTTACGCGGCACTGTGGGGCTGGAGCGCACTGGGCGGGTCGCTGGGGGTGGAGATGCCGCTGGGGCCCATGCCGCAGCGCTTCCTGCTGCTGATGCTGGCGGTCGGACTGCTCGCGTCATGGCTGGGCACCCTGTGCTGGAACGAGGCCAGCCAACGTCTGCCGACGAGTCTGGCCGGGCAGCTCATCGTGTTCGAGACCCTGTCGGCGCTGGCCTATGCGCTGCTGCTGCGCGGGCAATGGCCGGACAAGCTGACGCTGGCCGGGGTGACGCTGCTGGTGGCCGGGGTGGTCCTGGCACTGCGCATCCAGCCCGAGTCGGTGTCCTCTCCCCAACCCTGAGGCGTGGCGGGCGGACCGACGGCGCAGTCAGCCAGATTCCGACACCGGTTTTGCCGATTCTCCGATGGGCCGGGCGGGAGCCGATGCCTAAAGTCGTTCCATCGGTCCCCTTCGGATCGCAGGAGAACCCCATGAACGCTCAGCAGCATGTCAGCCATCCCTTCGCACTGATGATCAATGCGCAGGATGTCCTGAACGCCATGGACCATTCGGAACGGCTGCGGTGTCTGCAGCGCCGCATCTGCCGACCGCTGGACAAGCCGCTCATTCCGCATGCACTCAGTGACCTGGAATTGTTCGACCGCAGCATCGACGCTGGCCTGGAGATGGAGCCTGACGGGCCGGGCGCGGACGCTGCATGACCGGTGACGGTTGGCGGGACCGCCTCACGCCTGGGCCAGGCCCGGGGCAGCGGTCCCCGCCTTGCGGACGCGCTGTTCTCGCCACCATGCCGACAGTGCGTGGGTGACACGCCCCGCCATGGTCGGCGCAAACAGGCTGATGCACTCCACCTCGGTCAGCTGGGGCTTCCACAAGTGCGACCAGTTCGGGTGGGTCACAAAGCTCAGGCGGTCGAGCGCAGGGTCCGCGCACACGTGCTCGATGGTGTGGCGCATGACCAGATGGCCTGGCGCGACGCTGGCGTATTCCTCGGAGTAGCCGATCTTGAGCAGGTTCAGCTGGCGTGCGCTGACCAGCCCGAACTGGGCCGCGATGGCTCGCCCATCCAGACGCAGCAGGTGGATACGGCAATTGCCACGGGCACCGAACTCCTGCACCAGCTGGCGGTAGAAGCCCACCAAGGCCGGATCCAGCGCGATCGCCGTGCCACATGCCCGCTTCCAGCCAGACGACTCCACGCTCAGGAACTCCTCCAGCGCTTCCCCGAGTGCATCGAGGGTCTGCACGACTTCGAAGTGCAGGTGGCCCATCGCCTGGGCCCGGCGTTGCAGCCGGTTGATGTTCTGCCGGAACGACCTCGTGACGGCATGGGTGGCATAGCCCGCGTCATGGCGGCAGTCCAGCCAGGCTGAGTGGGTCCGGTGGGTGCGCAGAACCCCGCCGGCTCCAGGCGGCTGCAGGGGTTCCTGCAGCGCCTGTCCCATCGCCGAACCGGCGCTCACCGCCGGCAGACGCATGACGGCCCAGCGCAGGCCCGCCGGCTGCTCTGTCAGCCAGGCCCGCATGGCCGGCCACAGGCTGTGGTCGTCGGGATCCGCGACCAGATCGGCCAGCACCAGGTGTTCCCCCGTGACCATCTCCAGCGCGGGCGAGACCCAGGACCGCAGCCCGCCGACCTGCCGCAAGACCAGCACGGCCCCCACCTCCTGTGCCCGGCGGGCTACCACGAAGCGCAGCGCACCGGCCTGGTTCGGGTCTGCTGCCAGATGGCTGCCGATCCAGCCTGGCTGCTGCAGGTAACTGGCGGCTGGCAGGCGGTCCACCAAGGCCTGCCACCCAGGAAGCAAGGCATCAAAACCTGCCTGTCCGCTGAGGACAGCAAAGTTCCATCCTCGGTCGTTCCGATTGATCTGCATGCCGTCGCATCGACCACGCAGGCCGTGAACTTGAACCGGGTCTGGAGGGATGGCGAGTGCGGTGTGCAGCGGCCGTGCAGCAGTGCACAACCCACTGCAGGCGTGGGGTATCCCCCAGCAGCGCAAGCGGCTTGCAACAGGGTTTGGGACGGGTGGGTTTCGCTGGGGTTACATGGCAAGATGGTGCGCATGATGGAAAAATCGACACGCCAGGCCATGCACTCGGCGACCCAAGACTGGTGGCGCGGTGCCGTCCTGTACCAGATCTACCCCCGCAGCTTCCAGGACAGCAACGGCGACGGCGTAGGCGATCTGCCCGGCATCACGGCGCGGCTCGACCATGTCGCTGCACTCGGCGTGGACGCCATCTGGATCTCGCCCTTCTTCAAGAGTCCGATGAAGGACTTCGGCTACGACGTGTCGGACTACCGCGATGTCGATCCGCTGTTCGGCACGCTGGCGGATTTCGATGCGCTGCTGGCCCGCGCCCACCAACTGGGCCTGCGCGTGA
>JAAFKB010000003.1 GCA_013299055.1 Sphaerotilus sp.
GCCGCCAGCAGCACGCGGTGCGCGTCGGCGGCATCGCTGTACCGCGAGATGTCGATGAACTCCTGGCGCAACCCCAGGTGGCCGGGGAGTCGTGGATGGATGCTGTGCCAGACCTGCTTGTCCACGACATACGCCAGCGTGCCCAGCAACACGCTCACGCCGAGTCCCAGCGGGCGCGACGGCCGCGTCACCGCCACCCGCAGCGACGCGCCAGACTTCCGCAGCACACCAAACGTCTCGTCGTTCACGAACGCATCCAGCCAAGCGGGGTAGATGGTCTGGTGCGCGAACTCGAAGCGCCCTTGCAACAGTTTGTCCCAGTGGAAGATTCTGGCTGTCCGGCCGTACAACGCCTGGCAGGCATCGAGCGCCGTCCGTGGCCCGGTGGTCAGACAGGCCGCCGCGATCGCTGCCCCGGCACTGGTGCCAATCCATTGCGTCGGCAGCACCCAGCCTTCTTCCATCAGGTGGCTGAGGGCGCCGGCCTGCCACCAGCAGCGGTTGCCGCCCCCCGCCAGCGCCAGCGTTGACAGGTCGGCCCAGCAGGGTGTGGAACGGTGCGCTTCGGGTTGCATGGTCAGTAAGGACCGGACGACGGCGCCGCCACCGGGCCGCTGCCCAGGCCGAAATCACGCGCCAGCTTGCGCGTCGCCTGCGCCAGCAGCGACACGTCGATGCCGACGGCGACGAAGCGGGCGCCGAGCGACAGGTAGTGCCTGCCCATCGCCGGGTCGCCGGTCAGGGTGCCAGCCGCCTTGCCGCAGGACTGGATCGTGCGGATCGCGCCATCGATGGCAGCCTGCACTTCAGGGTGGCCAGGATTGCCACGGTGGCCCATCGACGCCGCCAGATCCGCCGGGCCGATGAACACCCCCTCGACGCCCTCGACCGCGCAGATCGCCTCCAGGTTCTGCAGCGCCGTGACCGACTCGGCCTGCACGATCAGGCAGACCTCGTCGTTGGCCTTGGCGAGGTAGTCGGTGCGTGCATTCCAGCGCGAGGCCCGCGCCACCGCCGCACCAACCCCCCGCGTGCCCTCCGGCGGGTAGCGCATCGCCGAAACCAGCGCGGCGGCCTGCTCGGCGGTGTCCACCATCGGCACCAGCAGCGTGCGCACGCCGATGTCGAGCATCTGCTTGATCACGGCCGCGTCGCCCTGGACGATGCGCACCACCGGATGCGAACGGTACGGCGCCACGGCCTGCAACTGCGCCAGCACGCTGCGCACGTCGTTGGGCGCGTGCTCGCCGTCGATCAGCACCCAGTCGAAACCGGCGGTGGCGCAGACCTCGGCCGCGTAGTCGCTGGCGAGCGACAGCCACAGGCCGACCTGGGCCGGGCCGTCGCGCAGGGCGAGCTTGAAAGGATTGCCGAACTGGGTGTCGGGGTGGGCGAAGGTCATCGTGGTCGGTCTCCAATGTCGGGGGGATGCCGTGCGCGTGGTGCGGGGCCTGCGGGTGTCTCAGCTCACGATGCCCAGGTGCCACGGCACGAACTCATGGTCACCCAGGCCGAGCAGCTCGCTCTTCGTGCGCTCGCCCGAGGCGGTGCGCAGCAGGTGGGCGAAGATGCGCCGCCCCATCTCGTCGATGTCGCATTCTCCGTCGATCACGGCACCGCAGTTGAGGTCCATGTCGTCGCGCAGGCGCTCGAACATCGGGGTGTTGCTCGCGAGCTTGACGGTCGGCGCGGGCTTGCTGCCGAACATCGAGCCGCGCCCGGTGGTGAAGGCGATCAGGTTGGCGCCGCTGGCGATCTGGCCCGTCACCGCCACCGGGTCGTAGCCGGGCGAGTCCATGAAGACGAAGCCGGCGCGGTCGATCGGCTCGGCGTAGCGGTAGACCTCGACCAGCGGCGTCGTGCCCCCTTTCATCGCCGAGCCGAGCGATTTCTCGAAGATGTTGGCGAGTCCCCCGGCCTGGTTGCCCGCGCCGACCACGCCGTTGAACTGCGCGTTGTGGCCGCGCGTGTACTCGGCCCACCACGCCAGCCGGTCCAGCAGCTTCTGGCCCACCGCCTCGCTCACGGCACGCCGCGTCAGCATGAACTCGACGCCGTGGATCTCGGGCGTCTCGGACAGGATGGCGGTGCCGCCGTGGCGCACGAGCAGGTCCATCGCCGCGCCGAGGGCCGGGTTGGCGCTGATGCCGGAGAAGCCGTCCGAGCCGCCGCACTCCAGCCCGATCTTCAGGTGGGCCGCGCTGACCGGCTCGCGCCGCACGTCGTTGGCCAGCGGCAGCATCGCCTCGATCGCCGCGATGCCGGCCGCGATCGTGGCCGTCGTGCCGCCGCGGTCCTGCATGACGAAGCCGCGCCGCAGCGGGCCTTCCTCCAGTCCCTGCGAGACCAGCAGGTCGGCCACCTGGTTGCGCTCGCAGCCCAGGCCGACGATGAGCACGCCGGCCAGATTGGGGTGGCGCGCATAGCCGGCGATCGTGCGGCGCAGCAGGTCGAAGTGCTCGCTCGGGCTGGACATGCCGCAGCCGCTGGTCTGCGCGAAGGCGACAACGCCATCGACGTTCGGGTACGCGGCCAGCCGCTCGGGCGTGAAGTGCGCGGCGATGCGGTGGATGGCGGTGGCCGAGCAGTTCACCGAGCTGAGCAGGCCGATGAAGTTGCGCGTCGCCACCCGGCCATCCGGGCGCTTGATGCCGAGGAACTGCGCCCGCTCGGCCTCGGGCACGTAGTCCACCGGCTGCACGTCCACGCCGAAGGCCGGGTCGCGGTACTCGTCGATCAGCGCGAGGTTGTGGCCGTGGACATGCTCGCCGGCCGAGATGTCGCGGGTGGCGGCGCCGATGACGACGCTGTATTTGGTGATGCGCTCGCCGGCCCGGATGTCGCGGGCGGCGAGCTTGTGGCCGGCGGGCACCTGCGCCTTCACCTTCAGGCCGAACTCGGGCAAGACCTGGCCGAGCGCGAGCGGGTGGCGCACCACCAGCACGTTGTCGGCCGGGTGCAGACGGATCAGCGGGGACTGGGAGGGAGCAGCGGCAAGCGTCATGGAGCGGTTCACCCCTTGGCCATCAGCTCGCGCAGCTTCAGCCGCTCGATCAGCGCCGTCTCGCGCTTGAACATGGCGGCGATGTACTGCGCGTAGTCGGGGCCGTCGAGGTACATCAGCGGGGCGTCGATCTTGTCACACGCGGCCGTGAACTCCGGACTGGCGGCGGCGACGCGGAAGGCCTCGCGCAGGCGCTTCTCGACCGCCGGCTCCAGCCCCTTCGGCGCGGCGATGCCGTTGGGCGCGTCCACCACGACATCGAAGCCCTGCTCGCGCAGCGTCGGCGTGTCGGGGAAATCCTGTGTGCGCTTGTCGCCCCAGGTCGCCAGCAGCCGCAGCTTGCCCGCCTTGACGTGCGGTGCCCAACTGCTCGAATCGGCCAGCGCATCGACCTGCCCGCCGAGGAGATCCTGCAGCGCCGGGGCGCCGCCCTTGTACGGGATGTGGTTGAACTGCGCCCCGGCGGCGTGGGCGAACTCCTCCATGCCGACGTGGGTGGCGCCGCCGATGCCCGCGCTGCCGTAGGTGATGCGGCCGGGCTGCGCCTTGGCGGCGGCGACGAACTCCTTGAGCGTCTTCCACGGCGCCTCGCTGCGCACCGCGATGCCGAAGGTCTGGCCCGAGGTCCGCGCCAGACAGGTCAGATCCTTGAGCGGGTCGATCTGCACCGTGCCCAACTGGGAGAAGCGCGTGACCGAGATCGGCACCTGCCCGATCGTGTAGCCATCCGCCTTCGCCGACACCATCGCCTTCAGGCCGAGCATCCCGGACGCGCCGGCCTTGTTCTCGACGACGACGGTCTGGCCGAGCACCTTGGCAGCAGCGGTGCAGAGCGCGCGCATCGTCGCGTCCGCCGTGCCGCCCGCCGGCCACGGGCAGATGAAGGTGATCGGGCGCTCGGGGAACTCGGCGGCGAAGGTCGGCAGCGCGAGCGTGGCGCCGAGGCTGGCGGCACCGCGCAGGAACTCGCGGCGTTGGGGGGCGAAGAAGGTCATGGCTTGTCTCCTGACAGGGTGTCGGTGGTCCGATCGGTGGGCGCCTGCATTGTTGGAAGCGGCTGCATGCCGGTCCAATGAATAACTAGACTGTCTTCATGCCGTGAACGACATGAATGACCTGAACGACCTGCATGGCATGAAGGAATCCGACCATGACCCACCTCGACCGCGTGCTGCGCTCCAACCTGAAGCTGCGCCACCTGCACCTGCTGGTGGCGCTCGACCAGTTCCGCCACCTCGGCCGCGCCGCCGAGTTCCTGTCGCTGACGCAACCGGCGGTGTCGAAGACGCTGGCCGAGATCGAGCGGCAATTCGGGCTGGCGCTGTTCCACCGCTCGACCCGCGGCACCGAGCCGACCGACTACGGCCAGACCGTCGTGCGCTTCGCCCGCGCCGTGCTGGCCGAATACGACCGCACGCAGGACGACATCGCCGCCATCGCCAGCGGCGCGGCCGGGCGGGTGCGCGTCGGGGCGATGGTGGTGGCGATGCCGGAACTGCTCACCGGGGCGGTGGCGCGGCTGAAGGCGCAGTCCCGCCAGACCCGCATCGTCATCGAGGAAGGCGACCTGACGCGGCTGCTGCCCCGGCTGCGCGTGGGGGAGCTGGACCTGATCGTCGCGCGGCTGGAGCCGGGGTATGCAGCGCCGGACCTGCGCACCGAGGTACTGCGGGCGGACGAGCCGATGGTGATCGCCTGCCGGCCGGACCATGCGCTGACCCGCGGTGGTGCCGACGCTGCCCCGGACTGGGACGCGCTGGCCGCTGCGCCGTGGGTGGTGCCGCCGGCGTGGGCGTCGTCGCGGGTCAAGCTCAACCAGCTTTTCTACCGCCACGGCCGCCACCCGCCGACCGACCTGATCGAGTCGGCGTCGTTCCTGGTGACGCTGACCTTCCTGCGCGACCGGGGCGCGCTGGTGTTCGTGGCGCGGGGGGTGGCGCAGGCGCTGGAACGCGAGGGGCTGGCGGTGGCGCTGCCGGTGGCGGTGCCGATCGAGCTGCCGCCGGTGGGGATCATCACGCTGGCGGGGAGGGTGCCGACGCCGGCGAGCGAGCAGATGGTGGTGTGTCTGCGGGCGGTGGCTCAGGACACGGGACTGGCAGCAGCGGGCTGACCGATCAGACGGCCAGCCAGCTCCGGGTAGCGCGTGAAAACCTCGGCGCCACGGACACCGGAACGGATCGAATGCATGGGAACTTTCATGGGCTACCTCCGTGCAGGACGCTCAACGCATTGCGTGCCGCCGCCACGCCCATCTTCACGTAGGCATCGGCCGTGACACCGCCGATGTGGGGGCTCAGGACGATGCGCGCTTCGCCCTGGAAGGGGTGCGGCACCGTCATCGGTTCGACCGCGAAGCTGTCCAGCCCGGCCGCCGACACCTGGCCGCTGCGGATGGCCTCCAGCAGCGCCGCCTCGTCGATCAGCCCGCCGCGCGCGGTGTTGACCAGGATAACGCCCGGCCGGCACGCGGCCAGCGTCTGCGCGTTGACGAGCCGGGCGTTGTCGGCCGTCAGCGGGCAGTGCAGCGAGATCGCGTCCGACTCGCGCCAGAGCGTGTCGAGGTCCACCGCCTCGACGCAGGCCGGCAGATCCTTCGCATACGGATCGAAGCCGAGCACGCGCATCCCCAGCGCGTCCGCCATCCGGGCGAAGCGCAGGCCGATGGCGCCGAGGCCGACGACGCCGACCGTGCGGCCTTCGAGTTCGACGCTCTTGTGCGTGGCCTTGTCCCAGTGGCCGGCGTGCATCCGGGTGTTCAGCGGCACGACCGACTTGGCGCATGCCAGCAGCAGCGCCAGCGCCTGCTCGGCCACCGCCGCCGCGTTCGCCCCGACGGCGGCGACCACCCGGATGCCGCGTGCGGCGGCGGCCACCTTGTCGATGGTGTCGGTGCCGCTGCCGTGCTTGGAGATGACCTTCAGGCCGGGCGCGGCGTCCATCGCGGCAGCGCCCACCTTGCTGTAGCGCACGATGATGGCCACCGGGTCGTGCTGCCGGCACAGCGCGACGATGTCGTCCTCGCTGGGCGTCTTGCCGGCGTAGACCACCTCGTGGTCCTGCAGCAGCGCGAGCGCCTGCGCGGCCAGGTCGCCGCCCGTGACCAGGAAGACCGGCTTGGCGGGTTTCTTCAGAGGCGTTGCAGTGCTCACAGCGTCTCGCCCTCCCCGATCACGCCAGCGGCGCGCAACGCCCCGTCCAGCCACGCCGGGCGCAGCGCCTTGCGGCTCTGGATGTCGGCGATGCGCTTGGTCTCGGCCGCCACCTTCTCGGCGGCCAGTGCCAGCATCGCGGGCGCCTTCTCGCGCTCGATCACGGTCACGCCATCGGCATCGCCCACCACCAGATCCCCGGGCCGCACGGTGACGCCGCCGACCGAGATGGGGTGGTTCAGCCGGCCCGCGACGTTCTTCGTCGGACCGTTCGGGTTGAGCCCGGCGGCGAACATCGGGAAGCCGAGGGCGCGGATCGCCTCGCTGTCGCGCACCGCGCCGTCGATCACCACCGCCGCGACGCCCAGCGCCACCGCCTGCTGGCTCATGATCTCGCCCATCAGCGCCGCGCTCAGGTCACCCTTGCCATCGACCACGATCACGTCGCCCGGCTTCGCCACCGCCAGTGCGGCGTGGATCATCAGGTTGTCGCCCGGCCGCAGCTCGACCGTGAGCGCGGGGCCGGCGAAGCGCATGCTCGGTGCCAGCGGCGCGATGCGGCCATGCAGCCCGCCGCGACGGCCGGCCACGTCGGCGAAGATCGAAGACGGGAATTGCGCAGCTTGTGCAACGACCGCTGGATCGACGCGCTCGAAGTCGCGGACCACGTCGGGCAATGCAGCGGCTGGACGCATGAGAATCTCCTTTGAAATCGGGAATGGGTGGTCGGACGCGGCTCAGTCCACCTTGGCGCCGGAGTCCTTGACGACCTTGCCCCAGCGGGGGATCTCGTCCCTGATCAGCGTGGCGAACTGCTCGACCGTTCCGCCGACCGGATCGGCCCCTTCGTCCCCCAGCTTCTTGCGCAGCTCCGGGTTCTGGAGCGCCTTGTTGAACTCGCCGTTGAGCCGGTCGATCACATCCTTGGGCGTGCCAGCCGGGGCCAGCAGGCCGAACCAGGTCACCGCGTCGAAGCCCTTGAAGCCCGACTCGTTGATGGTCGGCACATTCGGCAGGTCATCCACCCGGCTGGCCGAGGACACCGCCAGCGCCCGCAGCTTCTGGTTGCGGATCTGGCCGATCAGCGTCGGCACCGAGGACATGTACAGGTCCACCCCGCCGCTGATCACGTCGGTCAGCGCCTGCGCCGCGCCCTTGTACGGGATGTGCTGCGTCTTCACGCCCGCCGCCTTCTGGAACAGCTCGCTGGTGAGGTGGGCCACGGTGCCATTGCCCGGGGACGCGAAGTTGAGCGCACCGGGCTTGGCCTTGGCCACGCTGACCACATCGGCCAGCGACTTGTACGGCGTGTTCATGCCGGTGACCATGACCAGCGCCGAGTTCGCCAGCAGCACGATCGGCGCCAGGTCTTTCTGCGAGTCGTAGGGCATCCTGGCGTACAGCGTCGGGTTGATCGCCAGGTTGCTGGTCTGGCCGATCACGATCGTGTAGCCGTCCGCCGGGGACTTCGCCGCCGCGTCCACGCCGAGGTTGCCGCCCGCGCCGGGCTTGTTGTCGATGACGAAGGTCCAGCCCGTCGCGGCGGCCACGCGCTGGCTCGTCTCGCGGGCGATGATGTCGGTGCCACCGCCGGGCGGGAAGGGCACGACGAGGCGGATCGGCTTGGCGGGCCAGGACTGCGCGAGGGCGCCGGCCGTGCCCGTGGCGAGACAGCAGGTGGCCAGAGCCAGCAGCAGGCGGCGGGAAGTGGGCATGGGGGATGTCTCCGTCAGTGGGTCAGTGATTTCTTGTTGGGCTGCAGTATTCGTGGACGGAAACCTGCAGTCCAATCGATACTTTCTTGGAATCCATTCACAGGACTTTGGGTATGGACCTGCGTGACCTGCGCTACTTCGAGACGATCGCCGAACTGGAGCACCTCGGCCGTGCCAGCGTCCGGCTGCACCGCACACAGCCCGCGCTGACAAGCAGCGTCCGCCGCCTGGAGGCCGCCTGCGGCACCGCGCTGTTCGAGAAGGCGGGGCGGGGCATCCGGCTGACCGAGGCCGGCCGGGTGCTGCTGAAGTGGGCGCAGCGCATGCGCTTCGATGTCGAGGACGCGCGGCACGAACTGGCGTCGATCGGCGCCGGGCTGGCGGGGCACGTCCGGCTCGGGATCGTGCCGACGGCGGCGCAGTTCCTCTTGCCCCCGGTGGCGCGGCAGTTGCTGGTGGAAGCGCCGGGCGTGACGCTGCACACCGTGGTGGGCCTGATCGACACGCTCAAGCCGCGGCTGCTGGCGGGGGAGATCGAGGTGATGGTCGGCACCGAGAGCGCCGCCGATGCGGGCTTCGTGTCGCGGCTGCTGGCGGAGGACGAGATCGTCATCGCCGCCAGCGAGCAGCACCGGGTCTTCCGCGATGGGGCGGCGGCGCTGGAGGATCTGGCCGACTGCCGCTGGGCGCTGCAACCGCCGGGCGCGCCGACGCGGGACTGGCTGGACCACACCTTCGAGCGCCGGGGGCTGCCGCGCCCGCATGTGCAGGTCGAGACGACGATGCTGCTGATGCTGCCGGCGCTGATCGTGCAGACGGGGCTGCTCAGCTTCATCTCGCGCCACCACCTGCAGGGTCCGGGCCGGATTCCGGGGCTGCAGGAAGTGCCGATCCGGGACGCGACCATGCGGCGGCGGCTGGTGATCACGCACCATGCGCAGCGGTTTCTGTCGCCGGCGGCGCAGCGGCTGGTGGAGTTGTTCGGGGAGTCGGTGGCTCAGGGCGTGGAGGTGGTCACCGCAGGCTGATCGACGCGCATGCGCGTCGCACCACCATGGCGCATGTCCAAGAGAGGCGATTCAAAGCACCACCACCTCATCGCTGAACCGGTCCTGCACCCGCTTGCCCGCGCACAGCACCGAGTAGATCCGGCAGTTCAGCCGCGCTGTCCTGGCGCGCAGCTTGGCGGTGAAGTCCTCGCTCAGGCTGCAGTCGCCGTCGGACACCATCAGCACGTCGGCCTTGAGGCAATTCGGCTGCGTGGCGATGAGGTCCAGGGCGTGCTGGAGCGGGGTCTCGAAATCGGTGCCGCCGTTGAAGCCTTGGCGCAGGAAGGCGAGCAGTCCGGCGGCGTCGTTGCGGGCGTCCATCGCGAAGGTGCGGAGCTGACCGCTGGCGCCGAACAGGACGATGTGCAGCGAGCGGTCTTCCTGCTTCAGGATGCCCGCCACGGCGAGCAGCAGCGCCTTGGCCTTGAGCAGGGGTTCGCCTTGCATGCTGCCGGAGGTGTCGAGGCAGGCGACCACGGGACCGGTGCGCTTGGACCGGGTTTCGGTGGCTTCGCCGGTCGTCGTCGTGCTGCCGCTGAGCTGGTAGGTCAGCAGGTTGTGTTCCAGCAAGCGGGCGTAGAACAGCGTTTCCAGCGTGTCGTCTTCGAGGTTGACCAGCTCGCTGGGCAGCAGGCGCATCAGGTCGTTGCTGCGGTGGGTGCCGTGGACTTCGCTCTGGCTGGCCTGGGGGAGGCGGGTCTGGCGCTTGAATTCTTCGGCGACATGCTGGCGGCCCATCTTGCGCACCAGTTCGCGGATGCTGGGGTTCTGGGCGATCTGGCGGGCCAGGGCGGCGAAGTCTTCGTTGCCCGTTTTCAGGTCGTCGTAGGAGAAACCTGCGCCGGGGCAGGCGGCCAGGAATTCCTTGGCTTGTTCGCACAGGTCGCTGATGTCGTTCAGGGTTTTGCGATAGACACGCAATCGCTGGCGGATGGGCGCGGGGAGGTTTTCGTCGTCGATTTCCGCTTCGTAGGCTTGCGCTTCGGCGAGTTGCTGGCGCAGGTGGGCGATGTTTTCGGGGGTCAGGGGCAGGCGTCTGGATTGCTGGTTGATGGCGTCCCAGTCGGGTTCTTTTTCTTCTTCGGGCTTGTCGTTCGCGTCGTCGTTTTCCCAGTCCCACAGGCGCCATTTGGTGGCGCCGAGTTTCTTCTTGGCCGCCTCCTTGAGCGCCGTGATGGTCGGCTCCCAGGTGTCGTCCGGCAGCATTGACAGGGCCTGGTCCAGCAGCGAGGTGTCGTCTCGCCGGGTGCCTTTGACCTGGTTGACGCATTTGGTCGAGAACTGGTGGCAGTTCTTGACCACGAGGCCATAAAACGCCCGCTCGCCCAAATGGCTGGCGGCGCGCTCGGCCACGGCGTCATGGCCGACGGGGCCGTCGCTGTCGCAGGAGACGTAGATTTTGCGGCCCCATTGGCTTTGGGTGGTGAAATCCCAGGCGTCGCTGAGGCAGACGGTGCTTTCGGCGAAGCCGTCCACGACGATGTTGGAGATCTTGCCGCCCTGGACATGAATCCCGGAATGCTCGACCGCCAGCAGCAGGTCGCAATACACCACGCTGCCGGGGACGGGGGTCACCTTGTCGCGGAAGGTGCTGTCGATGAAGTATTTGATCGGCTTGAAGGCGAGCTGGGCCAGGCCGGCTGCCTTGGATAACAGGCTCCACATGACGGGCGGGGGTGGGTCAGAGCCAGATGTTGGCGGTGACTTGCTGGGTCAGCAGGTCGACGGTGAGTTTTTCTCCATCTTCTGGGGCGGTCTCTTCGATCGTTGAGGTTGGATGCCAACTTGTGATGCCCGCGAGTAGATCTGGTTGGTTATCTTTTTTACTCCAAACCCAAGTGTTTTCAAAATCCCAATTTAACGTGCACTCAAAGTAACGTTGATTGAACCGTTCTTTTGCAACTGGTGTTCCAGCGAGGTTGGTTTTCCTGCATGAAAGGGAGTCTATGTAGGCATTATTGTTCAATAATGATCCAGAGGAATTGACGCATACGTCACCATACATCGTGTAAGCGCAAAACCCCCGGTGGGTCATGTGGCCAATTGCACAATCTTGGATTGTACTAGACGATGCGCCGTACACAATTCCGCCAAAATCTATATCATCAACAGATCTTGTTCCTGTTACGAAGCAGCGTTTTATGAGGACAGCATCATGGCAATTGAGTAGTATGCCGCCTCGCTTGCCGCTGTGAAATGGACCAAGGTCAACTATAGAAATGCAGTCTTCAACTATGGAATTGAAGGCATTTATGGATAAATAGGTGCCTTCTAATTTTACTCTTGCAATGTGACTATTTTTTAGTTCTGACAATATGTATACTGAGCCACCCCAAGGGCTAAGAGAGATATTAATGCAATGACCTTGCCCATCATAAGTACCACTGAAATTGATTGTTGGCCACGCACTGACCGTGCCGCTGATGTGATTGGTCTGCCGGAAATGGTAGCCCTTCTGCCCCACCTCCGGCCGAGTCAGGTCCATCAGATCGTCCACCGTCTGGATCAGCAACGGATCATCGGCCGTCCCGCTGCCCGAATAGCCCTTGACCACCGCGCCGGTCTTCTTCGCGCCGCCGCCACTGCTGCTGACCAACGACGTGGTGGACCTGAGCGCCACGGCCGTCGAGGACTGGACCGGCACCAGGGTCTTCTTGTCCGGCCCCAGTTCATAAGCCGGTGCCTGCTTCTGCCCCTGCGCATTTTTCTGGCCCGGCCCCTCCAGCCGAGCCAATGCCGCCTGCGGCACCTGCCGGCTATGCCGCTGCAAAGTCTTGATGACTAGCTCCTGCACCTTCCCCACGTTGTCCGCGTGGTTCCACAAACAATCCTTCAGCAGCATCAGATCCGACAGATCCACCGCCTCCCGCCCATTGGTCGCCGCCGACACCCGCATCAGGTGGATGACCTTCTTCAGCCGCCGATCCGACAGGCTCTCGCGCCGGTCTTCCTTGAACGCTTCCTTGTGCGCCGCCCAGATGTCCTGCACCGCCTGGATCAGCGCCGGCTCGAACACCACCTGTTCCGCCGCCTGACGGACCCGCGCCAGATCCGCCGCGCTCAGCATGTCCTCCATGCGCAGCGTCGGCTCCGTCGTGGTCTCGAACAGCCGCGGCAGGTTGTTCGCCCCGACGTAATCCACGAACACCCGCACCAGGAACCGGTCATACAGCGCCGCGAGTTCCTCCTGATCGGTCGGCAACTCGTTCGAGGCCGCGATCAGCGCCTGCAGCGGCACCTTCTGGACCTCGGTACCGTTGTGATAAACGCGCTCGTTGAGCACCGTCAGCAGCGCATTCAGGATCGACGAGCTGGCCTTGAAGATCTCGTCCAGAAACGCCATCCGCACCGTCGGCAGATAGCCCTCGGTGTTGCGGTGAAACCGGTCGTTCTTGAGCGCAGCGATGGACAGCGGCCCGAACAGTTCCTCGGGCGTGGAGAACTTGGTCAGCAGGTATTCAAAGTACCCGGCGCCGTCCTCGCCTTCGTGGGACAGGCTTTGCGCAATGCGCCGGGCCACCAGACTCTTGCCCGTCCCCGGCGGCCCCACCAGCACCAGGTTCTCCCCGGCCAGCGCCGTCAGCATCGCCAGCTTCAGGACGTGTTCGCGCTCGACCAGCCCCTGGTTGAGCTGTTGCAGCAATGATTGGATCTTGGTTTTCATACAGTTCCCCCGAATTTTGCAAAGCTGATGATTCTGCCCGAGCGCCATCGGCTGCTCGGAGTGACCGTGCCAGGGAACGCACAATGTAGTAACGTTGCACCACCTCATGATCCCCCACCCCTCGGAGGCCGCCATGATCACCACCCTCTCCAGCCGCGCGTTCAACCACGACACCGGCAGCGCCAAGAAGGCGGCCCTCCAAGGCCCCGTCTTCATCACCGACCGGGGCCGCCCGGCGCATGTCCTGCTGAGCATCGAGGACTACCAGCGGCTGGCCGGCGCTTCCACCGGTGGGGCCAGCATCGTGGACCTGCTGGCCATGCAGGACGATGCCGCCGCCGCCGGCATCGACTTCGATCCGCCCCGGCTGAACCTGCGGGCACGCCCCGTGGAGCTGGGCTGATGTGGCTGCTCGACACCAACGTCGTGTCCGAACTGCGCAAAGCCAGCAGCGGTCGCGCGGATCCGAACGTCGTCGCCTGGGCGCAATCCGTTGTGCCAACGACCCTCTATCTGTCGGTCATCACGCTGCAGGAACTGGCGCTGGGCGTCCTGCAGATCGAGCGCCGCGACGCCGCACAGGGCCGCGTGCTGCGGACATGGCTGGACGATCAGGTGATCCCGGCGTTTGCCAGCCGCACGCTGGTCATCGACACCGCCGTGGCGTTGCGCAGCGCCCGGCTCCATGTGCCGGACCCGCGCTCGGAGGCCGACGCGCTGATCGCCGCCACCGCGCTGGTGCATGGCATGACGGTGGTGACGCGCAACGTGGCCGACTTCGCACCGACCGGGGTGGCGGTGTTCAACCCGTGGTCATCGGGCAGTGCATGACATGTGAATAATCTGAGTTCCCCACTGCTGACGAGACAAGCCCATGCCCTGGACCGCCGCCCCCACACGCTACGACGCCATGCCCTACCGCTTCTGCGGTCGCAGCGGCCTGAAACTGCCCGCGCTGTCGATGGGCCTGTGGCACAACTTCGGCGATACCACACCGATCAGCCTGCAGCGCGAGATGGTGACCACCGCCTTCGACCTGGGCATCACCCACTTCGACCTCGCCAACAACTACGGCCCGCCCTACGGCAGCGCCGAGACCAACTTCGGCCGGATCCTGCGCGAAGACCTGAAGCCGTACCGCGACGAGCTGGTCATTTCCAGCAAGGCTGGTTGGGACATGTGGCCCGGCCCTTACGGGCAAGGCGGTGGCTCGCGCAAGTACGTGCTGGCGAGCCTCGACCAGAGCCTCAAGCGCCTGGGCACCGACTACGTGGACATCTTCTACTCGCACCGTTTCGACGCCGACACGCCGCTGGAGGAAACGGCCGGTGCGCTGGCGACCGCCGTGCAGCAGGGCAAGGCGCTGTACGTTGGCATCTCGTCGTACTCGCCCGGCAAGACGGCGGAGATGGCCCGGCTGCTGCGCGAACACAAGGTGCCGCTGCTGATCCACCAGCCGAGCTACAACCTGCTGAACCGGCTGATCGAGCGCGGCCTGCTCGACACGCTGGCCGCCGAGGGCATGGGCTGCATCACCTTCACGGCCTTGGCGCAGGGCGTGCTGTCGGACAAGTACCTGAACGGTATCCCCGCCGACGCCCGCATCAACCGGCCGGGCGGCGGCTCGCTGTCACGCGATCACCTGTCGCCAGAGAACCTCGCCAAGGTGCGGGCGCTGAACGCGGTGGCACAGCGCCGGGGCCAGTCGCTGGCGCAGATGGCGCTGGCGTGGGTGCTGCGCGACCCGCGGGTGACGACGACACTGATCGGCGCCAGCAGCGTGGCGCAGATCCGCGAGAACGTCGCCGCGCTGCAGAACCTCGCCTTCACCCCGGAGGAACTCGCCGAGATCGACCGCCACGCCAGCGAGGGCGGCGTCGATCTGTGGCGGGCACCGAGCAGTGACTGGGTCTGATGCCCCCCGGATGCTGAATCCTCGTCAGAGGAACCCGAGACCCGCCGTCGTCGCCGTGGCGAAGCGGGTCAGGTTGGGCAGCACGGTGGGCAGGCTCGCCGCCGGCACGCCGAACCACGTCGCCAGCGTCGCGGCGTAGCGGTCCACCGAAGTGGTGGGCACGAGACGGCCCTGCCCCAGGTCTTCCGGGCCACCCAGGGCCACGGTCGGCCAGCTGCCGTGCAGGCGGTTGCCCTGCACCGCACCACCCAGGACGAAGTGGTGGCTGCCCCAGCCGTGGTCCGAGCCGCGGCCGTTGGACTGCAGCCCGCGCCCGAAGTCGGAGGCGGTGAAGGTCGTCACGCTGTTGGCCACCCCCAGCTCCACCGTGGCCGCGTAGAACGCCGCCATCGCGTCGGACAGCTCCTTGAGCCGCAGCGCCTGGTTCTCGACCAGCATGTCGTGGAAGTCGTAGCCACCCTGGGAGACGAAGTAGACCTGCCGCTTGTGGCCCAGGCCGTTGCGGGCGGCGATGAGGCGGGCGACCATGCGCAGTTGTGCCGCCACACCGCCCGCCGGGAAGACGGTCGACACCGCCGGAGCGCTGGCCAGCGCAGTCTTGGCGACCTGGCCGGTGGTGATGGCACGGGTGCCGACGGTGCTGTACGCCTGCTCCAGCATGTGGCTGCGCGGCTGGGTGAGCAGCGTGTTCATGGCGGCGGCCAGATCGGCGTTGTGGCGCCAGTGGGTCGGGTCGATGGTGTCGATCACCACCGGGCCTTGCGTCGTCACCTGGTACTGCACCACCGAATTGCCAGCCTGGATGAGGTTGTTGCCGCCCAGGGACATGCACATCGACACCGACGCACCAGGGTTGTAGGCGCTGGCGGTCAGGTCGGCGACACGGCCCAGCCAGCCGGTGGCCGAGCCCTTGGTGGGCAGCCCGGATTGCCACGACGCCTGCTGGTCCGAGTGCGAGAACAGGCCCAGCGGCGTCTGCACCGACTTGGCCTTGTACTGCGCCAGCGTGGTCGGGTAAGCCAGCGGGCCGACGTTGGCCAGCAGCGCGCAGCGGCCTGCGTCCACCAGCGGCTTGAGGGCGCCCAGCGCGGGGTTCAGGCCCAGCTGCGGACCGGCAAACCCCGCGAGGTTCAGCGGCAGCAGCTCCGACTGCGCCAGCGCGATGGCCGGGCGGGCCGCCTGGTAGCGGGCGTAGGCGGCGCTTTCAACCGGGACGATGGTGTTGCTCTGGTCGTTGCCGCCGAACAGGAAGATGCAGACCAGCGCCTTGTAGTCGGTCGCGGTCTGGGCGGCGACTTCGCCCATGGTGCCGAGGGTGGCCGCGAACGGCGTGCCCGCGTAGGCGGTGGTCAGGGCGGCCCGGCGCAGGAAGTCCCGACGGGCCAGTTGCTTGTGCAGATAGGTCATGGCGTCAGTCCGTCGAGTCTCAGCGTTGAACCACGTAGTCCGGCGAGGTCATCACCAGGAAGATGGCCTGCCAGACCCGCTGCTTGCGGGCGTTGGGCAGGGTCACGGGCAGCGTGTTCATCACGTTGGTGATGGTCAGCTTCATGCTGTCGCTCATCTGGCCGGCCATCAGCTCGATGTTGAGGCGGCTCAGCAGCGTCTCGGCGTTGTCGGCGATGGCTTCGTAGGGGGCGTAGTTCGGCAGGATCTTGCTGGCGAACCCGCGCTCGGACGCCCACGACATGAAGTTGCTGTAGCCCGTCAGCGTGGTCTCGTGGGTGATCTGGAACTCGGGCGCGACCATGCCCGCAGCCAGGATCGGTCCCGGCGGCGCGTAGTCCGGGCGGAAGAAGTTGAAGACGCTGGGGGAACGCTGCGGGTTCTGGCCGAGGCTGGTCACGGGGTCTTCGAGGTTCCAGATCGTCCAGACGCCGTCGTTCGGCTTGGCGTTGAACGCCCGCAGCCAGTGCCCGAAGCGCAGCATGGGCTCGCGCAGCTTGCCGTACCTGACATCGGTCAGCTTGGTGTCGCTGCGCGCTTCAGCGTCGAGCAGGATGGCCTTGAGGACCGCCCCCAGATCGCCGCGCACCCCCTTGCCGTTGTTCGCCCACACCGCCGCAATGCGGCCGACATAGGCGCGGCTGGGGTTGCTGGTGACGAACCGCTTGATGAGCTGCTCGCTCATGAAGGGCGCGACATTGGGGTGGTTGGCCAGCGTGTCCAGCGCGATCTTCAGCGACGCTGCGCCGCCCGTGCCCGCCGGGATGACCACGCCGCTGACGATGTCCTTCTGGCTGGTCGAGGTCTTCGTCGGGTTGCTGACCATCGGCGCGTTCCAGGCTCGCACACCGTTGAAGGTCCAGCCGGTGAAGACCTTGGCCATCCCCATCACCTCGGGGATGCCGTAGGTGGGGATGGGGTTGCCGGTGGCATCGAGCTTGCGGGAGCCGTCCTGGTTGAGCTGCCACAGCCCGATGCTGAAGAGCTGCATCACCTCGCGCGCATAGTTCTCGTCCGGCAGGCGACCTGTGGCGGTGTCCTCCTTCTGGTTGTCCATGTGCGAAAGGTAGATGCCCATCGCCGGGCTCAGCGACACCTCCTCCAGCAGCTGCCGGTAGTTGCCGAAGGCGTTGCGGGCCAGCAGGTCGGTGTAGGCGGCGTGGGCAGCCGCCTCGGTGTCGATTCCGCTGTTGACCGCGCTGGTGACGAAGATCTCGGCCAGCGCAAAGGCCATGCGCTGGCGCAGCTGGTCCTGTCCGGTGGCAGCCTGCAGCCAGAAGCTTTCCATGAAGGCGTTGATGTGGTCGGACGTGCCCAGTGGCCCCTTCATCGCCACGTAGTCGTAGTGGCTCGGGGTGGTCAGCGGCCGGGCGAGCTGCTCGTCCACCCAGGCGGCGGGGGTCATGGCCGAGACACGGGTGATTTCGGCGGCCGTCGCGCCCCAGGTGGCCTGGTTGAGCAGGCGGGCAGCCTGTTTCTGGGCGGCGGTCAGCGGCAGCGGGTTGGGGGTGGTCGGCGGGATCAGCACCGTCGAGGCGGTGGCATAACACGCCTTCTGCTTGCCGAACGCGGGATCCTTGCCGAAGGCGGCGCTGCGGCAGTCCTGGCGGCCCGTGGCGTAGCGGTAGACCCACTGGGTACCCACGCCATAGGCCACGCGGCGTGTGCCGGTGAAGCTGCACACGCCCCACTCGGACGCGCACGGCGTGCTGGTGTATGCGTGTCCGCTGAGCACAAAGGTCGTGGCCTGCGCCGCAGCGGGCGGGCTGAACACGGTCGAGAACGCCGCCAGCGCGGTCGTGGTGGCCGCCGCCCAGCGGGCGATGCGACCAAGGTATCGGGGTCGTGGAAACACGATCTGCTCCGTCCAGTCCAGAAGGGAGGCCGCTCGTCGGCAGCCGGTATTTGTATTGTCGGGAACCACTTGTGACAAATGCGTAACCGACTGGTCACGCTAGCCGAAAGCCCCAGCACGTCTACGTGGAACGGACAGGAACCGTGACGAAATACCTGAACTCGTCGCAAGTCAGGCCACAGCCACCAGCGCCCTCACGGCTCCGACACCCGCCGCCGCCAGCAGCACCGACACCGGTCCGATGCTCAGCATGAACCCCAGCGTGCGCTGCGCCGGGGCGCGGGTGTAGCTGCGCTGGTAGAGGACACGCCCGACCAGGTAGACCGCGCCAATGGCGGCCATCGCGGCAGGCGACCAGTACTTCGCCGCCATCCACAGCGCCGGCACGAACACCAGCAGCAGCTCCAGCGTGTTCATCTGGACGCGGTAGTGGCGCTCGAAGAGTTCGTTGCCGGTGGTGGCCGGGGCCTTGATGCCGTACTGGCCACGGGCGCGGCTGACCAGGGCACCGAAGACCAGGTACTGGGCAAGGGCGAGGAAGGTGACGAGGTCGATCCAGGGCATGGTGGTTCCTGCGGGTTGGGGTGCGAGACGGATTGCGCGCTGCAGCGTACAGCGTCCTGCGCCCCAACCGACCACGACCGCGTTTAAAGTCCGGCACGACGATTTCATCCATCGGACCGATCAGACCATGCAATCACCCACCCCTCTGCGGTCCTTGCCGCAACCGAATCTGAACCTTTTTCGTCCTGGCGACGTGTTCGTGCTGTTCGGCGAACTCTTTGGCCGGGGCTATGCCAACGGGCTGGTCAACGAAGCACGCAAAGCCGGCATGGAGATCCTCGGCATCACGGTCGGCCGCCGCGATGACGACCAGAAGCTGCGCCCGCTGACCGACGAGGAGCTGGCGATGGCCGAGGCAAATCTGGGCGGCAAGATCCTCAACGTGCCGCTGATGGCCGGCTTCGACCTCGACGCGCCCCCGGGCGGGCCGACGCCGACCGACCTGCTGGGCAGCATGACGCTGAAGAACTGGACCGAGGTGAAGCTCGACTGGGCGCACATCGACCAGTGCCGCGCCATCGGCGTGCAGCGCTTCAAGGACGGCGTGGCCGAGGTCATGGCGCAACTGGACGGGAGGATCGCCGACGGGCGCAACGTCTTCTTTGCGCACACGATGGCCGGCGGCATCCCGAAGGCCAAGGTGTTCCTGGCGATTGCCAACCGGATCTACAAGGGGCGCGGCGAGCGGTTCATGGCGTCGAGCCAGCTGCTGGAGAGCGACCTGGGCAAGCTGATCCTGCAGAACTTCGACGAGGTGACGGCCAACACCTTCCAGCACCTGATCGAGGGCAGCGCCGCGATCCGTGCGCGCCTGGAAGCCAGCGGCGGGCAGGTCCGCTACTCGGCCTACGGCTACCACGGCACCGAGATCCTCATCGAGGACCGCTACCAGTGGCAGACCTACACCAGCTACACGCAGGGCAAGGCCAAGATGCGGCTGGAGCGCATCGCGCAGGCGGCGTGGGCGCAGGGCATCCGGGCGACGGTCTACAACTGCCCCGAGATCCGGACGAATTCGTCGGACATCTTCGTCGGCGTCGAGCTGCCGCTGTTTGCGTTGCTGCTGGCGCTGAAGAAGGAGGACGGCGGCGCCTGGGCTGCAGCGCAGTGGCAGGCCTGCCGCGACCTGCTGCAGGAAGAGCACTCGCTCGAAGGGGTGCTGCAGAAGATCACCGAGTTCAACGCCAGCGACGTGGCGGAAAGCTTCCGCGACTTCGCGGCCTGGCCGATGTCCAACACGCCCGAACTGGCCGACACCATGATCGGCACCTCGGACGCCATCACGCAGATGCACAAGGATCGCAAGGCGCTGATCACGGACCACCTCAGCGCGCTGGTGCTGGAGGCGGTCGGGCCACTGATGTTCCATGAGTCGGCCAGGCCGAGCGGGGCGGTGCTCTGGCTCAACCATGACGTGATTGCGCGGCAGTTGAATCAGTTGCACGCCTGACCAGCAGGGCGGGCAAACCCACCCCGGTTACCATCATCCGCCTGCCCGCTCGCGCTCCCCCAGGGCGCATCCCCCCATGCCGTCCTCCCTGTTTCGCCACGCCCTCGTGCTCGGCCTGGTCTCCGCGATCGGCCCGTTCGCGATCGACATGTACCTGCCTGCGCTGCCCGAGATCGGCCACAGCCTGAGCGCCGACATCGCGCAGGTGCAGCTCAGCCTGACGGTGTTCTTCCTGGCGCTCGGCCTGTGCCAGTTGCTCTACGGCCCGCTGTCGGACCACTTCGGGCGCAAGCCGCCGCTGTACTTCGGGCTGGCGCTGTTCGTCACCGGCAGCATCGGCTGCGCACTCGCGCCGGACATCGAGACGCTGATCGTGCTGCGCTTCATCGCCGGTGTCGGCGCCTGCGCGGGCACGGTGATCCCACGCGCCGTCGTGCGCGACCTGCACACCGGCGTGGAGGCGACGAAGCTCACCTCGATGCTGATGCTCGTGTTCAGCGTCTCGCCGATCCTGGCGCCGCTGGCGGGCAGCCTGGTGATCTCGGTGGCGAGCTGGCGCTGGATCTTCTGGACGGTGTCGGCACTGGGCGTGCTGGGCATCGCGCTGCTGGCGTCACAGCTGGAGGAAAGCCGCCCCGCCAGCGCACGCACCGCCTCGACACTCGGCAGTGTCCTCGACACCTACTGGACGCTGCTGCGCGACCGCCACTTCATGGCGCTGACGCTGATCGGCGCCTTCGGCATGTCGGCCTTCTTCGCCTACCTCGGCAACTCGTCGTTCCTGCTGATCGGCCACTACGGCGTGACACCGATGCAGTACGGCTTCTTCTTCTCGGTCAACGCCGCCGCCTTCATCGGCGTCGCGCAGTTCAACGGCCGGCTCTGCGCACGCCACGGGCTGGTGCGCGTGGTGGAAGCGGGCGTCGCGGGCTTCGCCTCGATCGCGCTGCTGTTGTGGGCGCTGTTCGCGTTCGGGGTGGACCGGCTGGATGTGCTGAGCGTGCTGGTGTTCTGCAGCTTCGGCTGCCTCGGGCTGGTGGTGCCGACCACAGCCGTGCTGGCGCTGGACACCCACGGCGAGATCGCCGGCACCGCGTCCGCCTTGCTCGGCACCACGCAGATGGTCACCGGCGCCGTCGTGATGGGCGTGATCTCGCAGTTCGTCGACGGCTCACCGATGCCCATGGTCAGCGGCATCGGCGGCTGTGCACTGATCGCCGGCGTGCTGACCTGGTTCACCTTGGCGAAGGCGGCCCATGCGTCGTCGGCGCCGGCCCACTGACCGCAGGCACCCCACCATGTCCGACGACCACGAGAACCAGATCCTCATCCCCGAATCGTTCCTCGACCTGCACCGCGACCGCAGCCGCAGTCGCCTGCGCACCCCGCTCGCCGAGGTCCGTGCCCGCTACGAAGCCTGCGAAGACCTCGCGCAGCAGCTCGTCGCGCAGGCGCAGCACATCCACTTCGACCTCGGCGTGTCCGAGGACGAGGTGCTGATGCGCATGGAAGCGGGGCTGCAGTCGCCCGAGTCCGGGTTCACGCCCGACGAGGCGGTGTGGGTGTCACGGCGGCTGGCCGAGCTGCTGCAGTGGGACTGAGCGGCCCGGTCTGCACGGCGGGCCTGTCGCCTCAAGGCTCGATGGCCATGCCCCACAGCGCCTGCCCGTTGCCGATGGTGCCGAGCAGCGTGGCGCGGCCGGTGGCGAGGTCGAGCAGGTGCAGCCGGGTGCGGCCTTGCTGGCGCAGCGCGGCCAGGGCGGTGTTGTCGGTGTCGGTGATGTCGAAGGCGACGTCGTCGACCGGCCCGGTGCCCATCGGGCCGACCGTGAACAGCCGGCCGGTGTTCGGCGACACGGCGGGCTGGACCGACTCGTGCGAGCCCTGCGTGACCAGGCGGCCGGTGGCGAGGTCGACCGCGTAGTTGGTCGTGAGCTTGTCGTTCTTGGTGTTGTAGGTGTAGCCCGCCCCGGCAATGCGCGGGGTGCCGGCGGGCCACTGCAGCGGCGGATCGACCGCAGCCACCGCGCCCGTGTCCGGGTGCAGGCGCAGGTTCTGGCCGGATTCGGTGACGACACGCACGCGGTCGGCGACCGGGTTGAAGTCGACGCCGGTGCGGCCGGCCTGTTTCAGCGCGGGCACGGCCGCGCCGACCGGCCGCAGTTGCCCGGTGGCGGTGTCGAGCGTGCAGAGCTGTCCGCCCGAGGTCAGCGCGTACAGCACTCCCTTGGCCACGCGGAAATCCATGCCGACGAGCTGCTCGCCTGGTGCCAGGCCCTGGAGCGGCAGGCGTTGCAGCACCTTCTGCGGCTGGCCGGCGTTGAAGCGGAGCAGCTCGGCCGTGTCGGTCACGGCCCAGACGGTGGTGCGCTGGAGGGAGGCTGGCAGGTCCACCGTGGTGGGGGCCAGCGCGCAGCCGGCCAGGGCGCTCAGACCGAGACCGAGGAGACAGGAGAGGCGATGGGGCAGCATCCCCTGGTCATCGGCCGCCTGCGGGGCAGGTTGAGGCAGCCGATGCGGGTGGCGTGGCTCAGGAGCCGGCCTTCTCCGGCTCGCGCAGGAAGATCTCGACGCGGCGGTTCCTGGCGCGGCCGTCGGCGCTGGTGTTGTCGGCCACCGGCTGGTGCTCGCCCTTGCCGTCGATCGAGATGCGCGTGGCCGCGACGCCCTGCGACACCAGGTAGTCGCGCACCGAGGCAGCGCGATCGACCGACAGCGGGTTGTTGACCGCATCGGTGCCCTGGCTGTCGGTGTGGCCCGTGATCTGCACGCGCATCGTCGTGTCCAGCCCCTGCGCGAACTTGGTCAGGATCGGCGCCAGCGCGGGTCGGATGTTCGAGCGGCCCGAGTCGAAGGACAGGTCGCTCGGCACGTTCACCTTGAGCTGGTTGTCGGCCGTGCGGGTCACGTCGATGCCGGTGCCCTGGGTCGCCTGCTCCATCGCACGCTGCTTGTCTTCCATCTTCTTGGACCACAGGTTGCCGGCCACGGCGCCGACCGCGCCGCCGAGGACCGCGCCCGTGCCAGCCTTGCCGCCCGTGACCTTGCCGAGCACGGCGCCGACCGCGGCACCCGCGGCAGCCCCGGTCGCCGTGCCCTTCTGGCGGGCGCTCATGTCGGCGCAGCCGCCCAGGAGCAGCGCGGCCGATGCGAGGGCCAGCACCAGGGGACGAGAGGGGGTGAATTGCATCATGTTGGAAGTGCTCCGTGGAGTGGGGTGTGCCGAGCCTAGTCTGCTCGGGGCATCGGAAAATGCACCATCCATTAAGACAGTGTCCGCAGGAGTTGAACGCTTGAAAACCTGGCGTCGATGACGTTGCACTGGTATCGAGTGGTACCTGTGCGTGTGCGGCCGTGTCGGCGGGGCCCGCGGGGCGACAATCGCGGCTGACGCCTGCCGGCCCCTGACCACGAAGACGACGGACCACTGCCTTGAACCCGACCCCCCTGTTCCTGCCCTGCGCCGCTGGCGTCGAGCCTCTGCTGGCCGACGAAGTGCGCGCCATCCTGACCGCAGCCGGTGCGCCGCGCGCAGCCGAGTCGGTGCAGCTCGGCCGAGGTGGCATTTCGCTGATCGGCAGTGTCCATACCGCGATGCGCCTGAACCTGGAGAGCCGGCTGGCGCCGCGTGTGCTGTGGCAGGTCGCCGAAGGCCGCTACCGCGACGAGGAGGATCTGTACGACATCGCCCGCACGGTGCCGTGGACCGACTGGCTCACGTCGCGCCAGACGCTGCGGGTGGACACCTCGGCGGTGCGCTCGCCGCTGAAGAGCCTGCACTTCGCCTCGCTGCGCATCAAGGACGCGGTCTGCGACGTGATGCGCGAGCAGACTGGCGAGCGGCCGAGCGTCGATCCCCATTTCGCCGACTTGCCGCTGCAGCTGCATGTCGGCGAGGACTATGCGCAGCTCTACGTCGATCTCAGCGGAGAAGCCCTGTTCAAGCGTGGCTGGCGCGAGGTGCAGGGTGAAGCGCCGCTGAAGGAAACGCTGGCCGCCGCGATGCTGGCCGCCGCGGGCTGGCATGGCCGCGCCGAGGATGGCGACCTGCTCGACCCCTGCTGCGGCGCCGGCACCATCGCCATCGAGGCGGCGCAGATCGCCTGCGGCATGGCGCCGGGCCTGCAGCGCAGCTTCGCCTTCGAGAAGCTGGCCCCCTTCCGGGCCGAGGTGGTGGCGTGGCAGTCGATGAAGGCCGAGGCGCGGTCGCGCATCCATGCACCAGCCGTGCGCGTCCACGCGGGCGACGTGTCCTTCCGCATGACCGACTTCGCCACCCGCAACGCCGAGCGGGCGGGTGTCGCCCACGCCATCGACTTCAAGACCGTCGATGCCCTGCAGCGCGTCGCCCCGGCCGAACACGGTGTGTTGATCCTGAACCCACCCTATGGGGAGCGCATCGACGCCAAAGGAACCGGTTCCGCACCCGGCGGCTACCGCGACTCGCGGGAGACCTTCGAAGGTGGTGGTACGTCGCAGGCCTTTTTTGCCGCGCTCGCCACCCACTGGAAGCGCCAGTACGCCGGCTGGACCGCCTGGGTGCTCAGCCCGGACGCCAAGCTGCCGCAGGCGATGCGGCTGAAGGAGTCGCGGCGGGTGCCGATGTGGAACGGGCCGATCGAGTGCCGGCTGTTCCGGTTCGATCTGGTGGCGGGGTCGAACCGCAGCGAGCCGCGCTGAAGCGGGGATGCCGCGCAGGCTGGTGGTGCGGCCTTCGCCATTGCCTGCGGGGCCGCGCTCGGCTGTCAAAATGCCCCTCGATGACCAGGGGGACAGGACGCCATGACAACACCAGAAGCCCGCGCACGCGAAGCCATCGACCACCGATTGACCGCCGCCGGCTGGGCCGTGCAGGACCACAAGGCGCTCAACCTGGGCGCCGCGACGGGCGTGGCGGTGCGCGAATACCCGACGGACAGCGGGCCGGCCGACTACGTGCTGTTCGTGCAGCGCCAAGCCGTCGGCGTGATCGAGGCCAAGCGCGACGACGCGGGCGCGACGCTCACCGCCACCGAACACCAGACCGCCCGCTACGCCACGGCCAAGCTCAAGTACCGCCAGCAGGACACGCCGCTGCGCTTTCGCTTCGAGGCGACGGGCCAGCTCATCCGCTTCACCGACAACGCCGATCCCGCGCCCCGCTCGCGGGAGGTCTTCCACTTCTTCCGCCCCGAAACGCTGGCCGCGTGGATCGCGCAGGCCGACACGCTGCGCCGCCGGCTGGTCGAGGCGATGCCCGCGCTGCCCGAGGCGAAGCTGCGCGACTGCCAGATCAGCGCCGTGACGGGGCTGGAACGCTCGCTGGCGGCGAATCGGCCGCGGGCGCTGGTCCACATGGCGACGGGCGCGGGCAAGACCTTCACGGCGATCACGTCGGTGTACCGGCTGCTGAAGTTCGGCGGGGCCAAGCGGGTGCTGTTCCTGGTGGATACGCGCAACCTGGGCCAGCAGGCGCACCAGGAGTTCATGGCCTACACGCCGCCGGACGACGCCCGCAAGTTCACCGAGCTGTACAACGTGCAGCGCCTGTCCTCGTCGAGCCTCGACCCGCAGGCGCAGGTCTGCATCAGCACGGTGCAGCGGCTGTACGCGATGCTGTCCGGGCAGGCCATCGACGAGTCGGCGGAGGACATCTCGCTCAACGAGGTGCCATCGCTGTCGTTGTCGTTGTCGCTGAAGGACCGGACGCCGCTGCCGGTGCGCTACAACGCGGCAGTTCCGGTGGAGACCTTCGATTTCATCGTCATCGACGAGTGCCACCGCAGCATCTACAACCTGTGGAAGCAGGTGCTGGACTACTTCGACGCCTTCCTGATCGGGCTGACGGCGACGCCGGACCAGCGCACCTACGGCTTCTTCAGCGAGAACGTGGTGGCCGAGTACCCGTATGAACAATCGGTGGTGGATGGGGTGAACGTCGGGTATGACGTGTACGAGATCGTGACCCGGATCGCGCAGCAGGGCGCGGTGGTCGAGGCGCAGCAGTGGGTGGACCACCGCGACCGGCAGACGCGCCGCAAGCGCTGGGCCGAGGTGGAGGAGGACATCGCCTACGACCGCCAGCAGCTCGACCGCTCGGTGGTCAATCCGAGCCAGATCCGGCAGGTCATCCAGGCGATGAAGACCGCCGTGGAGACGCAGATTTTCCCGACGCGCAAGGAGACGCCCAAGACGCTGATCTTCGCCAAGACCGACAGCCACGCCGACGACATCATCCAGACGGTGCGCGAGGTGTACGGGCAGGGCAATGCGTTCTGCCGCAAGGTGACGTACAGCGAGAAGGACGCGGACGGGGTGCTGGCGAGTTTCCGCAACGACTACCACCCGCGCATCGCGGTGACGGTGGACATGATCGCGACGGGGACGGACGTGAAGCCGCTGGAGGTGCTGCTGTTCATGCGGGATGTGCGCAGCCGGGGGTATTACGAGCAGATGAAGGGCCGGGGCGTGCGCAGCCTGGAGGCTGAGAAGCTGCAGCGGGTGAGCGCCAGTGCGGATGGGGCCAAGACGCGCTTCGTGCTGATCGACGCGGTGGGGGTGGAGAAGTCGCTGAAGACGGAGAGCCGGCCGCTGGAGAAGAAGCCGGGCGTGCCGCTGAAGGAGCTGTTGCAGGGCGTGGCGATGGGCGTGCGCGACGAGGACACGGTGCTGTCGCTGGCGAACCGGCTGGTGCGGCTGGCGCGGCAACTGGACGAGAAGGCGCTGGCGCGGATCGAGCAGGTCGCGGGCGGTGTGTCGGTGGGCGATCTGGGGCGTGGGCTGGTCGCGGCGGTGGACCCGGATGCGGTGGTGTCGGCGGCGCTGGACGCGGCCCGGTCGCAGGGCATCACGCGCACCGAGGACACGCTGTTGCCGGCGGAGGTCGAGGCGGCGCGGGCCGAGCGGGTGGCGGCGGCGTGTGCGCCGTTTGACGATCCGGCCCTGCGGGACGCGATCGAGGGCGCGCGGCGGGACCGGGAGCAGGTGATCGACACCGTGAACCTGGACCACGTGGTGTTCGCCGGGTTCAGCGCGCAGGCGGAGGACCAGGCGCGGGCGGTGATCACGTCGTTTGCCGAGGCGCTGGCGCGGCACCGGGACGAGATCGCGGCGCTGGGGTTCTTCTATCAGCAGCCTTATCAGCGGCGGGCGCTGACGTTCGAGATGATCGAGGAGCTGCACGAGCACCTGAGCCGGCCGCCGCTGATGCTGACGACCGAGCGGCTGTGGGGGGCGTATGCGCGGGTGCAGGCGGGGCAGGTGAAGGGCGCGGACCGCAAGCGGCAGTTGACGGATCTGGTGTCGCTGGTGCGGTTTGCGCTGGGGATGGAGGCGGAACTGAAGCCGTTTGCCGATGAGGTGGACCGGCGGTTCCAGACCTGGATGTTCCGCCACAACGCGCAGCGCGCCACCGCCTTCACGGCCGAGCAGACCGACTGGCTGCGGCTGATGAAGGACCACATCGCCAGCAGTTGCAGCATCGGGCGGGAGGATTTCGATTATGCGGAGCTGGCGGGCAAGGGTGGGTTGCAGCGGGCTTGGAAGCTGTTTGGGACGGATTTGGATGTGTTGATGGATGAGATGAATCTGGAGTTGGTGGCGTAATGGCATTCACGATGACGGTAGCGGAAGTAATTGCCGCAGACAAGACGGGCCTGTTATCCAAACACCCCTCTTGGGCGCGAGTAAAACTCAGTGAGGTCGCGAGCATCCTCAACGGCGCTCCATTCGATTCCGCCCAATTCAGCACCAGCGGCGGAACACCGTTGGTGCGTATTCGCGACGTTGTCTCGGGAGAAACCTCGACTTATTACACCGGTTCATTTGAAGATATATATTTGGTGCAGCGTGGCGACTTGCTGGTCGGCATGGATGGTGATTTCAATTCGGGGGAATGGAAAAGCCAAAGCGCCATACTAAATCAGCGTGTCTGCAAGATTTCGCCTGACCATGCATTTTTCAGCCAGAAGCTCTTGCGGCATTTGCTACCAAGTTACCTTAAGGCCATCAACGAAAACACACCATCCATAACAGTCAAGCACCTATCTTCAAAGACAATTGGTGAGATTGGTTTGCCATTGCCGCCGCGCAACGAACAAACCCGCATCGTCGAAAAACTCGAAGAACTCCTGTCCGATCTCGACGCCGGCGTCTCCGAACTCAAGGCCGCGCAAAAGAAACTCGGCCAATACCGCCAATCGCTGCTGAAAGCCGCCGTCGAAGGCGCCCTCACCGCGCAATGGCGCGCCCAACACACGCCCACCGAAACCGGCGCCCAACTGCTGGAGCGCATCCTGAAGGAACGCCGCGCCCGCTGGGAAGCCAAGCAGCTCGCCAAGTTCGAGGAACAGGGGAAAGCGGCGCCGAAGGATTGGCAGAAAAAATACCAGGAGCCGGTGCGACCGGAAACATCTGGTCTATCAGAACTCCCCAAAGGCTGGGTTTGGAGTTCAATCGGGCAATGCTTCCAAGTAGCTGTTGGCGCGACCCCAAGCCGCAAAGAACCAAGCTACTGGGACGGCGCAATTCCCTGGGTAAGTTCAGGCGAAGTCAGATTCTCACGAATCACCGCCACCAAGGAAATGATCACCGAACAAGGCTTGAAAAACACCAGCACGCAGATCAACCCGATCGGCAGTGTGATGCTCGGCATGATCGGCGAAGGAAAAACCCGCGGACAAGTCGCAATTCTGGATGTTCCAGCTGCGAACAATCAAAACTGCGCAGCCATCTGGGCAAGTGAAACGGACATTCCGCCCGAGTACGTTTATTACTGGCTCTGGTCCCAGTACGAAGAAACCCGCCGAGGCAGCAGCGGCAATAACCAGCCTGCCCTGAACAAGTCGATTGTCGAGCGGATCAGTTTCCCGATAGCCCCGCTGGACGAACTGAAGCAGATCGTTCGACAGGTTGATCGCGAATTGAACGCTGCGGCGGAGCAGGAACTCGCCATTGAGCACGCCCTGAAACAATCCGCCGCCCAGCGCAAAAACATCCTCAAGGCCGCCTTCTCCGGCCAACTGGTCCCGCAAGACCCGGGCGACGAGCCGGCGGCGGTGCTGCTGGAGCGGATTCGGGCGGAGCGGGCCGGACACGACACCTCGAAAAAGCCGCGTGGGCGCAAAGCCAAGGAGGCCGCATGAGCCAGTCCATCAAGGCGGGCGACGCACCGCAACTGTTGACCGATCTCCGGCAGTTGATCGAGCAATCCCGGCAAGTCGCCGTGGCCGCCGTGAACGCCAGCCTGACCATGATGTATTGGCGCATCGGCCACCGCATCAGCACCGAAGTGCTGGCCGGGCAACGAGCCGGTTACGGCGAAACCCTGGTCGTGACCCTGTCGCGCCAATTGGTGGCGGACTACGGCCGCGGCTTCGAGGAGAAAAATCTTCGCCGCATGGTCCAGTTCGCCCAGCTTTTCGACACCGAAAACATTGTCGCGACACTGTCACGACAATTGAGCTGGTCACATTTCCTGGCCCTGCTGCCCGTGAAAGACCCGCTGGCCCGGGACTTCTACGCCGAGATGTGCAGCATCGAACGCTGGAGCGTGCGCACCCTGCGCGGCCGGATCGACTCGATGCTGTTCGAGCGCACTGCCCTGTCCCGACAGCCCGATGAACTCATCCGCCTGGAACTCGATGCCCTGCGATCCAAGGGCGAAGTGGCACCCACCGCGCTGCTCAAAGACCCCTACGTGCTCGACTTCCTCGGGCTGACCGACCGCTACCTGGAAAAAGACCTCGAAGACGCCATCCTGCGCGAGCTGGAAACCTTCCTCCTCGAACTCGGCGCCGGCTTCAGCTTCGTCGCCCGCCAGCGCCGCATCCAGCTCGACAGCGACGACTTCTACATCGACCTGCTGTTCTACAACCGCAAGCTACGCCGCCTCGTGGCCATCGAGCTGAAGCTGGGCGACTTCAAGGCCGAGTACAAGGGCCAGATGGAGCTGTACCTGCGCTGGCTGGCCCGCCACGACCAGGAACCGGGCGACCTGCCCCCGCTGGGCATCATCCTGTGTACCGGCAAGAAGCAGGAACAGATCGAGCTGCTGGAGCTGGACCAGTCCGGCATCCATGTCGCCGAGTACCTGACCGTGCTGCCGCCGCGCGAAGTCTTCCAGCAGAAGATCCACAGCGCCTTGCTGACCGCCCGTGCGCGGCTGGAGCAGCACAGCGACGACAACAACACCGCGACCCCATGAACACCTCCACCCTCGTCCAGAAAGTCTGGAACTTCTGCCACACCCTGCGCGACGACGGCGTGGGCTACGGCGACTACCTGGAGCAGCTCACCTACCTGCTGTTCCTCAAGCTCGCCCACGAGTACGCCCAGGAACCCTACAAGCGCGACACCCGCGTGCCCCCGAGCCACGACTGGGCCAGCCTGCGCGCACGCACCGGCGAGCCGCTGGAGGCGCACTACCTCGCCACGCTGCATGTGCTCGGCCAGCAGCCCGGCATGCTCGGCGCCATCTTCTTCAAGGCGCAGAACAAGATCCAGGATCCGGCCAAGCTCTCGCGGCTGGTGCAACTGATCGACGCGGAAAGCTGGATCAGCCTCGGCGCCGACACCAAGGGCGACCTCTACGAGGGCCTGCTGCAGAAGAACGCCGAGGACACCAAGAGCGGCGCCGGCCAGTACTTCACGCCCCGCCCGCTGATCGAGGCCATCGTCGCCTGCGTGCGCCCGCAGCCGATGAAGACCATCGCCGACCCGGCCTGCGGCACGGGCGGCTTCTTCCTCGGTGCCTACCAGTGGCTCACCCGACCAGGCGCCGCCACGCTGGACAAGCGGCAAAAGACCTTCCTGCGCGACAAGACCTTCTTCGGCCACGAGATCGTGCCGAACACGCGCCGCATGTGCCTGATGAACCTGTTCCTGCACGACATCGGTGCGGTCGACGGCGAGCCGGCCATCGACCGCGCCGACGCGCTGGTGACCGAGCCGAAACAGCAGTTCGACTACGTGCTGGCCAACCCGCCCTTCGGCAAGAAGAGCAGCATGACCATCACCAACGAGGAAGGCGAGGAGGACCGCGAGGCGCTGACCTACGAGCGCCAGGACTTCTGGGAAACCACGTCCAACAAGCAGCTCAACTTCCTGCAGCACATCGTCAGCATGCTCAAGGTGAACGGTCAGGCGGCGGTGGTGCTGCCTGATAACGTGCTGTTCGAGGGCGGCGCGGGCGAGAAGATCCGCCGCAAGCTGCTGGAGACCTGCGATGTCCACACTGTGCTGCGCCTGCCCACGGGGATCTTCTACGCGCAGGGCGTCAAGGCCAACGTGGTGTTCTTCGACGCGAAACCGAAGGACGGCGAGATCCACACCCGCGGCGTCTGGTTCTACGACCTGCGCACCAACCGGCACTTCACGCTCAAGACCCGCCCGCTCAAGCTCGACGACCTGCAGGATTTCATCACCCGCTACAACCCCGAGAACCGCCACCTGCGCCAGGCCAGCGAGCGGTTCCGCTTCTATGCCTACGACGAGCTGATCGAGCGCGACAAGGCCAGCCTCGACCTGTTCTGGCTCAAGGACGACAGCCTGGACAACCTCGACGATCTGCCGCCGCCGGATGTCCTGCAGCAGGAAATCATCGAGCACCTGGAGGCTGCGCTGTCCGCGTTCCGGGATGTGGCGGCGGGCCTGCCCAGCTTCGCCACCACGGCCGCCACAGCCACTACTGCAGCATGAACGTCTCGTACTCCAGCCGGTGCAGCTTGCTCTCCAGCGCGAGCATGGCGACGAACACCGTGATCATCATCGCCAGCGCCACGCCATAGCCATAGAACGAGGCACCCAGGTAGAGCGTGAGCACCGACAAGCCCACGTTGAGCACCAGCAGCAGCGCCGTCAGCCCGAACACGACGCGCCGCCGGTCGAGGTAGAAGAAGATGTTCAGCAGCCCCAGCAGCACCACCTGCAGGCTGGCGGCGACCACGTGGAGGTAGAGCAGCGGCAGGTACAGGTGCGAGATGCCGAGCCAGTCCAGCACGGTCGGCGCCGCCAGGATCACCAGCAGCACGGTGATGCCCTGGATCTTCAGGATCTCGTACAGCCCCTGCCGGATCGTGAAGACCATCTCGTCGCGCAGGCGCTGGATGTTGCCCAGCGAGCCGCCTTCGCGCACGGCGTCGTAGAAGCGTTCGTAGTATTCGACGAAGTCGGTCTCGATCCGCACCAGGAACACCGCCATGCCGGGGATGATCGCCAGATAGGCGAGGAAGGACGGCATGTCGTAGATGATCGATGCCCGCAGCGGGCCGATGATGGCCTGGCTGACTTCCGGCGCGGCCCAGAACACGAGCTTGTCGGCCCAGACGCCCAGGTTGTAGAACAGCCCGACCCAGACCAGCGAGGTGAACATGGCGCCCGGCTGCAGGAACTCGAAGCCGATCAGCCGCTCGGTGGGCAGCGTGCGCAGCACCATCACCAGCATCCCCGCCAGCAGCACGAACTGCCCCACCACGAAACCCAGCAGCAGCCCCTCCATGCCCAGCCCGCGCAGCAGCAGCGCCCCCGTCACGCTCACGCCGTAGCCCAGGCCGAACAGCGCGACGATGGTCTTGTACTGCTTCATGCCCGACAGGAAGATCGTCGCCAGCCAGATCCCGCTCATCACCACCAGCCCGCTGGCGAAGGTGACGCGGTAGAGGTTGCTCTGCCCCGGGAACAGCGTGGCCACCGCCAGCAGCCCGAGCAGCCCGGAGCCGACGATGACCATCAGCAGCGCACCGAGGAAGTTGGGCGCGATCACGGCCGGGCGTTTCTCGAACAGCCGGTCCGCCACCCAGCGCGTGAACGAGAGCTGGATCGGCCCGGTGAGGACCAGCGACAGCATGATGAGGTAGGTCACGGACACCTGGAACTGCGTGATCTGCCGGTCCTGCACCGTCACCGCCGAGACCAGACCGATCACCAGGATGCCCAGGATCGACAGCACCCACGGCCCGGAGCTGATGATGCCCGCGTAGGCGTAGGCCTTGAACAGCCCGGCGAAGCTGTCCCGCCGCAGGAGCTTTCTCAGCTCGAAACCGATGCCTGCCACGTCAGGGCCCTTTCGTAGATGTCCCGGTAGCGCCCGAGCATGCGTTCGAGCGAGTAGTAGCGGTGCACGCGCTCGACCCCGGCGTCACTGGCGCGTTGCCAGGCGTCCGCGTCCAAGAGCAGCTCGACCGCGGCGTCCGCCAGCGCCTTCGGATCCGCCAGCCCGACCACGCGACCCGACGGCCCCAGGGCGCGGTCCTCGTCGTCCAGTCCCTCGATGAGCTGGCGGCACGAACCCACGTCGGTGCTCACCGCCGGCACGCCCGCCGCAAACCCTTCGAGCAGCACCAGCGGCAGCGCCTCGCTGATCGAGGACAGCACCACCAGCCCCACCTGGGGCAGCAGGTCGGTGAGCTGCTGGAAACCGAGGAAGCGCACCTTGCCCTGCAGGCCGAGGCTGGCGATGAGCAGGTGGCATTCCTGGGCGTAGGCGGGATCCTCGTCCTCGGGTCCGGCGATCCAGCCCTCTGCCTGCGGCATCTGGTTGAGGACGCTGCGCAGGGCGCGGATGAAGGTCTTCACGTCCTTGATCGGCACCACGCGCCCGATGAGGCACAGCACCGGCGGCACCTCGGCCGGCCGCAGCGCCCGCAGCGGGGCAAAGCGGCTGATGTCGATGCCGTTGGGGACGGTGCTGGTGCGCTCGCCGGCCGCGCCGTCGGCGACCTGGCGGCGGCGGTTGGCCTCGTAGAGCGCGATGATCTGGTCGCTGGAGTCGTAGCAGGCCTTGCCGATGCCCTGGAAGAAGCGGATCCACAGCTCGCGGAAGTAGCTCAGCTCGGTCAGGTCGCGTTGCAGCACCGAGCGGTTGTCGGCGATCCAGCGCGCGCCGAACAGGTCGATCTTGCGCTCCTTGGTGTAGATGCCGTGTTCGGACAGCACCAGCGAGCGGCCGTGCTGGCGCTTGCACATGGCACCCAGCAGCCCCGCGTAACCGGTCGAGACGGTGTGGAACGCCTTCACCGGGATCAGCTTGTCGGCGATGCGCTTCAACTTCCACAGCGGCGCGTGCATGGTGCGCACGGTCCAGAAGTAGTCGACGAAGGAGGGGTCGGTGCAGCGTTCTTCGTACTGCGCGCACAAGTGCTGCCACGCCTGGTCGCCGCGCAGGAAGTGCGCTTCGCCGAGCTGGTCGTCGAAGCGGTCGACCACGGCGCCGAACAGGGCCTGCGGGTCGGTGCCGGCGGGGCTGTCCTCGGGATCCTGCCAGTGGCGGTGCAGCGCCTTGACGTGGGCGAAGGCGGCCGGGTCGGTGCGCACGGTGCGCTGGGCGGGCGGCGTGTCCTGCTCGAAGAGGTAGTGCGCCTCGACGTGGACCAGGTTGGGTGGCAGCTGGTAGCGCACCGGGCCATAGTCTTCGGGCCGCGAGCCCAGGAACACGACGGCGAAGGTCAGGTCCGGGAAGCCGGTGATGATCTGGTGGACCCAGCTCGACACGCCGCCCGAGATGTACGGGTAGGTGCCTTCGAGCAGCAGGGCGATGTCGGCCGAGGCCGCGCGCGGCAAGGCGGTGGGGGACGTGGCGGACGCACTCAAGGGCGCTCTCCTGCGGTTTGCCAGTAGCGCACCAGCGCGGCCATGCGCGGGGTCACGGTCAGCGGGTCGATGCGCTGCATCAGGACGCGCACGCTGGCGAGATCGCCACGGCGGTAGGCCATCTCCGCCAGGTAGGGCAGCACGCGGTTGTCGGGCAGTCCATCCTCGGTGGCGCGGATGAGGTCGTCGCAGGCGCGGTCGATGTCGCCCTGCTCCAGGTGCATGCGGGCGAGCAGCTGGCGCAGGCCGCCGTTGGTCGGGTCGAGCGCGATCGCGGCCTCGGCGAACTCGATGGCGCGGGCCAGGGTGTGCTCGCGCACGTCGCCCTGCACCAGCGACTGGTAGACCAGCTCGAAGTTCAGCTCCGCCAGGTGGCGCAGCACCTCGACGCGGCTGGCGTCGCGGCGCTGCGGGTTGGCCGCCAGCTGCTCCAGCAGCGTCGACTGGGCGGTGATGCGGCTGCGCAGGGCCTTTTCCTGCGAGTCGAGCAGGCCGTAGGCGACCAGGCGCAGATCCTCCACCGGGTCGCTCAGCAACTTGCGCAGCAGGTCGCCGGCGATGCGTGCGGGCTTGGTGGCGATGGCGTTGAGGGCACGGGTGCGCAGCGGGGCGGCGGCATGCACGTCGGTGAGCAGCTGGCGAATGCTCAGACCACGGAACAACCGTGCCGGCTCGCGCACCGACAGCAGGAACTCGGGCGGGGCGGCCAGCCGGAAGTGGTTGTCGGCTTCGCGCACCGGCATCAGCCGCATCACCACCACCGCCAGCAGCAGCGCCAGCAGGCCCAGGAAAGGGATGAAGAACGCCGTGCTGAACAGCAGCGCCAGGACGGCCAGCGGCGGCTGGCGCAGGCGTGCGGGCAGCAGCGGATACAGCGTCACGGCCAGCACGGCACAGGCCAGCGCGTGCGTGCCGGCGTAGGCACCCAGCCGCAGCACGTCGCGCTCGCCGTTCCACAGCAGCAGCGCCGCGCCGACCTCCAGCCCGAGCGCCAGCAGGAACTGCAGCGGGTTCATGCGCTCGTTCCTCCCAGCACGCCCACCAGCGCCGGGGCCAGCGGGGCCTGTCCGAGGGTCACCACGCGGTGCTGGATGCCCAGCGTGGCCAGGTCGGCCTGGTGCGGCGCCAGTCCCTGGCGCTCGGCGATGTAGCTGGCCAGGCTGAGCAGGTAGCCGTCGACCGCCGTGCGGCCCACCAGCGGCATCAGCGTGACCAGCCGCTCGCGGTCACCGCCGAGCGCATAGGGCCAGATCACGTCGGGCGAGCGGGCGCGGCGCTCGGCCAGCCGGCGCTGGGCGGCGGCCTGCTCGGGCACGTTGAAGGTCAGCACCACCACCTGGCTGGGCAGCTTGAAGGCGCGCGCGATGCGGTCCAGCCGGCTGGCTTCCTCGGCGAACTCGACCGGGCAGTGCGGCAGGTGCGCCAGCAGCCCCGGCACTTCGTCGCTGATCAGCGCCGCATCCGAGAACGACGAGCACAGCACCGCCATCAGCTCCAGCGCCTCGTCGTGCAGCGCCAGGAACGGCATGCGGCTGACGACCAGCAGCGCCTGCTCGCGGTGCGTGCCCAGCACCAGCGGGGCGGCGACGAGGTGGCTGGTGGCGGCTTCGTGGACCGGGTAACCCGCCTGCACATGGGCCAGGCGGTGCTGGTCGAGGGCAAAGCGCACCAGCGGATCGTCCAGCCGCACCGGCACGCTCTGGCCGACGCTGGCCACCGTGGCGCCGTGGGTCGGGCCGGGGGTGAGCGTGAGCACCTGCGCGCTTTCGATCTGGCAGTGGACGCCGAGGAAGTCGAGGAAGGCTTGCGCGGCAGCCGGGGCATTCAGCTCTCCGGCCAGCGAGCGTGCCCGCAGGTCGCCCAGCGCCTGGCGCAGCGTGGAGGGCTGCAGCAGCAGATCCTGCTCCAGCACGTCGTGGGAACGCTGCACCATGAACAGGCGGTTGGTGACGCGCTCGATGCGGTCTTCGAGGTAGGCGTTGGCTTGCGAGAGGCGACGGATGCGCGAGCGCCACAGGCCGCTGAACTCGCCGCACACCATCGTCAGCAGCAGACCGCCGAGGAAGTACAGCGTCGGGAAAGCGGTCGAGGGGTCGCTGCCCTGCAGCAGCCGCCAGGCCACCAGCACCATCACCATCGAGCCCAGCCCCGCCAGCACGCCGTAGCGCAGCGCCACCAGGATCGGGGCGAACCAGGTCCACGGGATGGGCGCCCGCGTGAACAACGGGTCGGCGGGCGACACCCAGTGGCCGATCGCGAGTGCGGCCAGGGTCATCACCACCACTTCGAGCGTCGCCCAGCCCATCCTGGCGCGGGGCGAGGCGAGCGCGTGCAGACCGTCCTGGGCGGTCGCGTTGGCCGTGAACTTGGCTACCAGCATGGCGGGCCCCGGCGGTCAGCGCAGCGCGAGGTCGCCGAGCATGTCGCGCATGAGCTTCTGGCCCACGGCGGACAGCGCTTCACGGCTCCAGCCGGACTTGGCGCCGGTGGCGGTCCAGACGACGTTGCCGCTCTTCAGGTCGATGAGCTGCAGCACCACGCCGACCGCCGGCTCGCCGTCGACGCCGACCTTGTAGCGCCACTCGTCCACCGCGCCGGTGATGGCGTAGCGGATGCCTTGCTCGGCGGCCCAGCGCTGGGCGTCCTGGCGGGGCTTGCCTTCCGGGGCTTCTCCCATCAGGTCGTTGACGGGGAGGGCGGGCGGGCGCTCCAGGCTCTGCAGGCCGCGCTGGCGCAGCAGCGATTCGAGGATGACCTCGGCGCGCAGACCGGCCTGGGGCGTCTCGGTGTGGTTGGCCAGCGGCAGGATGACCCAGCGGGCGCCGGCCTCCAGCGGCACGGTGTTGCCACGGCTGCGGTCCATCACGGTGCAGCCGGCCGCGCCGATCGCCAGAAGGAGCAACAGAACGTGGTGGAGGAGGCGGGAGAGCGTGGGCATGGGGGTTTCCTTGTGGTCCTTGTGGGTGCCTGGGGGGTCAGAACGGGAGCACGTAACGCAGTCCGAGCGCACGGGCATCGCCGCTGGAGCCGGCGCGGGTGGTGCTGAACTGGAGCTGCAGCTGGTCGGCGCCGGTGAGCCGGCCGCTGACGCCGACGCTGAGCACATGGCCGACGCCGAGCTGGCTGTGGTGGGTCAGGCTCACGTCGACGAAGGGGCGCCAGGGCCGCTGCCAGGCGTCGCGGTTGGACAGGCCGGCGCTCAGGCCGATGCCGTGCAGCGCGAAGCTCTCGGGCACGAAGAAGCTGGCGCCAGGGCGCTGGCCGTCCGTGGTCAGGCGGCGGGTCCAGTCGGGCAGGTCGGCGCCGCTGTGCTGGTAGCGGGTGTAGTTGCCGAACAGGCGCAGCGCGAGGTCGGGTGTGCCGCCGCGCAGCACCTGACCAGCCTCCCACTCCAGCCCCACCGCGCTGCCAAGCGATCCACCACCCTGCAGCCCGAACTGCGCGGCCCGCACGGACACGCGCACCGGGTTGGTCAGCGTCAGGCGCAGGTCGCCGGTCAGGCGGGCCTCGTTCTGGTGGCCGGCGATCGCCAGGGCGGTGCTGTCGGGTGCGCGGGTGCGCAGGCCCAGATCGGCCCGCACCTGCAGCCGCGCCATGGGCTGCGCCGTGGCCGCCAGCGCCAGCGAGGCGACGTTGTGTTCGGCCGAGCGCAGGCCCAGCGTGCCGTCGATCTGCAGAGCCTTGTCGGGGGTCCACTGCAGCGTGGCGCTGGCGGTGCGGTCGTGGGCGGCCACGGTGCCGAAGGCAGGTGGGCGTCCACCACCCAGGTCCGTGCGCTGGTGGCGATCCTGCAGGCGCAGGTGCAGCCAGGCCGCTTCGGTCAGCGGCAGGGCCAGGGCCAGGGTCTGCTCGGTGGTGCGCAGGCTGTCGCGCTGCTGGAGCAGGTCCAGGGTGACGCGGCGCTGCGCAGGCCACGCGGTGTCGGCATAGGCTTCGTGCAGGCCGTCGTCGTCCTGTTCGGCGAGCTGGTCCAGGCGCATCGCCTGCGCCCGCCGGGTGCGGCCGAGCGCCTGCAAGGCTTCGATGCGCTGGCCGATGGGCAGGTCGCGGCCCTGCGGCCCGTCGAGCAGGGCGCCCACGGTGGACAGGTCGCCCTCCTGCAGCGCCAGCGTCATCTCGGCCCACGCCGGCATGGCCAGCGCCCGGACCTGCCGACGCCACAGCCACCAGCGGGCCATGTCGTGCCGGTCGTTGGAGAGCAGCCAGCCCAGCGCAAGATCCTGGGCAGCGCGGGCCTGGTCGGCGGTGGTGGCAGTGCTGCCTGCGCCCAGCAGACCGCCGGGGGCGAGCAGTCCACGCAAGGTGCGCAGACCTTCATCGGCCGTGGCCCGCACCAGCTGCAGCCGGGCGAGCTGGAGCTGCAGGGCGTGGCGCTGCGCGGTGGTCAGGGTGTTGCGGCTATCCAGGGTCTGGAGTTGTCGGCGGGTCAGTGCCAGCGCCTGGACGCGCACCCGCGCTGCCGCCTCGGCCTGCCCGGCGGCGGCCAGCACGTCGGCGTAGGCGCCCACCCACAGCGCGTCCTCGCGCAGCCCCGGGGCTTGTCGGCGCCAGAAGGGCAGCGCGCGGCGCGGCTGGTCCAGCGCCATGTAGCCGGCGGCGTAGGCGGCGTCGTAGAGCGGGTTGCGCTCGGCCTCGCTGTGCCAGGCCAGCAGCCGCTGGCGCAGCTCGGGCAGCTGGCCGGATTCCAGCAGCAGGAAGAGGTAAGCGGTGCGGGTCTCGACCAGCCCCGGCTCGGCTTCCATGGCGCGCAGCAGGTCGGCCTGGGCGGCGGCCAGGTTGCCCCGGGCCTGGTGCCACTGGGAGCGCAGCATCCAGAAGTAGGCTTCCTTGGCCACCAGCGCCTCGTCGGCAGGGCCGGTGCCGAGGAACAGCCGCTCCATCTGGTCCAGGTCGCGCAGGTTCCACCACTGCTCCAGCGCCGACAGCAGGTAGCCGGGCAGCTTCAGCCGTGTCCATGCGGTCTCTGCGAAGCGGGCGGCTTGGGTCCGGTCCTGTGCCAGCAGCAGGCCCAGCAGCCGGTCGGCCTCGAAGGCGGTGAAGTCGCCGTGGCGGGTGATCTGGGTGAGGGCCTGCAGGGCATCGTCCTCGCGCTGCAGCGACCACGACAGGTTGCCCAGCAGGCGCCAGTAAGCGGTGTCCTGCGGGCTGGCGGTGCTGCGCAGCGGGGTCAGGACGGCGTGGCCCTGGGCGGACTCGCCACGCTGCCCGTGGAAGGTGGCCAGCCGCATCGCGCGCGGCAGGGTCACGCCGTCACGGCCCATGAGCCGGCGCAGCGCGTCGATGGCGGTGGGCAGCTCGCCCATGCGCTCGGCCAGGTCGACCTGGGTTTCCAGCAGGGCGCGGGCGGGCTGGCGGCGGTCGGCCTCGACCAGCCAGCGCATGCCTTCCTCGGGGCGCCCGAGCCGCTCGGTCATGGCCACCACGTTCAGCGTCTCGGCCACCGTCAGCGGGCGCAGCGTGGCGATCTGGCTCCAGGTCTGCAGCACCACCTCCTCGTCGTTGAGGCTGGGGGCCAGGCGCAGCACGCCTTGCAGCGCGCGGTCGAGCAGGTCGCGCTGCTCCCGCTGGGCGGCTCCCGTGCGGGTGAGCTGCTGCACCAGGGCCCGCCACTGCACGAGCGCCTCCTGCGGTCTGCCAACCCACTCGGACACCTGGGCCAGCCGCTCGCGCCAGGCGTGCTGCTCGGGGGCCTGCCGCACGGCCGAGGCGGCCACGCGCCAGGCGTCGGGCAGGTTGCGGCCGGCCAGGAAGGTCTGGTAGGCCAGCAGGTAGGCGCCGTCCTCGAAAGGCAGCCGCGGATCACCCGGCTCGGGCTGGGCACGGGCGGCCCCGGCGGCGTCGGCGGGGGAGGACGCCGCGCCGCGGTCAGCGTCCACCGGGGGCGGCGCGGGCGCGGTCTCGGCGGCCTGTGCCGCCGGGATGAGGACATCCGCCAGCGTGGCGAACCAGCCCAGACCAGGCAGCGCCGGGCGTGGCTGGGCCTGTGCGGCGGTGGCATTGCCTTGCATCTGCAGCAGGCGGCGGGCGTAATCCTGTGCCTGCTCGGGGCGGTTGGCGGCCAGGGCCAGGCGGGTCAGGTAGTCGAGCAGCCCGGCGTCTCGTCCGACGATGGCGTCATGCTGGCGTGCCAGCGCGAGGGCCTCGCCCAGCAGGTTGCCGGACTGCAGGATGCGCAGCGCCTCGCGCAGGTGCCCGCGGCGATGCGGCTCGTCAGGGGCGATCTGCATGGCGCGCTGGTGCAGCGTGGCCGCGCCCTGGTAGTCCTGGGCCCAGATGGCGGTGCGCACGGCCTCCTCGAACCACGGGGCGCGGACCCCGTCGGCGTCGAACCGGATCAGGGCGTGGAAGCGCTGCGCCAGCGGGAGCTGCTCCAGCGCGGTGGCCTTGCGGGCGAACAGCAGCAGCTCCGGAGTGGACCACGGCAGTGTCAGGCGTTCGCGCAGCGCATCGACGAGCTGGCGGCGCAGCAGGCGGGCACTGTCGCTGCCGGGCGTGGCGGCGTTGGCGCGCAACTCCAGCAGGCTGTAGCGCAGCCGGGACAGGCGCAGCGGAGCATCGGCCGCACCGGTGGGGGTGCGGTACTGCAGCGGGGAGAGCACCTGCTCGGCGCGGTCGGCCTGGTTCAGCGCGAAGTGGCGCTCGGCCAACAGGATGCGCAGCTCGTCGTTGTCCGGCTCGCTGGTCAGCAGGTTGGCGAGGTAGCTGACGCTGAGTTCGTCGTTGCGCGGCTCGCCGCGCAGCCGTTCGATGAGCTGCTGGCGCGGGTAGAGCGTCACCAGCAGCACCAGCACCATCGCCGACACCGCCAGCAGGCCGCTGGTGGACAGGATGCGCGCCCGCAAGCCGGTTGCGTCAGGAGCAACCAATCGTGAGCGTTTCTGTTCCATCTTTGTCGCTGGCGTAGTGGTGGAGTCCGTCGCTGCTGCGCAGCGGCGTCAGACGGCGTCCACCCAGGCTGACGCTGCAGCCGGTCGGGTGACGCACGGTGAAGCGCAAGGGGACGTGGGCGTGCAGGGTCACGCGGGTCGTGCTGCCCTCACGCACCAGCGCGTCGATGCGGGCGTTGGCATCGACCAGATAGCTGGCGTTGTCGGGCTGCGGGGCCAGGACGATGCGCGCCTCGGGGCCGTCGAGGTGGAGGTAGCGTTCGGTGCCGTGGAGGCTGTGACCGGCCACGCCCGGACTCTGGGCCATCTGCGGCACCCCGGCGGCCTGCGGCAGACGCATCTGGCGCAACGCGGTCGCGCCGCGCACCAGGAAGCTGCCGTCGGCGGCGCGGGCAATGACGATGTCCTCGTAGTTCTGCGCCTTGCGCACCCACTCGGACGTGTAGACCGGGTGCAGCGGCTGCGCCAGTGCCCAGCGGTAGGCGCGGTGCAAGGCTTCCAGCGAGGCCCGGCGCGACACGGCGTAGGTGTGGTAGTAGATGTTGACCGGCTTGAGGCGGTAGGGCTTGTCGGTCAGCTCGAAGGTCTGGATCACCCGCTCGTGGCCGTAGAGCGGGCCAAGGAATTCGCCGGTGTAGACGTTCTCGTTCTGGTTGGGCGCGTAGACCTGGAAATGCTTGCCCTTGTGCAGACCGAGCGGCGCCACATGGGTCAGCGATGGCACGGTGCGGGTGATGGTGGTGTCGCCGCCATTGATCGACAGCACGCCGGCGCGCTCGACCGCGTCCAGCGTGGCGGCATTCGGATTGGTGTCGCCGCTCCAGTGGACCAGTGTGACACGCTTGCCCGGCGGGGCCAGGCGGGACTCGATGTAGCGGATCGAGCCGGTGATCTCGCGCTCGGCGTCGAAGCGGTAGCCCGGCAGGTCGAGCGAGTAGCCTTTGCCGAAACCACCACGCTCGACTTCGCCCCACTGGAATGGGTGCGAGAAGGTGTGCGTGGCCAGCTCGATGTGCGGCAGCGCGAACATGCGCCGCGCATGGTCTTCCATCTGGGGCGCCAGCTTGGGGTACAGGCCGTGCGGCGCGGTCTCCCCTTCGATCACCGACATCGCGGTCGGTACCCGGTAGCGCGACAGCACCTCGCGCAGCAGCACTTCGCTCGACAGCGGCGAGCCGGGCTGGTCGCTGCGGTTGGGGAAGCCGTCGCCGTCGATGTGGACCAGCAGCATGCGCCGGCCGGTGTCGGTGGTCGTGTCGGGCACGGGCATCACCGGCAGCGCCAGCGCCCGCCGCAGGAAGGCGATCGGGTCGATCACCCAGCGGAATTCATCCTTGCCCGCTGGCAGCCGCGCCAGGCTGTATCCCGGCCAGGCGTAGCCGCCCCACGGGGTCAGCGCCACCGCGTCCATCGTCGCGCCGCTGGCGTCGCGCGCCTGCAGCAGCAGCTCGGACGTGGCGGGGGCGGCCAGCGGCACGAAGTCCAGCGGCCCCGGCGTGGGCGACACCTCGAAGCCGATCGCCGCATCGCGCCGGCTGAACTGCACCGGCGACACCGCCCGGTACGGGCCCGCGCGGCGCACCAGCCCGAAGGTGTCGCGCACCGCATTGGCATCGCCTACCCCTGGCCAGCCCAGGGTGACCACACGGGTGCCGTTGGCGATGGCCTGGCGCAGCAGCGCGGCGGTGGCGGGGCGGGCCTTGTCGTTGGTGAAGGTGGTGACGATGCCGGCCAGCGGCCCGAGTGCGGCCAGCGATGGCAGCGGTTCCTCGTCCGGGTTGATGAACAGCGGCACCAGCCCGAGGTAGTAGGCCGGCGTGGCGAAGAAGCGCAGCGCGTCCGACGACGTCATCTCGGTCGAGTCCTTGCCGACCTCCGCGTCGTGCAGGATCAGCAGCCGGCGCGGCAGCACCTCGACCGCGCCCACTCCCAGCGTGTCCAGCTCCGGCGTCGTCACCCAGGGGATGAAGCCGTGCGACTGGATGCGCTGCGCGGTCTCGCGGGCGAGGGCGCGTTCCTGCGGGGCGACGTAGTCGATGGCCAGCACGGGGCGCTGGTGGCGGGTGCGCACCTGGTCGAGCCGGCCGAGCAGCCAGGCGCGGTCGGCCTCGGGCACGGCCCGGTAGCGGCGACTCTTTTGATCCCAGCCACGGTAGAGCGACTCGGCGGCGACCATGTCGGCCTCCTGCGCGAGCTGCGGCAGGATCTCGAAGCCCCGGTTGAAGATCAGCTTGGCCTGGGGAAACGCGGCCTTGAGCGCCTGGACCGTGCGCACCAGCCCGGCCTCCTGCGCAGCGCGTTCCTCGGGGGTTTTCGCCGCCAGCTGGTAGGAGTCCAGCGTGTCCAGGAAGAAGCCGCGGTAGCCCTTGTCCCACTGCGGGCGTGCCACGTTCTCGACGAACCAGGCCGGCCATTCCGGCACGCGCTGGTCGACCACGGCGCTGTTCCAGTCCTGGTTGCGGCCGATCAGCCAGGCCGCGGGGATGCTGGCGTGCAGCGGGTGTTCACGGTGGACCTCGCCCACCGACAGGTAGGCCAGGAAGCGGGTGTTCGGGGCGGCCTTGGCGCGGGTGGCCATGTCGCCGTGGTGGCCCGGCTCCAGCACGACCCAGTCGAAGGCGGACAGGGCGTTCCAGGGGGGCTTGGCGCCGTAGTGCAGGGCCACGCTGGGGCCGGCGGAGGCATGACCGGGGTTGGCCAGCGCGGACGGCAGGCCACACAGCCACAGGCCGACGCCCGCGAGCAGACCGGCGAGCCAGGGCAGATCCCAGGACCACGCCCGCCGTAAGCCAGCGCACAGCCTTGCGACCCCCCATCCATGACAGACTGTGCGGTTCACTGCGCTTGATCCTCCGATATTGATATTTATGCAAATGTCAAGTCTATTCTTGCCACCTTCTAATAATATTGCACAAAAAGTGCTACCAAATATTCTTGAATGATTACGTCTCGGCCGATGCATCGGGCACGAGACGAAAAAAAGCCCGCCGGAGCGGGGTGGAGGGGTGACGTGGCGGGTGGTGCCGTTCGGATCAGATCCAGAAGCTGTAGCCAATGCTGATCGTGATCTGCGGAATGGCACGGATGCGGCCGACCCCGTTGCGCAGTTCAGCGAGTTCCCGGTCCAGGTTGGCCTGCAGATCGGCTTCGCTGGCCAGTGCCCCGCGTGCCGTGGCCGTGACCTTGGCGCGGCCGATCAGGGCGCCCAGATCCGCCGACAGACGCCAGCCGGAGTTGAGCTGGTGGCCCCAGCCGATGCCGAGGTAGGGGGTGGCCGACGGGTACTTGATCTGGACTTCCACGCCATCTGCTGCGGTGGTGGTGTAGGTTTTCTCGCCGATCGTCAGACTGCCACCGGCCCCGCTGGCGTCCAGCGTCATGCCGATGCTGTTGGAACTCACGCCGCCGGTCAGGCGGAAACTGCCCTCGAACGGGAACCAGTCGCCGAACAGGGCCATGCGCTGCAGGCGGGCGGTGCTGTGGTACTGGATGCCGTCCTCGGTGGTGGTGCGGTCGCGGTTGTTCAGCATGAGCAGGTCCGCGCGCACGGTGAATCGGCTGTTCAGCGGACGCGCATAGCCCAGACCGACACCGGGCACGCCGGCGATGGCGTAGAACTCGCCGTTGAGTTCGAGCGCCTGGGCCGAGGGAGCCGCGGCCAGCGTGCCCGCGGTCAGCAGGGCCAGGGCCGCAGGGCGCAGACGGGTTCGCAGAAGGGACAGGGTCGATTGCATGCACGGACTCCAGAAGGGGAGAAGGGGGCGGACTTGTGGCGACACTGTGTGCCCTTGCCTGCCGCCGTGCGACCGGATAACCCGATGGAATGCTGCCCTGTTTCTGGTGCCGCTCAGGGGGTGGCCGGTCGGGTCTCGTACAGCTCCAGTGGCAGTCCGTCCGGATCGGCGAAGAAGACGAAGCGGTGCCCGGTGAACTCGTCTAGGCGGATGTCCTCCACCGCGATGCCAGCCGCCTCCAGCTTCGTTTTCCACGCGTCCACGTCGTCCACCGAAAACGCCAGATGCCGCAGCCCGCAGGCTTCCGGGCGCGAGGGCCGCGGCGGCGGCGCAGGAAACGAGAACAGCTCCAGTTGACCGCCGTCGGGCAGCGCGAGGTCGAGCTTCCACGAGTCACGCGCAGCGCGGTAGTGCTCTGCCAGCACGCGCAGGCCCAGCAGCTCGGTGTAGAAGTGGCGCGAGCGGGCGTAGTCCGACGCGATGAGGGCGACGTGGTGGAGGCGCAGCAGGGTCATGGGGTCGTTCCGTGTGTTCAGGGTGCCCGGTAGACCAGCACCTTGAGCGCACGCTCAGGGGCCACGTCCACGAAGGCGGGGGGATTGGCCAGCCGCTCCACGAGGGTCAGTCCAGGGGCCAGCGTCTGCATCGGTTCGGTCAGGAAGTCGGTGCCCAGTTCGGGCGCGTTCAGGCAGAGCAGCGCGTGGCCGCCGGGCGCGAGCAGGTCGGGCAGGCGGCGCATCACCCGGGCGTAGTCCTTGCCGGCGACGAAGCTGCCCTTCTGGTGGCTGGGCGGGTCGACGATGACGAGGTCGTAGGGGCCGCTGCGGTGGATTTTCCCCCACGAGCTGAAGATGTCGTGCGGCAGGAAGCTGGCGCCAGTGGCCACGCCGTTGAGCCGATGGTTCTGCTGGCCGATCGCGAGGGCACCGTGGGCCATGTCCACGTTGACCACCTGGCGCGCCCCGGCCTGCAGCGCCACGACCGAGAACGCGCAGGTGTAGGCGAACAGGTTCAGCACCTTCAGCCGCGGTTGTCGTGCGGCCAGCGCGCGCACCCAGCGGCGACCTTCTGCCATGTCGAGGAACAGGCCGTGGTTCTGGCCGCGCAGGACGTGGACGAGGTAGCGCGTGCCGTCTTCGCTGACCGTGTGCGGCTCGGGGACGCTGCCCGCCATCAGGCGGGTCTCGGCGCGGCCGGCGTGGCGGCACTGGAACACCCAGTGCAGCGGCTGGCCAGGGGCGAGCTGCGTCCAGCGGTCGGCGAGTGCCGTGCCGATGGTGGCCAGCTCTTCCTCCGACACGGGCTGGAAGCTGGTCAGCACCCAGACAGGCGGGTAGCAATCGAGCGCCCAGTGCGCGCAGCCGGGGTGGAGGCCGCCGCGGCCGTGGAAGACGCGGGTGGCGTCGGTGGGCAGGGGTGGCGCCAGGGTGGCGATGGTGTGGAGCAGAGCGTTCAAGGGGGCATCCGGGCAGGAACAGCAACAGGGGGGCGGCGGTGCTTCAGCCCAGGCGGGCGATCTGCGCGGCCGCCGTGTCGAGGTGAGTGCGCAGCCCCGCCAGGGCACCGTGGAATCCGGTCGAGCGGCGCGGCTCGGTCGCCATGCGCCGCAGGAAGTCCCGCGCCAGCACCAGCGCCTGCCGCCAGACCGCAGGAGCAACCTCGGGCCGCAGCGTGGGCTGGGGCAACTGGTCGGGCAGACCGCCCCCCGAGCGTGGCGCGAAGCCCATCGGCAGCATGTCGTAGGCGGGGGCCAGCGCGTAGGGTCGGCCCTCGGTGCTGGTGAAGGAGAGGTTGCCGTGGTGCATGTCGGTGTTGCCGATCAGCGTTCCGAAGGCGTGCAGCACGGTGGCGGTCTGCGCGGCGTCACGGGTGATGTGGCCGGCGTCGGCCAGCGTCTTCACCAGCACTGGCCAGGGCGCCACGGCGTTGCCGACGAACTCCGCTTCGACGGCAGCCAGTGAAAACAGCCCGCGCCGGCCCAGCGCCCCCACCCGGTCAAAGCGTTCCACCGCCAGAAAGCGTTGCCCGGCGTGGTCGAGCAGCCAGGAGCGGGCCGCCGGAATGCCCGCAGCGGTCAGCGTCTCCTGCGCGTGGTGCTCGGCGAGCAGCAGGTCGCGCCAGCGTTCGGTCACGGGGTTGGGGTGGATGTGGAGGTGCGTGTCCGGCAAGGTGAACTTGACCAGCAGATGGCGCGGCCCGTCCGGCGTGTCGGCATAGGCGGTGAACTTCGGCTGCTCGCCCCCTGCCGACGAGCCAGGCAGATCGCCACGGCTGGCGTCCAGTGCGCGCCGGGCGAAGGCGGCGGGCTGCTCGGACAGCGGGATCGGCGTGGGCGGCGGGGACTGCAGATGCCGTGTGCGGACCGCGTCGCCCAGCAGCAGGTTGCCGACCGCGTCATGCCCATGCACCAGCAGACAGTGCAGCGCATGGACATCGCTCCACTCGGACAGGTTCGATGGCAGGCCGAGCGCCGTGGCGTGGTGCTCGGCCCAGGCCCGCCCGAGGAAGCCTTGCGGGCGCATGTCGAGCAGCCACCAGGGCAGGCCCTCGCTGTGCAGGCTGAGGCCGTCGGTCTGCTGCAGGACGAAACCGTCTGGCCAGACCGGCACCAGCGTGCCCAGCAGGCAGACCGTGCCGTCTCCGTCCCCACCGACGCGGTAGACAGGAATGTCGGGGAGTCCGCGCCGGGCATCCCGCCGGGCGTAGTGAATGGCTCTGGCACGGCCCAGGCGCACGATCTCCGCGCCCAGGACCGCCAGGGTACGCGAGAAGGTGGGCTGGCTGATGCCCAGTGCGGTCAGCAGCATGCGGGCGGCGACAGGGCCTTGGGCGAGCCGGGAGCGGAGACGGTCGGCGTGGGGTGTCACCAGGAGAAGCCTGGACCAATGGATGGATGCATGGATGAATTCATGAATGGATATCAGATCTTGCGGCCCACTCTAGCATGCAGGGGGTGTCCTGGGCCGGGCCAGTGGTGCCAAGATGTCGCATCGCCATCCTGACCGCTCGACGCTCGACGCGCAACACGCAAGAAAGCCCCCCATGACCCCACCCACCCTGGTCCGCTGCACGCACACCCAGCACGCCAGCGCCATCCTGGACATCCTCAACCACGCGATCCTGACCTCCACCGCCCTGTACGACTACCAGCCGCGTCCGCTGGCGAGCATGGCGACCTGGTTCGCGGCCAAGGACCAGGGCGACTTCCCGGTGATCGGCCTCGAAGACGCGGACGGGACGCTGCTGGCCTTCGGCAGCTTCGGCACCTTCCGGGCGTTCCCGGCATTCAAGTACACGGTCGAGCACTCGGTCTACGTCCACCACGCCCAGCGCGGCCGCGGACTCGGGGTGCAGGTGATGCAGGCCCTGATCGCCGCTGCCCGCCAGCGCGACCTGCACGCCATGGTCGGCGCCATCGACGCCAGCAACGCCGCCAGCCTCGCCCTGCACACCCGCCTGGGCTTCGAGCCGGTGGGCACGCTGCCGCAGGTGGGGTTCAAGTTCGGGCGCTGGCTGGATCTGGCGTTCTACCAGCTGCTGCTGGAGACGCCGCAGGTGCCGGTGGATGGCTGAGGCGCACCGTCAGACCGAGAGCGAGAGCGCGCAGTCGTATTCCACCGTCAGCGGCGCATGGTCGCTGAACCACTGCCCCTTGTAGATGCGCGCACTGCGCGCCAACGCCGCCATGCCCGGCGTCGCGAGGTGGTAGTCGATGCGCCAGCCCACGTTCTTGGCACGCGCCTGCCCCCGGTTGCTCCACCAGGTGTAGCAGGCGTCGGTCGTGTCGGGGTGCAGGTGCCGGTAGACATCGACCAGCCCCCCGCCACCCGACTCCACCGGATCGAGCAGCCGCGTCATCCAGGCCCGCTCTTCCGGCAGGAACCCGCTGTTCTTCAGGTTGCCCTTCCAGTTCTTCAGGTCGGCTTCCCGGTGCGCGATGTTCACGTCACCCACCAGGATGAACTCGCGTTCAGCCTTCAGCGCCATCAAGTGTGGATAGACGGCGTCGATGAAACGGAACTTGGCCTGCTGGCGGTCGTCGCTGGAGGAGCCGCTGGGGAAGTAGCAGCTGATGATCGACAGCCGGCGCTCGGGCGTGTCGTGGCGGACTTCCACGTAGCGGCCCTCGTCGTCGAATTCCGGGATGCCCAGGCCCGTGATCACCTCGGTCGGGGTGTGGCGGGTGTACATCCCTACACCGGAGTAGCCCTTTTTCTGCGCAAAATGAAAATGTCCCTGCATTCCATCCAGCACGGTGAGGTCTGGGCTCAGGTCTTGAGCCTGCGCCTTGAGTTCCTGCACCCCCATACAATCGGCTTGCAGGGCCTTGACCCACGCCAGCAGGCCCTTGTCGGCCGCTGAGCGGATGCCGTTGAGGTTGAGGCTGACCAGTCGCATTCCAGACCCTTTGATCGTCAATCTTTCGTCCACGCAGATGACCCAAGACGCAAGCTCCCCCCGCACCGACGCTCTTGCCCAGGATTTCGTGGCCTTCGCGGTCGATGCCGGCGTGTTGCGCTTCGGCGCGTTCAAGACCAAGGCGGGGCGGCTGTCGCCCTACTTCTTCAATGCCGGTCTGTTCGACGACGGCGCCAGGCTGGGCCGTCTGGCGCAATTCTATGCACAGCGGCTGGTGGCCTCGGGGGTCGCGTTCGACATGCTCTTCGGCCCCGCCTACAAGGGCATCACGCTGGCCGCCGCCGTGGCGATCGAGCTGGCGCGGCTGGGCCGGAACGTTCCCTATGCCTACAACCGCAAGGAAGCCAAGGACCACGGCGAGGGTGGCACGCTGGTCGGCGCCCCGGTGCAGGGCCGCGTGCTCATCATCGACGACGTGATCTCGGCCGGCACCTCGGTGCGTGAGTCCATCGCCATGATCCGCGCCGCCGGGGCGACACCGTGCGCGGTGACGATCGCGCTGGACCGCCAGGAAAAGGCCAGCGAACACGGGGTCGATGCGCCGCACTCGGCCGTGCAGTACGTGCAGCGCGAACTCGGCCTGTCGGTGGTGGCCATCGCCACGCTGACCGACCTGCTGGCCTACCTCGAAGGCCAGAGCGACCCGCGCCTGAGCAGCAGCCTGCCGGCGGTGCAGGCTTACCGCGAGCGTTACGGAGTCTGCCCGTGAGCCCCGCCCGCGCAGCCCTGGTCCGGCTCGCGGGCCGCTTGCTGCTGCCGGTGACGCTGGCGGCAGCGGGGCTGTCGGTGCAGGCCGGCAACATCTACACCTGCGTCAGCGCCAAGGGCCAGCGCATCACCTCGGACCGGCCGATCGCCGAGTGCCTCGACCGTGCGCAGGAGATGCGCAACACCGATGGCTCGGTCAAGAAGGTGGTGGCACCGACGATGACCGCCGACGAGCGCACCGCCCACGAGGAGCGGCTGCGCGCGGCGATGGCGGCGGAGGCACTGCGGCGCGACGCCATCCGGCTGGACCGCAACCTGCTGAGCCGCTACCCCGACGAGCCGCGCCACCACAAGGCCCGCAAGGCCGCGCTGGAGCCACTGCACACCGCCCTGGCGTCCACCGAGCGCCGCCTGAACGAGCTGGAACACGAGCGCAAGCGGCTGCAGGACGAGGCCGAGTTCTACAAGGGCCGCGATCTGCCCCGTGATCTGAAGAACAAGTTCGGCAACAGCCAGGCCACGCTGCAGGCCCAGCAGGACGCTGCCCAGAACCACCAGGCCGAGATCAACCGCATCAACGCCACCTACGACCAGGAACTGACACGGCTGAAGCGGCTGTGGGCGGGCGCGGCACCCGGCTCGGTCAGCCCCCCAGCTTCTGCTTCAGCAACGCGTTGACCTGGGTGGGGTTGGCCTTGCCTTTGGTCGCCTTCATCGCCTGGCCGACCAGCGCGCCGAACGCCTTTTCCTTGCCGGCGCGGTAGTCCTCGACCGACTTGGCGTTGGCAGCCAGCACCTCGTCGAGGATCTTCTCCAGCGCACCGCTGTCGTTCATCTGCTTCAGTCCCCTGGCCTCGATCACGGCGTCCACGTCCGTGCCGTCGCCTGTCCACAGGGCATCGAAGACCTGCTTGGCGGCGTTGTTCGAGAGGGTGCCGTCCTGGATACGCTGGATCAGCGTGCCCAGCACCTGCGGCGTGACCGGCGCCGAGGCGATGTCACCGCCGTCGCTGTTCAGCCGCTTGCTGATCTCGCCCATGATCCAGTTGGCCACCAGCTTGGGTTGTCCACAGGCCGCGTGGGCGGCGCTGAAATAGGCGGCGGTGGCGCGGCTGGTGGTGACCATCGCGGCGTCGTAGGCCGGCAGGCCCAGCTCGCGCTGCAGCCGCGCCGCGAGCGCGCCGGGCAGCTCGGGCATCTCGCTGCGCACCCGCTCGATCCACTCCGGCGCGATCACCAGCGGCGGCAGGTCCGGGTCGGGGAAGTAGCGGTAGTCGTGCGCGTCTTCCTTGGTGCGCATCATCCGCGTCTCGCCGGTGTCCGGGTCGAACAGCACGGTGGCCTGCACGATCTCGAAGCCGTCCTCGATCTGGTCGATCTGCCACTGGATCTCGTAGTCGATCGCCTGCTGCAGGAAGCGGAAGCTGTTGAGGTTCTTGATCTCGCGGCGCGTGCCGAACGGCGCGCCCGGCCGGCGTACCGACACGTTGGCGTCGCAGCGGAACGAGCCTTCCTGCATGTTGCCGTCGCACAGGCCCAGCCACACCACCAGCGTGTGCAGCGCCTTGGCGTATTCCACCGCCTGCCTCGACGAGCGCAGCTCCGGCTCGGTGACGATTTCCAGCAGCGGCGTGCCGGCGCGGTTCAGGTCGATGCCGGTCATGCCGTGGAGGTTCTCGTGCACGGACTTGCCGGCGTCTTCCTCCAGGTGGGCACGGGTGAGGTTGAGCTTGAAGGGCTCGCCGTCGACGAAGAACTCGACCACCCCGCCCTGCACGACCGGGATCTCGTACTGGCTGATCTGGTAGCCCTTGGGCAGGTCGGGGTAGAAATAGTTCTTGCGGGCGAAGATCGACATCGGTGCGATCGTCGCGTTCACGGCCAGACCGAGCTGGATCGCGCGCTCGACCGCGCCGCGGTTCATCACCGGCAGCACGCCGGGCAGCGCCAGGTCGACCGCGCAGGCCTGCGTGTTCGGCTCGGCGCCGAAGCGGGTCGAGGCGCCGGAGAAGATCTTCGACTCGGTCGAGAGCTGGGCGTGGGTCTCGAAGCCGATCACGACTTCGTAGCCGCGCACGAGGAGGGATGCGGTCATGGGGCGGGTTCTTCTGCAGGCAAAGGGAGCACGGGATGGGCGCGGAGGGGAAATGCTACGGCATCGCGGTGTGTGTGTCCTGCGGCGGATGAGATCGGCATGGCGCATGTTGCCGTGCGGTGCACTGAACCCGTGTGACAGACGGGTGGGAAGGGCCATGGTTCAATCTTCGGCTGCAGCCCTCCGGAGACCCACCATGTCCTTCACTGCCCTGTACCTCACCAAGACCGACGGCGCCTTCGAAACCCGTCTGCGCGACGACCTGACCGACGACGAACTGCACGCCCGCACGGGCGACGCCAGCGTCGTCGTGCGCCTGGCCCACTCGACCATCAACTACAAGGACGGCCTGGCGCTGACCAACCGCAGCCCGGTCGTGCGCCAGTGGCCGATGGTGCCGGGCATCGACGGGGCGGGGACAGTCGAGTTATCCACAGATCCACGCTGGTCAGTGGGCGACCAGGTGATCCACAACGGCTGGGGTGTCGGCGAAACGCACTGGGGCTGTCTGTCGCAGAAGGCCCGGCTCAAGGGCGAGTGGCTGATCGCGCTGCCTGCCGAGTTATCCACAGGCGACGCCATGGCGATCGGCACGGCGGGCTACACGGCGATGCTGTGCGTGATGGCGCTGGAAGACGCGGGCGTGCGTCCGGACAGCGGCGAGATTCTGGTCACGGGGGCCAGCGGCGGCGTGGGCAGCGTGGCCGTGGCGCTGCTGAGCGGCCTGGGCTACCGGGTCGTGGCATCCACCGGCAAGCTCGACGAAGCCGAGTATCTGCGGGCGCTCGGGGCTGTGGATATCCTCGACCGCGCCGGGTTATCCACAGCCGGCAAGCCGCTGCAGAAGGAACGCTGGGCGGGTGTCGTCGATTCGGTCGGCTCGCACACCCTCGCCAACGCCCTGGCGCAGACCCGCTATGGCGGTGCCGTGGCCGCCTGTGGATTGGCGCAAGGGATGGAGTTATCCACAAGCGTGGCGCCCTTCATCCTGCGCGGCGTGCGGCTGCTGGGCGTCGATTCGGTGATGTGTCCGATCGCGCGGCGCCAGCAGGCCTGGACGCGGCTGGCGACGGACCTGGACCGCGGCAAGCTCGCGTCGATGACCCGCACGATCGGATTGGCCGAGGCGTCGCAGGCGGCTGTGGACATCCTGGCAGGCAAGATCCGCGGGCGGGTCGTGGTGGACGTGAACGCCTGACCCGCGACCCACACCGCACGCCTCAATGGTCGGTGCCGGGCGCCCCCTCGCGGGCGTGGTGCTTGCCCTTGGCGGCTTGCTGCACGAAGGTGTCCAGCCCCCGGCGCGTGTCCAGCACCACCACGGCCTCGTCCGTCGGCACCCCGGCTGCGCGGGCGAGCAGGGCGCCGGCCATGTCCAGCCCGATGGCCTTCAGGTGGCGCCAGGCGTCGCGCAGCCAGTCCAGCGCCGCCGGGTTGTTCAGCAGCGGTGCCACGCCGTTCTCGCTGCCGATGACGACCACGGCGTCGAACAGGCAGGACGGCGCACCGGCCAGTGCCTGGTCCGCTCGCTGCGCCGTGCCATCGGCCAGACGCACGCCTTCGATCTTCTGGGCCACCAGCGTCAGCCGGGCGCCGGCCTTGGCCAGGGCGCGCCGCAGGCTGGCCAGCCGCGCATCGTCAGTGCCGTCGGTGAGCAGGGCGGCCACATGGCGTCCAGCCAGCCCTCCGGCCCGGCTGGCGAGCTGGCTCAAGGCGGGTGACGGCGGCAGATCCCGCGGCGGCATGGCCACCGCCGGCACCGCCTCGGCCGCCGGCCCGGGCTGCCCCAGCCGCTCGGCCACGGCATCGGCCAACCCGCCGTCGATCACCGCCAGATGCCCCAGCACCCGCGTGCGGACCGTCGGCACCGTCACCTTGCCCAGCTCGAACGACAAGGCCATGACGATGTGCCGCTGCTCCGGTGCCGTCAGCGAGGCCAGGAACTGCCGCGCCTGCGAGTAGTGGTCCCCGAAGCTCTCGGCCCGCTGGCGCACCTTGGTGCCGGTGGTCGGCGCCGGGTAGCTCTTGAAGCCGTGTTCCGGTGAGGCCTGTGGCCCCTCGGGTGCCAGGGAATTCGGCGTGTAGTTCACGCGGCCCTTCGGCACGCTGGTCTGCATCACCGCATCGCGCTGGAAGTTCTGGAACGGGCAGCGCGGCTGGTTGATCGGCAACTGGTGGAAGTTCGGGCCGCCCAGCCGGCTGAGCTGCGTGTCGGTGTACGAGAACAGCCGCCCCTGCAGCAGCGGGTCGTCGCTGAAGTCGATGCCCGGCACCAGGTGTGCCGGGCAGTAGGCCACCTGCTCGGTCTCGGCGAAGAAGTTGTCCGGGTTGCGGTCCAGCACCATGCGGCCCACCACCTGCAGCGGCACCAGTTCCTCCGGAATCAGCTTGGTCGCATCGAGCACGTCGAAGGGCAGGGACGCCGCTGTCTCCTCGTCGAACACCTGCAGCGCCAGCTCCCAGGCCGGGAAGTCGCCGCGGTCGATCGACTCCCAGAGATCCCGGCGGTGGTAGTCCGGGTCCGCCCCGGCGATCTTCACGGCCTCGTCCCAGGTCGTCGAGGCCACGCCCAGCGCCGCGCGCCAGTGGAACTTGACGAAACGCGACACGCCCTGGGCATCGACCAGCCGGAAGGTGTGGACGCCGAAGCCATCGACCATGCGCAGCGAGCGCGGCAGCGTGCGGTCGCTCATCGCCCACATCACCATGTGCATCGACTCGGGCATCAGCGAGATGAAGTCCCAGAAAGTGTCGTGCGCGGAGGCCGCCTGTGGATAACCCCGGTCCTGCTCCATCTTCACGGCGTGGACGAGGTCGGGGAACTGGGCGGCGTCCTGGATGAAGAACACCGGGATGTTGTTGCCCACGAGGTCGAAGTTGCCCTCGCCGGTGTAGAACTTGACCGCGAAGCCGCGCACGTCGCGGGGGGTGTCGGCCGAACCGGCGCCGCCCACGACTGTGGAAAACCGCGTGAACACCGGCGTGCGCAGCCCGACCTTCGACAGGAAGGCTGCACGGGTCCAGTCGCTGCAGTCGCGGGTGCATTCGAAATACCCGTGCGCCGCCGAGCCTCGGGCGTGGACCACCCGCTCCGGGATGCGCTCGTGGTCGAAGTGGGTGATCTTCTCCTGCAGGAGGAAGTCCTCCATCAGCGTCGGGCCGCGGGTGCCGGCCCGCAGCGAGTTCAGGGGATCGGACAGCGCCACGCCCTGGTTGGACGTGAGCGGCAGCGGGGGGGACATGGTCGTGCGGGCAGGCATCGGATAACTCCTGTGGCGTCGGTTGCGCACCGTCGAGGCTGACGGTCTGCCAAGGCTAGGCACGCTGGCATGCCGCAGCGGTCGGCCAGTGGCGCAATCCGTCGTAGGACAACGCCGACGCGCAGCCCCCCCTGCCTGGTGTGTCAGGCGGAATAAGCGTGTCTTATTGCACGATATGCGCCAGGTGATTGCCTAGACTTTCTCTCGGTACCAGACAAAACCACCGAAGGAGTGAACACCATGATCCAGATCGCCCTTGCCGATGACCACGCCATCGTGCGTGCCGGACTGCGCCACATCCTGTCGAAGGAGGTGGATTTCCGGGTCATTGCCGAAGCGGAGAACGGCCGTGAAGCCCAGATGCTGGCTGGGCGTGCAGACCTCGACGTGGTGGTGCTCGACCTGTCCATCGAGGACTACTGCGGAGTGGATGTGCTGCGGGCACTGCGGCTGCGGCGGCCGGGGTTGCCGGTGCTGATGGTGGGCCATACGCCCGAGACCCACTGTGCGATCACCTTGCTGCGGCTGGGCGCCAGCGGGTATCTGGGGCGGGGCTGCGAGGTGGCCGAGATCGCACGCGCCATCCGCACCATCCACCGCGGTCGCCGTTACGTGACGCCCGCCGTGGCCGATCTGCTCGCCAGCCGCGTGGGAGATGAGGCGCTGTGTCCGCCGCATGACCAGCTCTCCGACCGGGAGTTCCAGGTTTTCCTGCAACTGGCCCGCGGCACCACGATCGGCCGCCTCGCGGACCACCTGGCCCTCAGTGTCAAGACCGTCAGCACCTACCGCTCGCGGGTGATGGACAAGCTCGGGCTGTCGTCCAACAGCGAGTTGACCTACTACGCGCTGAAAAATGGGCTGATGCAGTGATGCGGCGTCTGCTGAGCCTGCGCACCGAGACACCGATTGCCTTCGTTCAAGCCGTCGTGCATGCCTACGCCCGCTATGGCGTTGATCCTTCGGCGGCGCTGCTGGCCGCCCGCATCCGCCCCGAGCAGCTCGACGACCCCGATGCCCGCATCACCGCTGGGCAACTGGAATGGCTGGGACAGGCGGCCATGCGCGAACTCGACGATGAAGCCCTGGGCTGGTTCTCGCGCCGCATGCGCTGGGGCACGTATGGCATGTTGACCCGCGCGGCCGTGACCGCCCCCACGCTGGGGGTGGCGCTGCGGCGCTGGTGCCGGCTGCATGGCTTGCTGGTGGACGAGATCTCGCTGTCGGTGGAGGTGGACGGGGCACTGGCACGGGTGCTGGTGCAGGAACACCAGCCGCTGGGGCCTGTGCGCGAGTTCTGCGTGATGTCGATGCTGCGCGGTCTGCACGGGCTGGCCTGCTGGTTCATTGACGCGCACATTCCGCTCGCCGACATGGCCCTGCCGTTCGAGGCCCCGCCGCACAGCCGGGTCTACGGGCTGCTGTTCCCCGGCCCGGTGCGGTTCGGTGCGGGACAGGCGAGTCTCAGCTTTGGCAGCGAGTTCCTGGACCGGCCGATGGTGCGTGACGAAACCTCGCTGCGGGCGATGCTGCAGCACTCGCTGCCGCTGGTGGTGCGGCCCTACCGGCCGGCGCAGTTGCTGGTGCAGCGGGTGCGCGAGCTGTTGACCAGCCAGCCGGAGCTGATGCTCAACGCGGAAGCCCTGGCCTCGGCGCTGCACATGTCGGTGCGCACGCTGTACCGGCAGCTCGGGCTGGAGGGCACGACGCTGCAGGCGCTCAAGGACGAGGTGCGCTACGCACGCGCCAAGGAGCTGCTGAGCCGCACGGCCAAGCCCATCAAGCAGATTGCGCTGCTGCTGGGTTTCAGCAGCGAGAAGACGTTTGCACGGGCGTTCCAGCGTTGGGCAGGTGTCTTGCCTTCCGTGTTTCGCGGGCAGTCGCGAGGGTGAACCGCCCCGGGGATCAGGCTGCCGCTGCCGCTGCCGCCCCCGCCTTCACCCGCAACCGCCACGCATGCAACAGCGGCTCCGTGTAGCCACTCGGCTGCGTCTGCCCCTGGAACACGAGGTCCAGCGCCGCCTGGTACGCCGCCCCGTCCGGGTTCTCGGCCAGCGACTGGTAGAGCGCGTCACCCGCGTTCTGCCCGTCCACCACCATCGCCATCCGCGCAAACGCACCGCGCACCTGCTGCTCGGTGACGACGCCGTGCAGCAGCCAGTTGCACAGGTGCTGGCTGGAGATCCGCAGCGTCGCCCGGTCTTCCATCAGCCCCACACCGTTGATGTCCGGCACCTTCGAGCAGCCCACGCCCTGGTCGATCCAGCGCACGACGTAGCCCAGGATGCCCTGCACGTTGTTGTCGATTTCCTGCTGCTTCTCGGCGTCGCTCCACTTCGCTTCGGCGACGACGGGGATCGTCAGCAGGTCGTTCATCAGCTTGTCAGTCAGCGCGGCGTTGTCGGCGTCGCCGCTGGACTCGATCTGCTGCTGCACCTGGGCCACGCTGATCTGGTGGTAGTGCAGCGCGTGCAGCGTCGCCGCCGTCGGGCTGGGGGTCCACGCGGTGTTGGCGCCCGCCTTCGGGTGACCGACCTTCTGCTCCAGCATCGCCGCCATCAGGTCCGGCATCGCCCACATGCCCTTGCCGATCTGGGCCCGACCACGCAGGCCGCACTGCAGGCCGATCAGCACGTTGCGGCGCTCGTAGGCCGCGATCCAGGCGCTGCCCTTGATGTCGCCCTTGCGCAGCATCGGGCCAGCGTGCATGGCGGTGTGCATCTCGTCGCCGGTGCGGTCGAGGAAGCCGGTGTTGATGAAGGCCACGCGCGACGAAGCGGCGGCGATGCAGGCCTTCAGGTTCACCGACGTGCGGCGCTCCTCGTCCATGATGCCGAGCTTGACGGTGCTGTCGGGCAGGCCGAGCAGTTGCTCGACGCGGCCGAACAGCTCGCCCGCAAAGGCCACTTCAGCGGGGCCGTGCATCTTCGGCTTGACGATGTAGACGCTGCCGGTGCGGCTGTTCTTCAGGCCGCCCGCGCCGTGGCGCTGCAGATCGTGCAGGGCGATGGTCGTGGTGACCACGGCGTCCAGGATGCCTTCGGGGATTTCCGTGCCCTCGGCGCCCCACAGGATCGCCGGGTTGGTCATCAGGTGGCCGACATTGCGCACGAACATCAGCGAGCGACCATGCAGCACGACCTCGCCGCCGTTAGGGCTGGTGTAGACACGGTCGGCGTTCAGGCGGCGGGTGAAGGTCTTGCCACCCTTGGCGACTTCCTCGGTCAGCGTGCCGAGCTGGATGCCGAGCCAGTTGCGGTAGGCGAGCACCTTGTCCTCGGCGTCCACCGCGGCGACCGAGTCTTCCAGGTCGAGGATGGTGGACAGCGCGGATTCGATCACCACGTCCGACACGCCAGCGGCGTCGGTCTTGCCGATGGTGGTGGTGCGGTCGATGCGGATGTCGAGGTGGATGCCGTGGTTCACCAGCAGCACCGAGGTCGGCGCGGCGGCCTCACCCTGGTAGCCGACAAACTGTGCGGCGTTGTCCAGACCAGCCGTGGCGCCACTCTTGAGCGACACGACGAGCTGGCCGCCTTCGACGCGGTAGCCGGTGGCGTCCTTGTGGGTGGCGCCGGCCAGCGGGGCGGCCTGGTCGAGGAAGTTGCGGGCGAACTCGATCACGCGGGCGCCGCGCACCGGGTTGTAGCCGCCGGCCTTCTCGGCGCCATTGGCCTCGGAGATGGCGTCGGTCCCGTACAGCGCGTCGTACAGCGAGCCCCAGCGTGCATTGGCGGCGTTCAGCGCGTAGCGGGCGTTGAGGATCGGCACCACCAGTTGCGGGCCGGCCTGCAGCGCGAGTTCGGCGTCCACGTTCGCGGTGGTGGCCTGCACGGCGTCGGGCACGGGAACGAGGTAGCCGATCTGCGTCAGGAAGGCGCGGTAGGCGGCCATGTCGGCGATCGGGCCGGGGTGGGCCTGGTGCCAGGCGTCCATCTCCAGCTGGAGGCGGTCACGCTCGGCCAGCAGCGCGGCGTTCTTCGGCGCCAGGTCGTTGACGATGGCCTCGAAGCCGGCCCAGAACGTCGCCGGGGCAACGCCGGTGTTCGGCAGCACTTCATCCTCGATGAAGCGGAACAGCTCGGTGGCCACTTGCAGTTGCAGGCCGGGGATCGTGGTGCGTGCGGTCATGGTGGGAACCTCGGGGTCAGATCGAAGAAGCAGAAGGAAAGAAATCCAGGACATCGCGCAGGCTGGCGCCCACGCGGGTCGGCTCGGTGCCGAGCGTTTCGAGCGGTGCGCCGGCCCGGTTGACCCACAGCGTCGTGTAGCCGAACCAGGTGGCGCCGAGCGCGTCCCAGCCGTTGCTGGAGACGAACAGGATCTGTTTCGCGGGCAAGCCGAGCGTCTGCGGGCCGAGGGCGTAGGCGCGGGGATCGGTCTTGAAGGCACGCGCCGGCTCGACGCTGATGACGTGGCCGAGCAGCGGCCCGAGGCCGGCGCTGCGCACCGCGATGCCGAGCATGTCCGGGTCGCCGTTGCTGAGGATGCCGGTCGGGATGCCGCGCGCCTTCAGCCCGTCCAGCACCTCGCGCACCTCGGGGAAGGCGCTGAGGTGGCGGTACTGGTTCATCAGGTGGTCTTCGGACTCTGGCGTCAGCGGCAGTTGCAGCCGGGCGCAGGCATGGCGCAGCGCGGCGCGGGTGATGTCCCAGAACGGCCGGTAGCGGCTGCCGTCGGGGGCGCTCATGGTGATGAGGCGCGTGTAGTCGATCTGCTTCTCGCGCCACAGCAGCGAGAGTGCGTCACCTCGGCCGGGGAACAGCTGCTCCGCCGTCAGCGCGACGCTGTAGACATCGAACAGGGTGCCGTAGGCATCGAAGAGCACGGCATGGGGAGAGGGCTTGTCCATGCCGTGAATCTATTCCAGACTTCGCATGCCATTGAGTGCATGCAAATTGAATGATTCAGAACTTTCATCGACAGGATCCAGGGCGGCGCCCCCACAGCAGGCCCCAAAGCCAACGGCCCGGGTCTGCCGAATCGGTCGGCGGACCCGGGCCGTGGCGTGCCCGTGGTGGGAAGCGGTGTGGATCAGGCCGTCTTGCGCTGGCGACGGCCCATGGCACCCAGCACGCCCAGGCCGGCGAGCATCATGGCGACCGACTCGGGTTCCGGCACCGGGGAGACGGCCGGGGAACCCGTCAGGCTGACCTTGTCGAGCAGGACCGAGCCATCAGCCTGCGTGCCGATGCCGACGAAGGAGAGCTGCTGCATACCCGCGGCAGCCGTGAACGTGAAGCTGTTGAGCGACCAGCCCTGACCCGAATTGACACCGAACGTGCCGATGGTCGAGCCACCGAACAGCACCTGGTAGGTCTGGCCACCGTCGTTGAGACGACCGGCGTCGTACCAGCTCAGCGTGTACTGGCCACCGGCGCCCGTGACCGATTGGCTGATGGTGGCCGTGTTCTGGATGCCGGCAACTTGCTCGCCGAACGAGGCGCCAAAACCCACCATGCTGCCGGGCGTGCCCAGCACCGTGGCGTCCTTGTCGATCTGCAGGGCCCAGTAGCCATTCCAGCCCTCGATCGGGCCGCAGTTCTGGCTGTAGCAGTAGCCATCGGCGTTCAGGCTGACGGCGCTCTCGAAGCTGCCGTTGGTCAGCAGCTCGGTGCCGGTGGCGGCCTGGCTCGACAGGCTGCACAAGGCCATTGCGGCAAGGGCGATGATCTTTTTCATGGGAGGTTCCTCTGGGTTTGTTGCAGCTCGCCGACATGGCGGTCTGCGGGTTGGTTTGAAAAAATCATAGCCAGTTACAAACCATTTGCCACCCCCGAGTCCGGGGTATCCCCGTGCAGATTCAGCAGCCATCGGATCGCCCGGTATTTTGCTCGGTCAAAATCTCACGGCGTCGTGAATCCTCAACACGAAAATGTATTTCCACACTGGATTTTCAACCCCCTGAATCCATGGACAAGCTCAAGCAAATCGAGTCATTTGTCGCGATTGTCCAGCGTGGCAGTCTGACCGCGGCTGCCGCGAATGAGGGGGTGGCCCCGGCGATGATGGGCCGGCGCATGGACGCGCTGGAAAAGCGCCTGGGCGTGAAGCTGCTCGTGCGCACCACCCGCAAGCTCACGTTGACCCACGAAGGCAGCGCCTTTCTCGAAGACTGCACCCGTCTGCTGGCCGACCTCGCCAGCGCGGAGGCCAGCGTCAGCGCCGGTGGCGTGAAGGCGAGCGGCCATGTGCGCATCACGGCACCAGGCGGTTTCGGCCGCCGGCATGTGGCGCCGCTGCTGCCGCGGTTTCTGGCGCTGCACCCGGAGGTGTCGCTGTCGCTGAACCTGTCCGACCGCATCATCGACATGGTGAACGAGGGCTACGACTGCGCTGTGCGGGTGGGTGACATGCCCGACTCCAGCCTGATCTCGGTGCGGCTGGCCGACAACCGCCGCCGCTGCGTGGCCGCGCCCGCCTACCTTGCCCGTGCCGGCACGCCACAACAGCCGCTGGAGCTGATGCGCCATGAATGCCTGACGCTCAGCTCCGAGGCGAGCCAGTCACGTGGCTGGGCGTTCCTCATCGACGGCACCGTGCAGTACCTGCGCCCACCGGGCCGGCTCGACTGCTCGGACGGGCAGGTGCTGCACGCCTGGTGCCTGCAGGGACTCGGGGTCGCGTGGCGCAGCACCTGGGAGGTCGACGCCGACCTGCGCGCCGGCCGGCTCGTCAGCGTGCTCGACGCGCACGCCGCGCCACCCAACGGCATCTACGCGGTGCTGCCGCATGTGCGGCACCTGCCGCTGCGGGTGCGGTTGTGGGTGGACTTTCTCAAGCACAGCTACAGCACGCCGGGATACTGGAGTGCGGGCTGATGCGGCTGGCATGATGGCCACATAAGCGGTAACAATTCACACCAACTTGAGGAGCACACCATGAAGTGGGACGGACAGCGAGAGAGTACCCAGGTGGAAGACCGCCGCGGCCAGGCCGGCGGTGGCGGTGGCCGCATGGCCGGGCGGCGCGGCGTCGGGCTGGGCACGATCGCCATCGCGCTGGTGGCGAGCTGGGTGTTCGGGGTCAACCCGATGACGGTGATCGGCGTGCTTGGCGGCATGGGCGGCGGCGAACCGGAGGTCGTGCAGCAGGCACCCGCCGGCCAGACCCGCGCAGCCCCGCAGGACCAGAACGCCCGCTTCATCTCGACCGTGCTCGCCTCGACCGAGGACGTGTGGGACGGCATCTTCCGCCAGGCCAACGCGCAGTACCAGAAACCCGGCCTCGTGCTCTACAGCCACGCCACGCGCACCGCCTGCGGCACTGGCCAGGCGGCGATGGGGCCGTTCTACTGCCCCGGCGACTCGAAGGTCTACCTCGACCTCGATTTCTTCGACACGATGCGCCGCCAGCTGGGTGCGCCCGGTGACTTCGCGCAGGCGTATGTCGTGGCGCACGAGGTCGGCCACCACGTCCAGCACCTGATGGGCATCACCGACAAGATCGACGCCATGCGCGGTCGGGTCAGCGAGGCGCAGGGCAACGCACTGTCGGTGCGGCTGGAGCTGCAGGCTGACTGCTTTGCCGGCGTCTGGGCGAGTCGGGCGCAGCAGGCGAAGAACTGGCTCGAACAAGGGGATCTGGAGGAAGCGATGAACGCCGCGTCGCAGATCGGCGACGACACGCTGCAGCGCAACGCCGGGGGCCGCGTCCGCCCGGAAAGCTTCACCCACGGCACCAGCCAGCAGCGCATGGCCTGGTTCAAGCGCGGGCTGCAGAGCGGGCAGATCGCGCAGTGCGATGCCTTCCAGGCGCGCACGCTGTAACGGCCGGGAGGTTCAGCCCGGCGTGGCCCCGAACCACCACGCCACCGCCGCGAAGCTGCCGAACGCCAGCACGGTCGAGGCCAGGATGATCCGTGCGATGCGGCCGTTGTCGGCGCCGTAGCGTTCGGCCAATAACGAGACGTTGCTGGCGCTCGGCAGTGCGGCGGCCAGCACCAGCACCGTCACCTGGAAGTCGCTCAGCGCCAGCCCGGCGGCTTGTGCGCCCAGTGCGGTGGCCCACACCAGCAGCGGATGCAGCACCAGCTTGATCAGCGCCACCGGCAGGTAACGCCCCATCGGCATCGGGGCGCTCGGCCGGCCCTGCGCGTCCAGCCCAGAGCGCCACAGCACCGCGCCGATCGTGAACAGCGCGACCGGGCTGGCGGCATCGGCGAGCATGCCCACCCCCTTCGCCAGCGGACCCGGCAGCACCAGGCCAGTCACCGACATCAGCGCCCCCAGCCCGATCGACCACGGCAGCGGATTGCCGAGGGCAGCGCGCAGCGAGCGGGTGATCGCGGCCCGTGCGGCTGCAGCGTCGCCGCTGTGGCTGGCACTGGGGTCATCGTGGTGGAGCTGCGCAATGGCGATGCACAGCGAGCTGGTGATGAACAGGTCGGCCAGCACGCTGGTGATCGTCGGCCCCGCTGCCGCCGGTCCGAGCAGCGCCACCAGCAGCGGCACGCCCATGAAGCCGGTGTTCGGGAAGGCGGCCACCAGCGCACCGAACGCGGCGTCGCGCAGATTGCCGGCCGCCCTGCGTGTCGTCACCACCGTGAACGCCACCACCGCCAGCGCGCACAGCAGGTACACCCCCATCACCACCGGGTCGAACAGCTCGCCCACCGGCAGGTTGGCGCCGAAGCGAAACAGCATGCACGGCAGCGCGAAGTACAGGACAAACGCATTCAGCCCCGGCACCGCCGCCAGCGGCAGGGCACCCCGCCGGGCGGCGAGGTAGCCGAGCAGGATCAGGGCGAAGAAGGGGACGGTGACGGCGAGGATGGGCTGCATGGGGGGAAGTATCCCAGCGAGTTCATCCACTTGCGCACTTGGCTCACCCGGCTCACCTGCTGGTCTTCATCGGCCTGCACCAGCATCAACGCCCGGTCGAGATGGCCGTCGACGGTGGTCAAGTAGCGGCGCTCGCGGTCAGCTTCGTCGAACCAGCCATGGGCGCGGGCGATCTTGGCGTGGCTGTGTTTGGCGATGGCCGCCGTCAGCACCTCCCGCGCCAGGGGGTCGAGCAAGCCGAGGCGGTGGTCCAGTTCCTGCTCTGCCAGCGCCACCAGCGACTTGACCTCGTGGCGGCGCAGCAGCGGACCGACTGTCTCGCCCAGCACCATGATCGAGCGGCTGTCGCCCAGCAGCTTCTGCAGCCCGCTCGTGCGCTGCAGTTCCACGACACCTTCATTCTTGCTCAGCAGCAGGGCTATCGTTTTGTTGGGCGTGTTGTCCAGCACGAGGCCGATCACCTCGCGTTCGGCCTGTGTCATCACGTCCAGCACGATCTGCAGCAACCTCCGCTCCTCCTCGGCCGCCTGGCGCAGCGCCGGCTCACGGGCCAGGCAGTGGCGCAGCGTGGCCTTCAGCTCGTCCGGCGGTGTATGTTTGGGGAGGAAATCGACGTCGGAGCGGTACTTGACCTGCTGCACCGCCATGCGCACGTCGTTCCCATGCGGCCCGGTCAGGAAGACCACTGGCATCGGGCAGCGGTGCCGCAGCAGTTGCGCGAAGATCTGCCGTCCGTTCATGGCCCCTGGCGGCGCAAGGTCGAAATCGATGTCCAGCGTCACCACGCCCCGCCTTGGCCACAGTGGCTCGGCCAGGAACTGCTCGCCGCTCGGGTAGCCCCGCGCCTCGAAACCATCCGCACGCAGGTTGTAGAGCAGGCTGTCGCGGAACTTGTCGTAGTCGTCGATGACGTGGACCAGGAGCGGTTCAGGTGCGGGGCTAAGCATGGTCGCGGGGGGGGGCATCGGTCGAACCCTCAGGGGTGGGTGGGGTCAGCGGCAGGGTGATGACGAAATCGGCGCCGCGCGGCAGGTTGTCGGTGACCGCCATGTGCCCGCCGAGTCGCTCGACCCAGTGCTGGCAGAAGTGGAGCCCCCAGCCGTTGCCGCCGTGGCGGGTCGAGTAGCCGTGCTCGAACACCTTCTCGCGCAGCGCGACCGGCACGCCCCGGCCCCGGTCACGCACATGGATCTGCACCTGCTGGGTGTCCTCGTCCACGTAGCTCTCGACGCTGAGCTGGCGGTTGGTCAGCGGGATGTCCTCCATCGCCCAGATGGCGTTGCGCACGAGGTTGCTGATGACCTCGCACAGCGCGAACCGATCGGTCATGACTGGCGCCAGACCGGCCGAGACACCGTTGTGCAGCACGACGTTCTGTGCGGTGGCGTAGCGGCCTTCCCGCGCCAGCGCGTCCGCCACCGTCTCGCGCAGGCTCGCCGGCTCGATCGTCGGCTCGCCGCGCAGCCATGGCCGGAAGCGTTGCACGGTGTCGCTCATGTCCTGCGCGGACTGTTCGGCCAGGCGCACGCCTTCGGCCAGGTGCTCGTGGCGACCGGCCTTCAGTTGGTTCTTGACGCCATCCAGGGCCTGCAGGCAGGCGCTGCTGTGGTTCGAGATCTTGTGCAGCAGCTCGCCCGACTTTTCACCGAGCAGATGCACCGACAACTGCCGCCCCAACGCCGCATCCATGCTCTCGATGCGGCGCTGGTCCTCCATCTCACGGCTGACGTCGGTGCTGGCGAGGATCCAGCCCTCGCCGCTGCCGAGGGCGCGTGCGCTGACCTGCGCGGTCCAGCGCGTGCCGTCCGGACGCACGAACGGCACGCGGTAGCCGCTGGGGCGGGCCTCACCTGCCAGGATGACATGCAGGTGTTCATCCAGCCGGTCGGTGTGGTCCTCGGGCCAGAAGGGGTAGGGGGGGGCCACGCCGATCAATGCCTCAATGGGCCAGCCCGAGTCGGTGCAGAAGGTCCGGTTGACGTAGGTGAGCCGACCGTCGCGACCCACGACGCGCAGCCCCACGCTGATCGACTCCTCGATGTTTTTGCGAAAAGCAATCTCGCTGTCCAGGGCCAGCGCGGCGCCTTGACGGGCGGTGATTTCCTCGCGCAGGGTGCGCTGGTAGTCGCGCTGCGATCGGCCCAGCCAGCGCAGGCTGATCCCCACCAGCCCGACCAGCCCGACCGCCAGCACCGACAGCAGCACCTGCACCTGCCGCACCACACCAGGTGCGTCGTCGGGGCGGCGGGCCTCTGCAGCCGCCACCGCCGTGCCCACCGCGCTGACCACCTGGTACCGCTGCACCAGCGCCAGCGTCGGCGGCTTGTCAGGCAGCGTCCACAGCCGGTCGATGAAGGCGCCGGACGGCGTTCGCCGCTCGACCAGGTCACCACGGGCCAGCTCCGCGCGCACGCGGGCCAGCTCGTCAGGGGCCAGGGCGTTGTCCCGCTCATCGGCCACGCCGTGCAGGTGCCGCTCGGCTTGGCCGCTGTCGAGCCGCAGCAACCAGGTGGCGACCAATCCAGGCTGGGTGCGGCTGCAACGCTGAGCGGTCGTGGACAAGAACTGCAGGTGGAGGTCGCTGCGGCGCTGGCTCGGGCTCAGTCGGGTCCACTCGGCGATCAGCTCGCGGGCACAGGCGTCGCCCTCCGGGGTGCTGCGCGGTGTCGTGGGCGGTGCGGCAGGTGGTGTGGTGATCGCCACGGGGGCCACGCGGTTCGGGTCCAGTGGGGCCGGCAGCAGCTCCCAGATCAAGGCCAGCAGCAGCGTCACCGCGCCCGCCGCCGCCGCCACCGCCAGTCGCTGCAGCCACCGGATGCGCCCTCGCGCTGCGCCGGTCTCGGATGTCACTTCAGCCCCCACCTCAGCCTCCCAGTTGCGAACAGGTGTCGCGCTGCCAGCCACTCACCGAGCGCCGGGCGTCCACCTCCCGCCATTTGGGATGGTAATTCTGGCGTTTCAGCACCGGCAGTTCCTGCTCGATCACCCGCCCCAGGCGGTGAAGCTGCCGACAGCGGCGCTGCTGGTAGTCGTTCAGTCGTGGCGAGAAATCGAAGGCCATCAGCAGCGCCCGCACCGCCAGCGTGTCCACCGGCTGCCTCACCCAGGGGTAGTCGCTGTCATCAATGCGGGCCGTTTCGTAACCGATGTTGTGCGTGGGCAGCGCCAGCGGCAGCAGATGCACGGACTCCAGCGGGTGAGCCGCGTGTTCGCGCAGGGCACTGAGGTTGCGCAAGGACTTCGCGGGTTTGCCCTCCACGATCACCATCGCGTCGGCATCGCCGGTCAGCACGCTGCACAGCGCCTTGGCGGTCGTCTGCTGGCTGTTCAGGCTGGCAGGCACCACGTTCGCGGCGAGCAGCAGGTTCTCGGCGGTGTGGCGGCTGCCCTGGGAGGTGGAGGAGGTGACCACGCGCCGCCCGGCCAGGTCCGCCAGCGTGCGCAGCTCCCTGCGCGCCAGCACATGCACCTCCTCGGCGTACAGCGGCAGCACCAGCCGCAGCGACCCCGTCACCTTGCGATCGTTCGGGTCGGGCGAACGGGCCAGCCACCCCAGGATGTCCGACTGCGCGAAGCCCAGTGCGGCGTTCTCCTTCGGGTGGGCGAGCTTGTGAAGGTTGTCCAGGCTGCCCAGCGTCTCGTTGTTGAACAGCGGCACGCCCTGCCGCCGCGCCGCCGTGACCAGGTCATTGCCGATGTGGTGGTAGGTGCCGGTGGCGCTGCCGCTGACCAGGCCGATCGGGTAGCGCAGTGTCGAGGTGGGCGCCTCGACACTGCGCTGCAAGAGTTCGCCCTCCATCAGTTTGACTATGTCAGTCGAGAGCGTCGTCACGCAGTCCGTCTGCGTCAGGACGACAGACCCCGCCGCACGGTCGCCGACAGGGGCCGCCGCCGTGGCCAAGGCAGACAGGGTCGGCGCGGACGGCTGCCGCAGCAGCGCATACGCCCCCGCCAGCAGCCCCACCAGCACCAGCGTGCCGCGCAGCCAGCGGTCGGTGCTCTGCCCCACCGTCAGCCACGGCAGCAGCAGCCCGATCAGCAGCGCCCCCAGCCCCACGATCAGCAGCGGACTGTTCACCCCCCCGCTCCATCCCATCACCATGTCCACCACACCCACCTCCCGGTCCCGCCGCATTCGTGAAATTCTCTGCACTCCGACATTCTAGAAGTACGATTTCCGGCGCAGTCACCCTTTCGAGACGATCGACATGCCGACATACCCGTACCTGGTACCAATGTGGACCTCGTCGCGGGCCAGGTGGTCGAGCTGGAATTCGCCGCTGACCCTGGGCAGAGCGATGTCGATCTCTACCTCTGGTCCGCCGACGGCCAGCGCATCGTCGGCGCCTCGACCGGCGTGGACAGCCGCTTCGCGTGCGTGCAGGTCACCACCAGTGGCACCTACTTCGTCGATGTCTATGCCCACCGTGGCGCGTCGATCTACAACCTGCGCATCGGCGCCCCCGGCACGGTCGGCCAGTGTGCCGAGCGCACCACCGCTGCCCGCTTCAACCCCGGCGAGCTGATGGCCCTGGCCCGCAGCGGTGGCATTACGAACAGATCAACCTGCCAGCGGCCATGACCCGCATCGCCGCGCTGGTCACCAAACCCGCGCTGCGCCCGATCGTGGCGGCGGCGGGCAACGGCGGCAACGCGCTCGCCGTGGGCACGTGCGCCAACTGCGCGGGCACCATCACCGTCGGCGCCACCAACGCCCAGCGCCAGCCGTCCTTCGGCCCGCTGCAGGGCACTTCGATGGCCACGCCCCACGTCGCCGGTGTGCTGGCCCTCATGCGCTACCTGCACCCCGGCCTCACCCCGGCGCAGCTCGACAGCCTGCTGGCCCAGGGTGCCCTGACCGACGACCTGGGGGCGACCGGCCGCGACACGCAGTACGGCTGGGGGCTCATCAACGCCCGCAAGGCCGTGGATGCCGCGATCGAGCGGGAAACGGGCATGTCGCCGCAGGGCTTGTCCATCGGCGCCCGCCGGGCCGCTGTGCGCTGAATCTGTGTGTTGCGGGGGTGTCCCGCCAGCGGCGCGGCGCATGGGTTGGCCCATATGGAACGCACGCGCCTCTGCGGGCATCCTGAGTTCAACGAAACCACACCGCGCCCCTCGAATTCAATCCCCTGCTGATGGGGCGCGACATGCACTCGACGGCGTGGGGTCGGAATCATTTTCTGCTCCGCTGTCCATGGTGCTGCATGGAGGCATGGCGGTCTTGTCTTTAACGGAGGCATGAAATGCTTTTTTCATATCGTTGCTCATGGTGGAAAAGCCAAATTAAATGTCACGCCTTCTTGTTCATGTCGATGCTGCTTCTGATGGGTATTGCATATTTGGGAAAAGAGGACTTGTTTGTTTTTAGCGAGGAGGATGCATCAAGGGTGAAAAAACTTTTTTCATGGATGCTTGCTCTGTCCGCTTCTTTCGCGGCCATAGACTTCATCTTGCATTTCAAGGTTTCTGGCGAATGGGAGGTTCAAGTAAGCGAAAGTCATGTCACATGGAAATCCCCTAAGAACCTGGCGGGTGGAAACAATTTCACAATGAGGGTTGATGAAATTGAATACATCCGCATGGAAAGAAAAAGTGATGCTGAAGGGTATTCGTATAGTTATTACATGAAACCAATAAAATCCCCTGAATTTTTCATTTACACCAACTCCTCTGGAGTCCCGATGAATAATTTTTTCGCTGCAATTGAGAAGCTTGGAACTCCCAGCTATTATCGCGAAATTTAATCCTCTTGAGAATTTCTACTCGACCAAAAACAGCTCGTCATCCCGTCCACCACCCAATAAATCAATTCAGCCTGAGCCAACCCAATCCACACAGGAAAAACCATGAGCTTCCATCGCACGACTTTTGCCACCCTTGCGCTTATTTTTCTTGTTCAAGATGCTTTTGCACAGGAACGTCGATTCGGTGCATGGGCGGTGGGACTGCTGAATGACAAGTCGGGGTCTTATGCCGCCACGGCCAACGAAAGCGATGTCGTCTTTGGGCAGTCCTGCCAAGTGACTGGAGCCGGTTGTTCCTGGTTTTTGATCCCCAGATACGAATGCACTGTCGGTGGTAATTACACCGTACTTGTCAACTCTGACGCAGGCACAGCTGCTCACACACTTTCCTGCGCCACGGCCGAAGGCAAAACACACTACAGGTTCAACGACTCAGAACAAATAACAAGTCTTGTCTCGAAATCCTCTGAAATCGCATTCGCCTTTGCCAAAGCTGGAAGCCAGTTTCAAGTCAGCCGATTTTCCCTCAATGGGTCAAACGATGCACTGACCCTGATGCTCAAGACGGCCACGATCATGGGGCAAAAAAATAATGGCAGTGGCATGCGGGATCAGGTGCTGTAAGCATGCCTCAACCGAAGAAGGCGTATTGACTGATTTCTGCTTTCTGCTTTCTGCTTTCTGATAATCCAGAGAATGGCGGTGTGACGCTCACGCATCATCGGATGCAAGGGCGGAGTCAAGTCAGCAAAATCCTGCTTCTGAAATTATGTGCCATCTCAATTGCGGCGCATAAACTGGCCGCTTGCAATACGTTGGTGGGCAGTGAACTGCATGGCAGCGACTCTCTCCGCAACGAAATTGCGCACGAAAAATAGATAATATCTCAAACGGCAATCAAACTTAATTGGGACTGCTTATGTCAGCGACGCTGGAAACTCAGAGATCTGCGAAGCCAGGAAATACTTGGCGCATTGCCTGCGCTTTGTCATGCGTTGCAGTGTTTGCCTACGCCTTTTATGGAAGCAACCATGCCTTGGGAGAGGGTGTCCCGTATCAGATGGGCTACAACCTCCCCATTGCCGCCATTCTTTCAGGCGCTTTGCACCTCTTCTTTCGAAAGCGAGAGTCGAGTCAAACAGGCTGGTTAGGTTTTGCGCTCATCTATGCGTCGCTCATTGCCGCTGCATCCATTGCGGAGAGCCGTCAGAAATCAGAGCTAAGAACCGTGGCGACGGAAATGCAGAATTCGATTTCTGCGATCGACATTTCGGCGTCTTCGAGTCAATCCACACCGATACCCCCACCCATCACATCAAGCGCCACTGGCGAAGCCGGCAAGATAGATGTTTTGCTGAAAACCGTACTCAACCGAGCAATTTCTCAGCGGCGAGAGTACATGCTTGAACTGGAGGCAATCGGTTGGCCCAACATCCTGGACGGTTCTCGCCTCAAGAACGACTCGACGTTTGCTCAAAGCCGAACAATGGTTCAACAGGCCAAGGACATTGTGGCCAAGTATCGATCACGCACCGACACGCTGTACGCGCAGATGCGCCGCGACATTGAAACGTCTGGCATGGGCACAGAATTAAGGCGGGCAACTCTCGCCGTCTTCGATCAGAGATTGAGCCAGGGGATCAGCCAGGCTGCGGAGCTGTGGTCTCTCGAAGAGCAGGTGATCGGTCACATCGAGAATGGATTGAATCTCCTGGCTGCGCGACATGGCGGATGGACCCTTCAAGAGGGTCAGGTCACGTTTCATCGGCAAAAAGACCTGGATCTGTTCAATGCCCATCTCAAGAAAGCTGAAGTCATCGCCAGTCAGCAAGAGCAGATGCAAGCTGCATCCTTGCAAAAGGCCAAAGAAGGTATGTCCCAACTTGGGAAGTGATGCGCCACGCCGCCTTGCACCACCCCTGCCGCCCTGCAGGGGTGGCCCCATATGGTGTTGACCGGCACTCCCGCGCATCCTGTGTGTGACGACGCGATCCCCGCGTCGCGCACCAGGAGCCGATCATGTCCCCCGCCAACGTCCATGGCCTCGCGACCCGTTCGCCCCCCCGTCCCGGCGCCGTCACCGCGACCGATCCCCGTGCCACCCGGCTCGCCGTCCCGCTGACCTGGGCACTCGGCCTCGGCACGGCGCTGGTCGTGGCCCCGGTGATCTTCGTGGTGGTGCAGGGCATGGCCGGGCTGATGGTGGCCGGCACGCTCGGACTGGCCGGTGTGCAGCTCGCGCCGGTCGTGGCGCTCAAGCTGGCGAACTGGCGGCTGCGGCTGCTGCAGGGCGAGGCGCGCGGCAACCCGCTGCCGACGCTGGAGAACATGCTCATCGATCGCCGCACCGCGCTCACGCAGGCCAGCATCCAGCTTCAAGGGGCCATCGCCCAGATCGACGCCTTCGTCGAACAAGCCCAGGACTTCGCTCGTACCCACCCCGACGCCGCCGCCCGCTGGCTGGAGCGGGCGCAGCAGGCTCAGCAGCTGCGCGAACAGAAGAAGCGTGCGCTGCGCACCGCCGCCGAATCGGTGGCGGCCTTCGAGCAGGAAGTGGACCGCGCCCGCACCGAGTGGTCGCTGGTCGAGGCCGAGCGGGCGCTCAGCCACTCGCTCGGCGCCACCCGCGGCGACCCGATGGCGCAACTGCTGGAACGCACGGCGCTGGACAGCGTGCGGCTGCAGATGAACCGCGCCTTCGCCAGCCTGGAGACGGAACTGGTGCTCGACCTCAACGCCACCCCCACCACCCACCCACCGGGAGCACGGCCATGAAGTTCCGCGTCATCACCTCGCTGCTGCTGGCCGCCGTGCTGGTCGCGCTCTACCTGTGGCAGACCGGCACGGACCCCCAGCCACCCGACTCGACCTCGGCCCCAGCCCCCACCCCCGACCAAGGCACCACCCAGGGCCTGGGCCGCGTCAAGATTTTCTGAATCCTCGCAAGGACACCACCATGACCACCACCACGCCCCTGTTCCTGACTCGCCATGTCACCACGGCGCTCGCCCTGGCGCTGACCACCACGCTCGCCGCCGCACAGAGCCCGATGCTCGTCTCCACCGGCATCCCGCAGGGCACCTACGCCTCGATGTTCAAGGACTTGGCGGGGGTCTGCGGCACCGCGGCCGGGCTGTCGCTGGCGGAGAAGCCCTCGTCCGGCGCGAACGAGTCCGTGGACCGGCTGCTGCGCAACGAGGTGTCGGCCGCCTTCGTGCAGACCGACGTGCTGCACGCCCGGCGCACCACGGAAGACCTCGGCGGCGTCAAGGCGCTGGTGGCGCTGCACCCGGAGCCGGTCCACCTGCTGGCGTTGACGGCACCGCTGGTCGAGGGCGGCGTGCTCGGGATCGGCGGGCGCAGCGTGCCGTTCAACACCCTGGGGGATCTGGCCAAGCGGCGGGTCGGGGTCTGGGGCGGGGCGGCGGTGACGGCGCGGCTGATCCAGCTCCAGGCCGAGGTGGACTACCGCGTGACCGAGTTCAACGGCCCGGAGGACGCGATGCAGGCGCTGCGGGCACGGCAGATCGACGCCGTGCTGGCGGTGGGTGGGGCGCCGCTGGCGTGGATGCGGGGGCTGGACCGGAGCGTGAAGCTGCTGTCGGTGCCGGAGCCGTGGGCAAGCAAGCTGCGCAACGTCTACCGCCCCGCCAAGCTGAGCTACAGCCACCTCGGGGCGCAGGGTGTGGCGACGGTGGCGACCGAGGCGGTGCTGGCGGTGCGCGATGTCCGTTCGGCAGCGGCAGCAGGCCCGCTGTTGAAGTTGCGCACCTGCCTGCAGCAACAACTCGACCCGCTGCGCGACACCGTTGGCCACCACAGCGCGTGGAGCCAGGTCGAGGCGGGCAGCGTGCCGCACTGGCCGGTGTTCGAGCGTGGCGGTGGCCCGACGACCACGACCCGGAACTGAGCGTGACAATGCACAGCTCTGTACCGGAGTCCTGCATCTTGAGTTCCTCTGCCTCTGCTTTCCCCACCGTGCGGTGGCTGGCCCGTGGCCTGGTGGTCGTGTCACTGCTGTGTGCGGTCGGTCTGGCCGTGTCCTACCGCTTCGCACCGCCGCGTAATGCGTGGGTCGAGCTGCTGCGCTATGTGCCCTTCCTGGTCTATGTCGTGCCCGCAGGCCTCGCGCTCGGGCTGTCCTTCCTGCTGGGCTGGCGCTGGCGGCTGGTCGCCTTGCTGGCGCTGGGCCTGATGGGCACGGTGGTGACCGACCTGTCGCTCGGCCTGGGCCGCAGCACGCTGGCCGCCGACACCCCCGGCACCCGCACCGTGCGCTTCATGACCTACAACATCAAGTCCTACCGCGCCGTGTTCCGCCGCGGGGGCTTCGTGCCGCTGAACGACGAGATCGCGCAGCACCAGCCCGACATCCTCGTCATGCAGGACGCCCGCGAGGTCTCGCGCCGTGGCGACCTGCCTTACGGCATGCGCGACGTGCTGCCGCAGCACAAGCTCTACGCCTACGGGCAATACGCCGTCGCCAGCCGTTTTCCGCTCAGCGGCTGCGCGCCGGCCGACATGTCCTTGCGTGACGAGAAGCATGAGTACGTGCGCTGCACCGTGGACATCGACGGTACCCGCATCGACCTCGTCACCGCCCACCTGCTCACCCCGCGCGAGGGGCTGAACGCCACCCGCGAAGAGCGCCTCGGCGGCCTCGACGACTGGCACACCAACTTCGCCGACCGCCTGACCCAGGCCGACCGCATCGCCAGCGCGCTCGTGCCTCTGCGGCGGCCCACCATCGTGGCCGGCGACCTGAACGCCCCGGAACACTCGGCGGTCGTGCAGACCCTGCTGGGCATCGGGCTGCGCAACGCCTTCTCTGCGGCTGGCCGGGGCTGGGGCTACACGCACGGCCACTCGCTCAAGCCGGGTCTGAGCTTCCTGCGCATCGACCACATCCTCGTCAGCCCGGAGATCGGCGTGCGCGAGGCCTGGGTCGGCTGGCGCGGCGGCTCGGAGCACCGGCCGGTGGTGGCCGATCTGGTGATCTCCACGCCGGTAGCCAAGCCATGACCGACCTCGCCACACCAGAACTCATCCACAGTGCGTTCTACCGCTTCACCCGGCTCGACGACCCCGCCGCCACTGCCGAGGCGCTGCGTGCCTGCAGCCGCGACACCGGCGTGCTCGGCAGCCTCGTCGTCGCGACCGAAGGTCTGAGCGGCGTGGTCGCCGGCCCAGCGGCAGCGGTGACCGCCTTCGAGGCGGCGCTGACCAGCGACCCGGTCTTCGGCGGCACCTTCGCCGGCCTGCACTTCAAGCGCAGCCTGTGCATGACTCCGCCCTTCGCCCGGATGAAGGTCCACGTCAAGCCGGAGATCGTCGCCCTCGGCCTTGACGGCGTCAGCGGCCTGGACGAAACCGCGGAACAACGCGCCGCGACCCACCTCAGCCCCGCCGCCTGGCGCGAGTTGCTCACAGGCGAAGACGTGGTGGTGCTGGACAACCGCAACCGCTTCGAGTGGCGGCTTGGGCATTTCCATGGGGCGGTCGATCCGGGTGTGGATAACTTTCGGGACTTCGCCGAACTGGTCCGCACCCAGGCGCCGCACTGGAAAGCCTGTGGACAACGGGTGGCGATGTACTGCACCGGCGGCATCCGCTGCGAGAAGGCGGGGGTGTGGATGCGCGAAGAACTCGGGCTGGAGGTGTTCCAGCTGGAGGGCGGCATCCTGAACTACCTGGAACAGACCGCCGCCGCACCGGACGCCGACGACCTCTGGCGCGGCGAGTGCTTCGTGTTCGACAACCGGATCGCGCTCGACGCACAACTGCGCGAGACCTCGACCACCGCCGAGCAGGTCTACGACCCGGCGCAGCCCGACGAGGCCTGGCGGCTCGCACGTGCCCGCCGACTTGACACGGCCACCGGCGGATGAGCCGCGCCCGGCCCGCCTGGACGCCACCGATGCGCGACGGCGTGAGCGCCAGCCGCGTGGCCATCACACCGGAGCCTTGGCGCACAGTGCTGGACTTTCTTGTCCACAGGTTATCCACAATCACGGAGGCGGGCTGGCGCGCACGGCTCGGGCGCGGCGAGGTGCTCGATGCACAGGGGCAAGCCCTCGCGGCGGATGCTCCCTGCGTTATCCACAGCACGCTCTGGTACTGGCGCACGCTGGATGCGCCCGAGCCGCGCATCCCGTTCGAGGCGGAGATCCTGTTCCAGGACGACTGGCTGCTGGCTGTGGATAAACCGCATTTCCTGCCGATGACGCCCAAGGGCCGTTATGTGCAGGAGACGCTGCTGGTGCGGCTGAAGCGGCTGACGGGCATCGAGACGCTGGTGCCGATGCACCGGCTGGACCGGGAGACGGCGGGCGTCGTGCTGTTCTCGGTGCGACCGGAGACGCGGCATGCGTACCAGTCGATGTTCCGGGAAAGAGTTGTCCACAAGGTCTACGAGGCGGTGGCGCCGTGGTCCGACGCGCTGGGGGCCGCGCTGCCGCTGGAGCGCCGCAGCCGGCTGGCCGAGCGCGAGGAAGCGTTCATGCAGATGCACGAGGTACCAGGCGAGCCGAACGCCGTGACGCACATCGCGCTGGTCGAGCGGCATGGCGCGCTGGCCCGCTACCGCCTGACCCCCCAGACCGGGCAGAAGCACCAGCTGCGGGTCCACCTGAACGCGCTGGGCATTCCCATCGTCGGCGACAGGATCTACCCGGTGCTGCAGCCCGATCTGGCGCCGGGGATGGCACCGGATTACACCGAGCCGCTGCGGCTGCTGGCGCGGGAGATCGCGTTCACGGATCCGGTGACGGGGCAGGCGCGGCACTTCGCCAGCCGACGCACCTTGTCCGTGGACCCGCCGTGCCCGGTGCTGCTCACGCCATCGACGGCTTGAGGAAGATGTCCTTGTCCGGGAAGAACTGCGTGTGCAGCGGCAGCAGCGCGCCCCCCAGCGCCCGCGCATGCGCCCCCACCCGCCCGGCCAGCAGCGCCGGCTGGTGCATGCCGTCGAACTTGTACGCCGCCAGCCGCTCGCGGGTGCGCTGCAGCAGGGCGTCGATCAGCGGGCGGGCCAGCGAGCCGTCGATGACCACGGCGTCCAGGTCGAGCATGGCCGCGCCGCTGGCCACCGTCATCGCCAGCGCCACCCCGGCCTGCTCCAGCCAGGGGGCGGTGTAGCCTGCGTAGGCCATGTCCATGATGGTGTCCTGCTGCACCAGCAGGGGATCGAGTCCGGCCTTGAGCAACGCCTGTTCGAGCTGCCAGCCCGAGGCGACCTCCAGCAGCTGCGGCGGCGCCATCCCGTCCCGCGCCACGCCCACGGGCAGCGAACCGATCGCCCCTGCGTTGCCCCGGTGGCCGATGTCGATGTGACCGGACAGCACCAGGCCGCCCCCGACGAAGGTGCCCACGAACACGTAGAGGAAGCTGCGCACGTGCTGCCCGTGGCCCTGCAGCAGCTCGGCCACGCAGGCGGCGGTGGTGTCCTTGGCGAAGCTCACCGGCAGGTGGGTCATCGCCTCGACCTCCTGCTTGAGGTCCATGTGCTGCCAGCCGGCCAGCGCGTTGTGCGTCTGCGAGCCGAGCAGGCTGGACCACTTGTCCATCGACAGCGGCGCTGTCAGCCCCAGACCGACCACGCGGCGCCAGAGGTCGCCCAGCTGGTCCTGCAGCGCACCCAGCCCCTGCTGGATGCAGGGCAGCACCTGCACCGGATCCGGGTAGGCATAGTGGAATTCATGCCGGTGGCGCACCTGCCCGACGAAGTCGCAGGCCAGCACTTCCAGGCTGCGCCGCCCGACCTGCACGCCCAGGCTGATCGCCCCGTCCGGGTTCAGCGACAAGGGCACCGAGGGCTGGCCGATCTTGCCGCGGATGCGGTCCTGCTTGAGGAGCAACCCGTCGTCGAGCAGCCGGCTGACGATGACCGACACCGTCTGCGACGAGAGCTGCGTCAGCCGGGCGAGGTCAGCCTTCGGGATCGCGCCGTGCAGCCGGATGGCCTGCAGCACGATGCGCTCGTTGAACTGGCGCATGCCGGTGTGGTTGGAGCCGCGGACGGCCCGTTCATCGGCTTCGAAGGTCGGAATCATCAGGGTGCGGGGGATCAGGGTGCGGGTCCACGCGGTCGCGGCACCGCCACGAACCGCCTGGGAAGGATGCCTCAGCACAGGCGACTGCACATGAGTAAATCACCTAGTTTTACTAATGGTCGCCGCAGGACTGGCGCCAGAGAGGACGTGGGCATGACCGCGCCTCGGCGCATCAGCGCGCCCCCAAGCGTACCGGCAAGTCCTCCCCTGCGCCAGCGAGATCTTCGGCCTCTGCGGCTCTGTACCATCCGCTGCATGCCTGCCCAGACCCCCTTCCATCTCTACCTCGACAGCGCCGACCTGACCGCGCTGCGCCAGTGCCTGCCGCACCCCGTGGTGCATGGCGTGACGACCAACCCGACGCTGCTCCAGCGGGCCGGCGTCACCTGGGAGGCGCTGCCGACGCTGCTGGAGACGCTGCTGCGGCTGGGCGCAAGACAGGTGCAGGCGCAGGTCCGCTCCTCCGACGTGGATGGCATGCTGGCCGACGCCGCGACGCTGCTGCGGCCCTTCGATGCGGGGCAGCTCGTCGTGAAGATCCCGGCCACGCGCGCCGGATTGGCGGCCGGCGCGGCGCTCACCGCCCGCGGCGTGCCGGTCACGTACACGGCCGTCTATGCGCTGGAGCAGGCGCACTTCGCCGCCCAGCTCGGCGCCGCCTATGCCGCGCCGTACCTGGGCCGACTCAACGACTCGGGAGTGGACGGACTCGCGCTGATCGGCAGGATGCAAGCCCTGGTGGCCGCCAGCGGCGCGCCGATGCGGCTGCTGGTGGCGAGCATCCGCAGCCGGCAGGCGTACCTCGATCTGCTCGCCCTCGGCGTCGGCAGCATCACGATCCCGCCCGCGCTGTTCGCCGAGCTGATGGACCACGAGGCGACGCTCGCGGCGGAGCGCGGTTTCCTCGCCGATGCGTTCTCCTGATCTCGGCATACTGCCGGCCATGTCCGAAACACCCCGCCCCCGCCACTACCTCCCCCACGACACCCTGCTCACCGTCGTGCGCCACACCCCGCTGGTGTCGATCGACCTCGTCTGCCGCAACGCCCGTGGCGAGGTGCTGCTGGGCCTGCGCCAGAACCGCCCGGCGCAGGGCACCTGGTTCGTCCCTGGCGGGCGCATCCTCAAGGACGAGCGCGTGGCCGATGCGCTGCGCCGCGTGGCCAGCGCGGAACTCGGTTTCCACCCGGACGAGGTCGCCGGCGCCCGCCCGCTGGGCGTGTTCGAGCACCTCTACCCCGACAACTTCTCCGGCACCGAGGACGTGACGACGCACTACGTCGTGCTCGCCTACGCCGTGACGGTGGGCGAGGACTCGGTGCGCGGCATCGACCAGCAGCACAGCGCCTTGCAGTGGTGGCCGGTGGACGCGCTGCTGGCCAGCGAGGCAGTCCACGTCAACACCCGCGCCTACTTCGACACCGCCATCACCTGCACCCGCACCCTGTGACGCCACGGGTTGTCCTGACGGGCGTGTTCTTCGCCTTCGCGCTGGGCCTCGGTCTGTTCGCGGGCGCCATCCCGACGCTGATGCGCCAGACCGGTCTCGACACTGCCGGCCTCGGCCTGGCGCTGACGCTGCACGGCGCAGCCTATGTCGGCGCGATGACCGTGGGCGGGCGGCTGCTGCGCCGGGTGGAGGTACGGCGGTTGATGCGTGGCATGCTGGTGCTGCATGCGCTGGTGTTCGTGGCGCTGTTCGTGGCTGGTTCGCCCTGGGCACTGACGGCCAGCCTGGTCGCCCTCGGGCTGACCGCCGGCACGGTCGATCTGGCGATGAACACCGACGGCACCGCGCTGGAACACGAGGCGGGTCGGCCGGTGCTGATCCGCATGCACGCGGCGGCGTCCGGTGCGTTTGCGTTCGGGGCGATCGGCGGCAGCGTGGTGGCAAGCCAGTACGGGGCGCCGGCGTGTGCAGGGCTGGCGGTGCTGTCGATCGCGCCGGTGGTGTGGGCGTTGACGCGCATCCCGCCACGCCAGCCGTCGGGGGGCGCACCGTCGGTGTCCGGTGCGGGCGCTGTGGAGGAGGGCGCTGCGCGTGCGCACCTCGGCCTGCCGGTGTTGCTGCTCGGCGTCGTGCTGGGCGTGACCATCGCGGCCGAGATCACCGCGCAGATGTGGTCCGCGCAATTCCTCGCCCAGCAGGCGCAGCCAAATCCGGCGCTGGCGGGCGCGGGCGCGGCGTTGTTCGCTGGCTGTCAGGCGATCGTGCGCAGTCTGGGTGACCGGCTGCGGCGGCGCTTCGATGACCACCGCGTCATCGCGGTGTCGCTGGTGCTGGCGGCACTCGGCTTTGCTGCCGTGGCGCTGGCGGACGGGTTCACGGGCAGCGTGCTGGGCTTCGCGCTGGTGGGCGCGGGGACGGCATGTGTCGTGCCGTGCTGCTTCGCGCTGGTGGCGCGGCAGGCGCCGCAGCGGTCGGCGGATGCGCTGGGCGTGGCATCGCTGGTCGCGGGGGTGTTGCGGCTGCCGACGCCGCTGTGCCTGGGGTTTGTCGCGGCGACGTGGTCGGATTCGATCGCCTTTGGCGGGATCGCCGGGCTGCTGGCGGTGGGGGTGGTGCTGGTGGCCTGGATGAGGTGGCGTGCTACTCGATCACCAGCCGGTCGATCCACCGCACCCCCGCCGCCACGTCATCCCGCAGCGGTGCCCGATAAGGCGGCGTCTCGGTCTGCGCGGGCGGGGCGCTGATCAGGTTCAGGTCGATCGACTGCGGCCGGCCGACCAGTCCGGTCTCCGTGCGCTCCAGCCGGTAGTACAGCCCGTTCCACAGCTTCGCCCCGAACTCCTTGGGCAGCTTGAACAGGAACAGCAGGTGGTGCTCCAGCCAGCGCAGGTCGGTGGGCGTGACCGTGCCAGGGTTGGGGTACGGGTAGGGCACATGGCAGCTCACCTCGCCGCCGCCTTCGAGGCACTTGAATTCCTTCATCGACAGGAAGTGGTCGGTGAACCGGGCGTGGTCCATGTGGACGGCGAAGGCGATCTTGCCGTCCGGGCGCGGGGTGAACACCACGGTGCCCAGCGGCAGGCGCTGCTGGTCGCGGGTGAGGGCGACGATGGCCTTGGTGCCTTGCAGCTCCCAGGCCGAGGCGGGGAGTGCCGCGTGCAGCAGCCCCGCCAGCACCAGCAAGGCGGGCCAGCGGGTCAGGGTGGACGCAGCGGTGGGCAAAGACAGCATGGCGGTTCCTCGCGAAGTGGCGTGCCGGAGCAGGCACAGGGCCTCGGGCATTAGGCCACGCGATCTCCCCGCGTCAGGGCCGGGCAAACGCGGGGACCAGCGCGGCGGGGGGACGCAGAGCGGTGGGCGTCGCGTCGCGTGTCGGCGCGATGTCGAGTACCGCCCCGATGGGACTCAGCCCGAAGCCTGCGGCGTGGCGTTTGCGCACCGCCTCCGCCAGGTCGTGTGCCGGCTGGAAGGGCTCGTCGTCGCCGAGCTGGAAGGTGCCCCAGTGGATCCCGAAGGCCCGTTGTGCTCCCAGCAACTGGAACGCCTGCACTGCCTCGTCCGGGTCGGTGTGCTCGAAGCGCATCGCCTGCCTTGGCAGGTAGGCGCCGATGGGCAGTGCCGCCAGATCGATCGGGCCGATCCGGGCGCGCAGTTCGGCGAAGAGCGGGGCGACGTAGGCCGTGTCTCCCGCGTGGTAGAGACGCTGGCCGCCATGCTCGACCACCCAGCCGCCCCAGAGCGTCTGGTTGCGTGCCCAGGGGCTGCGGCCGCTGTTGTGCTGGGCGGGAACGAAGGTGTAGCCGGTGTCGCCGATGCGCAGCGATTGCCACCATGCGAACTCCTGCGCCGGCGTCTGCACGGCGTCGGTGAACCAGGCCCCCAGCCCCTGCCCGACCAGGAACCGGGGAGCGCCACCCGCTTGTCGCGCCAGCCGGCGCACGGTGGCGAGGTCGAGGTGGTCGTAGTGGTCGTGGGTGATCAGCACCACGTCGATGCGCGGCAGCGCGTCGGGTGCCAGCGGCAGGGCGGTCAGTCGGGCCGGCCCGAGTCCCTGCACGGGGCCGGCCGTGCCCGAGAACACCGGGTCGATCAGCACCCACTGCGACCCCGCCCGCACCAGCAGCGACGAATGCCCGAGCCAGCTCACCGCGAATGCCCGCCCGGCCAGTGCCGGCAGGTCCAGCGCCACGACGGGCGGTACTTCGGTGCGCCGCAGATCCCGCGTGATCTGTACCCAGGCGCGGTGCAGGAAATAGCTGGGCGGGACGCGTTCGCCCGTGTCTTCGGGAACTGGGTAAGCGTTCTGGTGGCGTGGCGCTGCACAGCCGACAACAGCGGTCAGCACCAGCACCATCCACAGGCGTGCCCCCCACCGCAGGGTCTGGACCACGGCCCGGCTCAGGAGGCGTCTGCCGCGGCGACCAGCGCAGCCAGCACTGCGGCCACCTCGTCCGCCGCCACACCCTCACCCAGCGTGACGGGCGCTTCAGCCAGTGCCGCCGCCCCGTCGGTCTTCAGCCGCTTGACCCATGCGCCCGCATCCCGCCCACCCGCAAACGCCACGCTCTGCAGCAGCACCCGCCCATCCGCCGCGGCGAGCTTGAAGTAGAACTGCCCGTCCGCCTCGCGGTACTGCTTGAACACTGCCAGCACGGCCTTGTCCGCCTTCGCCGTGGCCACCGGGACCACGGGCGCAGCCACCATCCGCCGCAGGCCCACCGCTTCGCGCAGCCGCTGCAGCAGCGGCGCGGCTTCGGCGCGGGCCTTGGCAGCGCCGGCCATCAGGATGGCCTCCAGCTCCGCCGGCTGGGCGATCAACGCGGCGTAGCGCGCCCGCATCGGCGCGAGTTCGCCGTCGATCAGCGCGAACAGCCGCTGCTTGGCCTCGCCCCAGCCCAGCCCGTCGCGCAGCGCAGCGCGGAAGGCGGCGTTCTGCTCGGGCGTGCCGAAGGCGTCGTGCAGCGTCACCAGCGCGGAGCCTTCGGGGTCTTTCGGCTCGCCGGGCAGCTTGGAGTCCGTGACGATGCGGGCGATCGCGTCCTTGAGCGCCGTCGCTCCGCCCTCGAACAGCGGGATCGTGTTGTCGTAGCTCTTGCTCATCTTGCGGCCGTCCAGGCCCGGCAGCAGCGCCATCTCGGCCTCGACCACCGCCTCGGGCAGCACGAAGAAATCCGTCCCCTGACCGTAGAGGTGGTTGAACCGCTGGGCCACGTCTCGCGCCATCTCGATGTGCTGGATCTGGTCACGGCCGACCGGGATCTGGTGCGCGTTGAACATCAGGATGTCGGCAGCCATCAGGATCGGGTAGCTGAACAGGCCCATCGTGATGCCGGCGTCCACATCCTCGCCCGCCGCCGTGTTCGCGTCCGCCGCCGCCTTGTAGGCGTGGGCGCGGTTCATCTGGCCCTTCGCCGTGACGCAGGTCAGCAGCCAGGTCAGCTCGGGGATCTCGGGGATGTCGCTCTGGCGGTACAGCGTGACGCGCTCGGGGTCGAGGCCCGCCGCCAGCCACGTCGCCGCCAGCTCCAGCCGCGACCGCTCGATGCGCGCCGGGTCGTCGCACTTGATCAGCGCGTGGTAGTCGGCGAGGAAGAAGAAGCTCTCGACATCGGTCCGGCGGCTCGCCACGACGCAGGGGCGGATCGCGCCGACGTAGTTGCCGAGGTGGGGGGTGCCGGTGGTGGTGATGCCGGTCAGGACGCGGGTGGCACGGGGGCTGCGGGTGGACATGGTGGGGCTGGATCTGTAGCGACGACGACCGCCCGATTGTGCCGGGTGGCCGCCGTCTCCCGATCCTCAGCCCGCCGAGGAGACGAAGCCGTCGATGCTCAGCCCGTAGCCGCCCATGCTGGGGTAGCGGCGCGGGTTGCCCAGCAGGTTGAGCCGGCTCACCCCCAGATCCCGCAGGATCTGCGCCCCGATGCCGAACAGGCGCAGGTCCGATTCCGGTGCGCCGGGGGTGGTCGGGCGCGGGCGCTGCGGGTTCAGGGCGCCGGCGATCAGGTCATCCGCCGACTCGGCGGCGTTGAGCAGCAGCACGACGCCGCGGCCCTCGCGCTGCACCGCCTCCAGCGCCTGCGGCAGCGGCCACGAATGGCGGCCGCCTTCGGTGTCGAGCAGGTCCAGCACCGACAGCGGCTCGTGCACCCGCACCATCACGGACTCGCCCTCGGCCCACTGGCCCAGCACCAGCGCGAGGTGCAGGCCGCCGAAGCGGTCGCGGTAGGTCTGCAGCTCGAACCGCCCGGCCGCCGTGGTGATCGGGCGCTGGCCGAGGCGCTCCACCAGCCCTTCGTGGCGGCTGCGGTGGCGGATCAGGTCGGCGATGGTGCCGAGCAGGATGCCGTGGGTCTTGGCGAAGACGATCAGGTCCGGCAGGCGGGCCATCGTGCCGTCGTCGTTCATGATCTCGCAGATGACCGCAGCCGGCTTCAGCCCGGCCAGCCGCGAGAGGTCGCAGCCCGCCTCGGTGTGGCCGGCGCGCATGAGGACACCGCCCTCGGCCGCGCGCAGCGGGAAGACGTGGCCGGGCTGCACCAGCGAGGTCGCCGTGCTGTCGTCGGCGACGGCGACCTGCACGGTGCGGGCGCGGTCGGCGGCGGAGATGCCGGTGGTCACGCCGGTGGTGGCCTCGATCGAGACGGTGAAGGCGGTGCCGTGCTTGGTGCCGTTGCGCGAGGCCATGGGCGGCAGTTGCAGCAGGTCGCAGCGTTCGCCCGTGAGCGTCAGGCAGATCAGGCCGCGGCAGTAGCGCGCCATGAAGTTGATGGCTTCGGGCGTGGCGAACTCGGCAGCGAGGATGACATCGCCTTCGTTCTCGCGGTTCTCGTCATCGACGAGCACGACCATGCGGCCGGCTGCGATCTCGGCGATCAGCTCGGGCACAGAGGCGAAGGGGGACGTTGCGGTGGACGCAGCGGAGGCAGAGACAGACTGATTCATGGAAATTCGCCAAGAAGGTGAGGGCCAGAATCAGGGCATGGAAACGCCACGGCCGCGCCCGACCGGCACGGGTGGCCGGGGGCGCGGTCGCGGTGGTTCTCTTTCATCCGGACTGTCACCGTCGGCCCCGGAATCACACCAGGTCTGCTGACCCCGGCCGCCACCCCTTGTGGCGGCGGCCGGGCGCTCGCGGGCTTGTGCGGCGTGCATCGCTGCTGCGCCACCATCACCGCCGGTGGGGAATTGCACCCCGCCCTGAGAACACGGACGCGCCACCTGCAACCAGCGCAGGGCGGCGCGTCTGGGCGGGATTATCGGCGATCAGGCGGCGTGCTTCAGATCCGCCGTGGCGCTGCTGCGCGACAGGATCTCGTCGATCAGCGTGGTCTTGAGCGCCTCGGCCTGCGCGTTCTCGCCCTGGCAGGTGCCGGCGGCGTGGTGGCCGCCACCGCCGTGCTCCAGCATCAGCGCGCCGATGTCCATGCGGTTGCGCCGGCCGAAGATGGACTTGCCGACGGTGTAGACGGTGTTGAGCTTCTCGCGCCCCCACAGGACGTGCATCGAGATGTCGCACTGCGGGAACATTGCGTAGACCACGAAGCGGTTGCCGGCGTAGATGGTCTCCTCGTCGCGCAGGTCCAGCACCACGAGGTGGTCCTGCACCTGGGCGACGCGGCGGATCTGGTCGCGGAAGAGCGTGTGCTGCGCGAAGAACAGCTCGGTGCGCTCGCGCACGTCTGGCAGGGCCAGGATGTCGTCGATGGCCATGTCGCGGCAGCACTCGATCAGCTTCATCATGAGCTGGTAGTTCGAGATGCGGAACTCACGAAAGCGGCCCAGCCCGGTGCGGGCGTCCATCAGGAAGGACAGCAGCTCCCAGCCCTGGGGTTCCAGCACGTCGTCGATGCTGAAGCCGGCCGAGTCCGCCTTGTCCACCGCGTCCATCATCGCGTCGCTGACACGGGGAAAGCGCGCCTTGCCGCCGAAGTGGTCGTACACCACGCGGGCGGCGGACTTGGCGTCGGCCTGGAGCACATGGCCCGGCGTGTCGCGGCCCTGGTTGCGGATGCCTTCGCTGGCGTGGTGGTCGAAGCAGATGCCGCAGCCGGGGACGTAGGGCACGTTGGTGAGGATGTCGCGTGCGCTCACGGCGATCTTGCCGTCCTGCACGTCCTTGGGATGGACGAAGGTGATCTCGTCGATCAGGTCGAGTTCGCGCAGCAGCACGGCGCAGACCAGGCCGTCCATGTCGCTGCGGGTCAGGAGACGGTACTTTTGCGTGGGCATTTGCGGGGCGGTGGTCATGGTCGGTCCTGAGGGTCATGCGTGATGACCGTCATATCGGCGCCCGCCGACCTCGCTTGACGCCTGCGGATGGCAGGTTGCCAGTTTCCTCCCAGATCGCGGCCACGACTCGCCGTGGAGCCGCTGCCTGCTCGGCCTGCTCGGCCGGAATCTGCCCGAGCAGCGCAGGTCATGCATCTTGTGCAATTCCGCACAACTGAGGCATGGTTTTTTTTCATTTCAGGCGCAATATCCCGCCCTGCGCCCCTGCATCAAACTGCCCGCCCGCCCATGTCCAGACGCCACACGTCCACCCGCCGCCTGTCAGACTCCATGCCCCTGCTGGCCCTGGTCGCCGCGCTGGCCGCCGCCAGCAGCCACGCCGCCCCGGTCGCCCAGCCCAGCTTCAGGGATGACCTCACCATGCTCGACACCACCCGCTGGATGCGCGCCGACGGCTGGACCAACGGCTCACCCTTCGACAGCGCCTGGAAGGCCGACCACATCGGCACCACCACCAGCCTGATGGCACTGCGGCTGAGCAACGCCCCGACCCTGGGCAAGCCGTACACCTCGGGCCAGTACCAGAGCCTGGGCTACCACGGCTACGGCTGCTACGAGACCCGCATGCGGCCGGTGTCGGCGGCCGGGGTGGTGAGTTCCTTCTTCACCTATGCAGGCCCCCATGACAACGGCGGCAACGGCCTGCACAACGAGATCGACATCGAGTTCGTCGGCGCCGACACCCGGCGCATGCAGACCAACTTCTGGGCCAACGGCGCGCCCAAGACCGGCAGTGAATACACCGTCAGCCTGCCCTTCGATGCCGCGCAAGGGCTGCACCAGTACGCCTTCAAGTGGACCTCCAAGGGCATCGAGTGGTTCGTGGATGGCGTGTCGGTCTACAAGGTGCTGGACTCGGCCAGCAAACCCACGCCCAAGGCCGCCGACTCGCTGCAGAAGATCATGGTCAACCTGTGGCCGGTCGATGCCACCGCCGCCGGCTGGGCGGGGGTCTTCCGCTACCCGGGCACGCCGCTGTCGGCCACCTACGACTGGGTGCGCTACACGGCTGGCGAGACCTGTGTCGTCAGCCTGCCCGCCGCCGGCTCCACGGCAGCCGAAGTCCATGTGCAGGGCATCGCCTTGACGCTGAACACCACCAGGACGCAGGCCTCGGCGCGGGTGCTGGCGCTCGACGGGCTGGGCAACCCGGTGCAGAGTGCTGCCGTGACAGGCAGCTGGACGGGGGCCATCACCGGCACCGTGAAGGGCCTGACCGATGCCAGCGGCAACGTGACCATCCCGTCGGCGCTGTCCGCCAAGACCGGGTCGGCGAAGTTCTGCGTGTCGGGTGTGGCGGCGGCGGGTCTGCGCTACGTCAGCGCGGCCAATGCGGCGACGTGCGTGACGCTGTCGAAGTGAGCCTTGGCGGACGGGACGCTGCGTCGCGAGAGGGATCGAAATGGGCCAGGACCGCTCTGCTGAACCGCACGCACGGCCTCAGGCGGTGTTGCAGCCCGCCGGCAGCGGCCAGCTGGTCGCGGGCTTCATCGCCTTGACCGCAGCAGGCGCGGTGATGCCGACCAGCGCGGTGCCGACCCGCTGCTCCAGCTCGGTGATGCTGACGAGGTAGGCGTCCAGACCGCTCAGGCCATCGACGTTGGGAACATACCAGGCGATGGCCTTGGCCTGGCCGGTCGCCGGGTCGGTGGTGAGGATGGCTTTCCAGAAGAACTCGGGCGTGCGGATGCCGTGGCTGGCGAGGAACCAGTCGTTGGACGGATCGCTGTAGACCACGCCGCCGTAGACCTGCACCGGGGCGATGTCGCGGTAGCACTCGGCGACGTTCTCGGCCTTGACCCAGATCCCGCGGTTGAGATCGGCCAGCTGCGGGACGATGTTCGTCATGTAGTTGGCGCGCAGGATGTACTCGGCGTCGTGGTCCATGTGGTTGGACGACACCAGATGCCCGAGGTCGTAGCCAGCGTAGACGGGGTTGTAGGTCCGGGCGCTGTACTGCTGTTCGCAGCCGGCGGGCAGCGTCGGGTCGAGCCTGAAGCTGCTCGGCCGGGCCGCCGTGCCGTTGTCGACGTCGAGGGTGTAGCTGTACTGCAGCGCCGTGCGCGTGGTGCAGTCGTAGGTGAGCTGGTAGCCGCCGTAGTCCTGGCGGATGACCCAGTCGGTGGCGGCGGGGCCGTTGGGCGAGGGATAGACGGTGCCGTCCGTGCTGTCCGTGTCGCCGCCGAGGTCTTCGTCCCCTCCGCCGCAGGCGCTGAGCCAGCCCGCACACAGGACGATCGCCAGCCAGCGCAGGCTGCGGCTCCGCATGTCAGCGCCCCGCCTGCAGCGCCCGGGCGGCCATCACCGCCGGGCCGCAGTCACGCTGCTGCTGGTAGACCACCGTGCCGTCCGCCTGGACACACTTGACGACACCGACACCACCGGCACCCGTGGCGGGGCCGGCGGCCGTGGGCGGCAGCGTGGCGGGAAAGTCGATGGGGAAGATGCTGGCCTGCTGGGGCACCGCATCAGCGGACGCAGCCCGGTCCGCCGCCACCACGCGGGTCGTCGTGGTGCCCATGAGCAGGGGCAGGAGCCGGTCGCTGCGCAGATAGCCCAGCAGCCCGGCCACGCACAGCAGCCCCAGCAGCACCGACCGGCCGGGCACCAGCCAGGACCGCTCGAAGTGGTGCCGGTAGCCTTCCGGAACGCTGTACTGCTGGCCACGCTGGCTCGGCGGCGAGACGTACGGCTCGACGCCATCGGCAGCCGAGGCAGTCGAGAAGGGGTTGTGGGCAGGGGACGACACGCGACGCATGGCAGATGGGAGCTGAATTTGCGCAAATTGTGTCGTTCTTTTTCTTAACAGTCCGCATCCCGGAGTAAAAATTCGAGCCGCTTGCGCAAATCCTCATCCAAACGTCCCGCCTGCTGCGCCAGCGCGGGCTGGGACACCGCCAGGAACCGGTAGAACGCCGTCCGCGACGGCCCGAGTGTCTCCAGCGCGCCAAGGTGGCGCTGCACGGTGCCCAGGTCGCCCCGCGCGATCGGCCCCGACACGGCCCCCGCCAGTCCGCGGGTCTGCGCGGCATCGAGCGTGCCCCGCGCCAGCGGCAGCAGCGCCTGCAAGGCATCCGCCTCGTCCACCCCGAAGGAGGCCCACAGCGCCACCGCCTCCTGCAGCACCGGCAGCAGGAAACTCGCCGCATACCCCGCCGCGACGTGGTAGCGCACCCGCATGCCCGGCGGCAGCACGGTGGCCGGCATCCCGAGTGCCGCGGCCAGCGCCTGCAGTGTCGGCAGCAGCGCGGGGCCGGCCTCGATCGCGGCAGTGCTCCCCGCGAGACGCTGCGCGGCCTGTTCCGGATCGGAGAAGATCTGCAGCGGATGGAAACCACCGGTGTGAGCACCGGCCTGCGCCGCGGCATCGAGCGCGGCGACCTCGGTGGCGCCGCTGCAATGCACCACGGCCTGTCCGGCACGCCAGCGCAAAGCCGCCGTCACGGGTGCGATCGCGTCGTCCGCCACGGTCAGCAGCACCAGATCGGCCTGGTCCACCGCCTGCTGCGGGGTACAGGGCTGTGGATAACGCGACGGGGACAGCCGCTCGGGCTGCCGGCTGCCCACCGCCACGACAGGCAGGCCCGCACGCTCCAGTGCGATCACCAAGGCCCGGGCCACACGGCCAGCCCCCACAAGGCCGATGCGCAGCCCCGACAAGGCGGAAGGTACCCGAGGGACAGCGAGGTCGTGCATGGCGCTGCAAGGCCCCTCAGAGCGCCTTGACGACCAGCTTGAAGTCGGGATCCTCCGGGAAGGCCCGTACCTCGTAGCCCAGCCCGCGCATCAGCCGCAGCATGTTGGGGTTGTTCGCCAGCACCAGCCCCTCGATCTGCTGCAGCCCCTTGTGGCGCGCGAAGTCGGCGATCGACAGCATCAGCCGCGAGCCCAGCCCCTGGCCCTTGTAGGCATCCGACACCACCAGCGAGAACTCGCAGGTGGTCTGGTCCGGGTTGGTGATGAAGCGCGACACGCCGATGATCTGCTCGGTCTCGACGAACACGCCGTCGTCCCCTGGCCGGCGATCGACGTGGACGGCCACCAGCGCCATCTCCCGGTCGTAGTCGATGAGCGTGTAGCGCGCCAGCATCCGCGCCGGCAGCTCGTGCATCGCGCTGGCGAAGCGGAAGTAGCGGCTCTCCTGCGACAGCCCGCGGGTGAAGGTCTGCAGCATCTCGGCGTCGTCCGGACGGATCGGGCGGATGGTGTACAGATCGCCGCCCTTCATCGGCCACTCGCGCTCGTAGCGGCTCGGGTAGGGCAGGATGGCCAGGTGCTGGTAGTCGCGGGCACTGGGGCCGGCGTGGTCGATGACGATGCGCGCATCCACCGCCACCGCGCCGTGCTCGTCCACGATCAGCGGGTTGATGTCCATCTCGCGCAGCTGCGGCAGCTCGCACACCATCTCCGACACCCGCAGCAGGATCTGCTCGACGGCCTCGACATCGGCCGACGGCGCCCCCCGCCACTCGCCCAGCAGGGTCGCCACCCGCGCCCGCTCGATCAGCCGGTGCGCCAGGAACTGGTTCAGGGGTGGAAGTTCCATCGCCCGGTCGGCGATCAGCTCGATCATGGTGCCACCCGAGCCGAACGTGATGACCGGCCCGAACGGCACGTCGGTGGTCATGCCGATGTAGATCTCTCGCCCGCGCTTCTTGCCGCTCATGGGCTGGATGGTCACGCCGTTGATCTGCGCCTGCGGCATCACGCGGCGCACGGCGGCCAGCATGTCGGTGAAGACATCGCGCACCTGGGTGGCGGTCTGCACGTCGAGCACCACGCCCTCGACATCCGACTTGTGGCTGATGTCGGGCGAGTCGATCTTCAGCGCCACGGGGTAGCCGAGCTGGCTGGCGATCAGCATGGCCTCGGTGGCGGTGCGCGCCAGCATGGTGCGGGTGACGGGGATGTGGAACGCGGCCAGCAGCGCCTTCGACTCCATCTCGGTCAGCACCCTGCGCCGCTCGGCCAGCACGCCCTCGATCAGCAGCCGCGCGCCCTCGACATCGGGACGCGCCAGCGTGGATTGCGGCGGCGGGGTCTGCTGCAGCAGCTGCTGGTTCTGGTAGAAATTCGCCACGTTGGCGAAGGCGTCCACGGCGGCTTCCGGCGTGCGGAAGGTCGGGATGGCGATCGCGTTGAGCATGGCGCGGGCATCGCGCACCCGCTCGTCGCCCATCCAGCAGGTCAGCACCGGCTTGCCGATGGCGTGCAGCGTGTCGCAGACGACCTGGGCAATGGCGTCGGGGTCGCTGTCGAGCTTGGGCGAGAAGATCACCAGCACGCCATGCACCGCCCGGTCCTTGGCACAGGCCAGCAGCGCGGCATGGAACTGCGCGGGTGTGGCGTCCTCACCCAGGTCGATGACGCTGTCGAGCGTGGCGTGCGCGGCCAGCTGCGGCGCGAGTTCGCTGCAGCTCGTGTCCACCAGCCGCGCCACCTCCAGCCCGATCTCGTTGGCGCGGTCGGCCGCCAGCACCGCCGGACCACCGCCATTGGTGATGATGGCCAGCCCCTTGCCCACCGGCTTGTAGCGCGAGGCCAGGCACTTGGCGGCCGAGAACAGCTGCGTGAAGGTCCGCACCCGCACGACCCCTGCCCGGCGCAGTGCTGCCTCGAACACGTCGTCCGAACCGACGATGCTGGCGGAATGGGTCAGCGCCGCCTTCGAGCCGGCGGGCTGGCGGCCAGCCTTCATCACCACCACCGGCTTGGCGAACGCGGCCGCCCGCAGCGCACTCATGAAGCGGCGGGCGTCGTGGATGCCCTCCAGGTAGACGAGGATGCTCTGGGTGGCGGCGTCGTTGGCCAGGAAGTCCAGCACCTGCGGCAGGTCGACGGCGGTGCTGGCCCCCAGCGAGACCACGGTGGAGAAGCCCACCGCGTTGCGCGCCGCCCAGTCCAGGATGGACGCGGTGAGTGCGCCCGACTGGCAGACCAGGGCGAGCGGACCCACGGCGGCGAGCCGTCCGGCAGCGCTGGCATTGAGCTTGAGCAGGGGCCGCTGCAGGCCCAGGCTGTTGGGCCCCAGCAGGGAGACCCCGTGCCGACGGGCGATCGCCTCGATCTGGGCGCATTGCGGAGCGGGAAGACCGGTCGAGAGCACCAGGGCGGCCCGGCATCGGATGCGGCCGGCGATTTCCAGCGCATCGGCGATGCGGTCGTGTGGCAGCGCGATGATGGCCAGGTCGGCACGCGACTGGGCCAGCGAGGACAGCGTGCCGGTCATCTCGACATCGAGAAAGCTGACCGCGCCCGAGAACGCATGGGCCTGCAGCTCGCGCAGCATTCCCCGGACCAGCGCCGGGGCCTCGTCGAGCCGGTCGGGCGGCCCGGCGAACACCACGATCGAGGTCGGGGAGAACAGCGGCGTCAGGATGTGGTGGTCCACGGGCACGTCCCTTGCGAAGGGTCAGGAGTCAGGCGACGTGCCAGCATACGGCACGCCGTCCGTGTGCCCGTGGCAGGACTCAGCGCACGACGGCGATCTGCTCGCGGTTGCCGCCCTTGTACGTGAACATCGTCAGCGCGCCGTTCTTCACGTCACCCTTGTCGTCGAAGCTGATCGTGCCCGTCACGCCCTTGTAGCCCGACGT